>NZ_JBJHAD010000002.1:0-393094 GCF_054050875.1 Blastococcus sp. SYSU DS0541 | reverse complement strand
CCCCCCAGACGCGCCACCACCCGCCCCACACCCCCCCCCCCCCCCCCCCCCCCCCCCCACCCCCCCCCCCCCCCCCCCCCCCGCCCCCCCCCCCCCCCCCCCCCCCACCCTGGCTCACGGGGTCGTCGGGACCGTGATCTCGCCCGAGATGATCTGCTGGCGGTAGTCCTCGATCTGCTGCTGGATGTCGTCGATCTGCCCACCCGAGGTGGCCAGGCCGACGCCGTCGCTCTCCAGGTCGTTGAGGATGTCGATGCCGCCCTGGACGTTGCCCTCGGAGTAGTCGGTGATGAACGACTCCACCGCGTTGTCCACCCGCTTGAGCATCGAGGTCATGATGACCGCCTGCAGCGCCGGGTCGTCGACGGTCTGGTACTGGTCGGAGTCGACACCGATCGCCCGGTTGCCGGTGTCGGCGGCCGCCTGGAAGACGCCGCTGCCCGAGCCGCCCGCCGCGTGGAAGACGATGTCCGCGCCGGCGTCGTACATGCTGCGGGCCAGGATCTGGCCGCGGGCCGGGTCACCGAAGCCGGAGAAGTCACCGGCGGGGGAGATGTACTCGACGTCGACCTGGATGTCCGGGTTGACGGCCTTGGCGCCGGCCGTGAAGCCGGCCTCGAACTTCTGGATCAGCGGCATCTCGACGCCGCCGACGAAGCCGACGTGGTCGGTCTCGCTCTTCAGCGCGGCGGCGACGCCGGCGAGGAAGGAGCCCTGCTCCTCGGCGAACAGCAGGCCGGTCGCGTTCTCCAGGCCCATGTCGGCCACGGAGGAGTCGACGACGGCGAACGTGGTGTCGGGGAACTCCTCGGCGACCTCGGCGATCGTCTCGGCGTAGGCGAAGCCGACGCCGATGACCGGGTCGTAGCCGGCCTCCGCCAGGTTGGCCAGCCCCTCGACGCGGTCGGAGCCGTCGTCGTTCGGGCTGAACTCCTGGACCTCGCCGTCCAGGGCCGTGATCGCCGCCTCGACACCGGCGTACGCCGAGTCGTTGAACGACTGGTCACCACGGCCGCCGACGTCGTAGGCCAGGCCGACCTGCGGTCCACCTTCCGCGGCGGCACCACCGCCGGTGTCACCACCGCCCGCCGCGGGCTCCTCGTCGCTCGCGCAGGCCGCCAGGGCCAGGCTGCCGGCCAGCAGCAGCGCCGCGGCCTTCGTCATCCGCGCTCGGCGCAAGACGGTCTCCTTTTCTGGGGGAAGCTCCCGCCGCATGGCGGGCTCTCCCGGGTGTGGGTTGCTCGCGCCCCGGAGCCGCCCCGAGGGGTGGCCCGCAGGGGGCACGACCCCGGACGCTAACCGCGGTGACGGGGCCCGCTACCACCTCTCGCCCGGACTGAGACCCGATCGTTGCGAACACTCCTCCGTTCGGGGCCGCGCCTCCCCTGGGGCCCGTGTCCCACCTCACGTCCGCCTAGCCTCCTCGTCGTGGGAGGACGACGGGCGACCTGGCTGGCGGCCGCCGCCGCTGTCCTCGCGATCGCGGCCGGGCCGGCGCCCGCCGTGGCGGGTCCCCTCCCGACCTCGACACCGACGGCGGCGCCGCGCCCCACGGTCGACCCGGCCGCGCCCACGCCGACCGCGCCGCGCACCGCCCTGCCACCCCGGGGCACCGCGCCCGACGGGAGCACGGTGGGCGGCGAGCGGCTGCGGACACGGGGCGTGGTCGTCACCGACGGCGCTCCCCCGCTCCCCGACGGCCTCGCCGCGTCCGGGTGGCTGGTCGCCGACGCCGGCTCGGGCGCCGTCCTGGCCGCCCGCGACCCGCACGGGCGCTACTACCCGGCGAGCACGCTCAAGACCCTGACCTTCCTGACGCTCGCGCACCGGCTCGACCCGGGCCAGGTGGTGGTCGGCACGGAAGAGGACGAGCGCGTGGAGGGCAGCCGCGTGGGGCTGGTCGCCGGCGGGCAGTACCCCGTCCCGCTGCTGTTCCGGGCACTGGTGCTGCAGTCGGGCAACGACGCCGCGACGGCCCTGGCGCGGGCCTTCGGCGGCGAGGCGGCCACGCTCGCCGAGATGAACCGCACGGCGGCCGCGCTGGGGGCCTACGACACGGTCGCCGGCTCCCCCTCCGGCCTCGACGTCGCCGGGCAGTCCTCCTCCGCGTACGACCTGGCGCTGATCTTCCGCGCGCTCGTGGAGGACCCGGTCACCGCCGAGGTGCTGCGCGTCCCGACGGCCGACATGCCGGCGGTGGAGGGCCGGTTCCCCGGCTACCAGATCCAGAACCAGAACCCGCTGCGGACGACGTATCCCGGCAACCTGGGTGGCAAGACCGGCTTCACCGACGCCGCCCGCCACACCTTCGTCACCGCCGCGGAGCGCGACGGCCGCCGGCTGGTGGTCAGCGTCCTGGACACGGAGAACCGGCCGCTGACCGCGGCCGACCAGGCGGCCCGCCTGCTCGACTGGGGGTTCGCCGTCCCGGCCGCCGTCCCCGGGGTCGGGCGGCTGGTCCGACCGGGTGATCTGGTCGCCGCGACCCCACGGCCGACCCCGCCGCCGACCAGCACCGCGCCCTCCCCGTCGCTGCGGCGCACGGCGCTCGCCGCCTCCGAGGCGCAGCCGGCTCCCGCTCCGTGGGCCCTCGCCGTCCTCGCCGGGGTGGGGCTGGGCGCGGTCACTGCGATCGTGCGTCGACGTCGCCGGCCGTCTCCCGCTCCGGTGGCCGGCCGGCCGCCTCCACCGCCGGCAGGGTGGCGGTCCAGGCAGCGGTGAAGAAGGCGAACCGGAAGACGATGTTGATCCAGACGAGGATGCCGACCGCGCCACCGAAGGCCGAGGCGGTCACGCTGCCGGAGATCAGCGAGAGGTAGAGGTTCCCGATCAGCTTCATCACCTCGAAGCCGGCCGCGCCGAACAGCGCCCCGGGCAGCAGGCGGCGCACGGGGTGCGGGGTGGAGGGGACCACCTTGAGCAGCCACAGGAAGACGACGACGTCGCCCAGGAACGCCAGCGCCAGGCTCGCCACCGTGGCGAGCAGCGCGAGGCCGGGCGCGCCCTCGAGCCCGAGCACCCCGAGGAGCCACGACGTCGCCCCCGTCGCGACACCTGTCAGCGCGAGGCTCAACAGGCCGACCGCCCCGAGCAGCAGCAGGGCCAGGAGGTCCTGCACGTTGTCCCGGAGGAACTCCGGCTCCTCGGCGCGCCCCTTCCAGATGCGCTCCATGCCGATGCGCAGCTTGTCCATCGCCCGGAGGCCGGCGTAGACGAAGCCGACCAGCCCGATCACGCCGACCACCTCGGCGGAGCCGACCGCCCCGCGCAGGTCGGCCACGAGGTCCTCTCCGGTCCTCCCCGGGAAGGTGGTGCGGATGGCCTCGTAGAGCTCGCGCTGGAGCAGCTCGTCCCCGGCCAGCACGAGACCGATGCCCGAGGCGACCAGGAGCAGGACGGGGAACAGCCCCAGGAAGACGAAGTAGGTGACGCCCGCCGCCATGAGGTCGCCCTGCGTCCGCCGGTAGCGCCCGCCGGCCCGGGCCACGTGGTCCAGCCGGGGCGACCGCCGGCGGGCGGCGTCGACCGTCCTCTCGACGCGGTCCCACGCGCGCGACGGCCACCCCTTCCGGACGGCTGCCTCCTGGTCGGGGGCCTCGCGGGTGGGGGTGGAGCTCACCGCCCGAGTCTGGGGCCTGCCCCGTCCCCTCGCAGGGTCCTGACGCGGTGCCGGCTCAGTGCGCGGGGCCGGTGAGGGGGTACTCGCGGGCGACGACCCAGCTGCCGGCCGCCGACTGCTCGAACTCGGTGAAGTGCTCCACCCGGAACTCGGCCGAGAGGTCCTGCAGCCCGCAGTAGGCGAGCTCCAGCATGTCCGCCGGCACGTCATGGGCCACGGTGACGTGCGGGTGGTACGGGAAGGAGAGCGAGCGGGCGAGCGGGCCCTGGCGGACGTCGTTGGCCAGCAGCTCGCAGTTGCCGATCCCCCGCGCAACGGTCACGAAGACCACGTCGGAGACCGGCGTGAAGGTGCCGGTGCCGGCCAGGTGCATGTCGAACGGCGGGTGCGCGGCGGCGACGGCCGCGAGGTGCTCGGTGATGGCGTCGCGGTCCGCGACCGGCACCTCCGTCGGCGGGAGCAGGGTCACGTGCGGCGGCACCAGCGCCGCCTGCCGGTCGCCGACCTTGGTGCGCCAGTCGACCAGCAGCGCCGACCAGGGCTCGGGGACGGGCACGATCACCCCGAGCACCGCCGTCTCCGGTCCGGTCGCCAGCCGGCCGACGAAGGTGTCGTCGTTCATGCCGCCGGCCCGGCCGGTGGGAGGAAGCCGACCCGCTCGTACACGGCGGCCAGCGTGCGGCCGGCCACCTCGCGGGCCCGCGCGGCGCCCGCGGCGAGCAGGCGCTCCAGCTCGGCGCTGTCGGCCAGCAGCTCGGCCGTGCGCCGCTGCACGGGGGCGAGGGCGTCGGTGACGACCTCGGCGAGCTCCTTCTTCAGGTCGCCGTAGCCGCGGCCGGCGAA
This sequence comes from Blastococcus sp. SYSU DS0541, assembly GCF_054050875.1. Taxonomy (NCBI): domain Bacteria; kingdom Bacillati; phylum Actinomycetota; class Actinomycetes; order Geodermatophilales; family Geodermatophilaceae; genus Blastococcus; species Blastococcus sp. SYSU DS0541. Next base: position 388,632 of record NZ_JBJHAD010000002.1, on the reverse strand, counting down.
GTGCTCCTCGAGCTGGGCGATGCTCCGCCCCGAGAAGGCGGAGTGGATGGTGAGCAGGTTCGTGACGCCGGGCTTGCCCTCGGGGTCCGCGACGACCTCCCGCCCGGTGTCGGTGACCGCGGAGCGGATCTTCTTCGCGGTGACCTTCGGGTCGTCCAGCAGGTTGACGCAGCCCGCCGGCGGCAGGCTCTTGCTCATCTTCTTGTCCGGCGACTGCAGGTCGAGGATCTTGGCGGCGCCGGCGGGGATGTAGGCCTCGGGGAGCGTGAAGGTCTCGCCGTACCGGCCGTTGAACCGGCCGGCCAGGTCGCGGGTGAGCTCCAGGTGCTGCCGCTGGTCCTCCCCCACCGGGACCCGGTGGGCCTGGTACAGCAGGATGTCGGCGGCCTGCAGCACCGGATAGGTGAACAGCCCCACCGACGTCGGGCCGGCCCCCTCGCGCGTGCTCTTGTCCTTGAACTGCGTCATGCGGCTGGCTTCCCCGAAGCCGGTGAGGCACTGCAGAACCCAGGCCAGCTGGGCGTGCTCGGGCACCTGGCTCTGCACGAACAGGGTGCTGCGGGCCGGGTCGACGCCGAGGGCGATCAGCTGCGCCGCCGACACCAGGGTGCGCTGCCGCAGCACGGCCGGGTCCGGCTGCTCGAGGGTGATCGCGTGCAGGTCGACGACGCAGTAGAAGGCGTCGTGGTCCTCCTGCATGCTGACCCACTGCCGGAGGGCGCCGACGTAGTTCCCGAGGTGGAAGGAGTCCGCCGTCGGCTGGATGCCGGAGAGGACGCGGGGAAGAGCCACGTCGGCCATCAAACCAGCCGGGGCCGCCGTCCGTTCCGGGCTCCCCCGTTCCGCCCGGGCGCCGGCCGTCGCTACGGCCCGGTCAGCGCTGGTCAGCGGAGCGCGTCGGGCAGCGCGTCGTCGAGCGCGGCCAGGAAGACGTCGTCCTCCTCGGGCGTGCCCACCGTGACCCGGATGCCCTCGCCCGCGAACGGGCGCGTGATGACCGCACGGGACTCCAGCGCGGCCGCGAGCTCCGCCGTCCGCTCGCCGGTCGGCAGCCAGACGAAGTTGGCCTGGCTGTCGGAGACCTCCAGGCCCCGGTCCCGCAGGGCGGCGGTCAGCCGCTCGCGCTCGGCGACGACGGCGGCGCACCGGGCCCGCACCTCGTCCTCGCTGGCCAGCGCCGCGACCGCCGCCGCCTGGGCGACCATGCCGACGCTGAACGGCAGGTGGGTCTTGCGGACGGCCTCGGCGACCGCGGGGTCCTCGGCGAGCAGGTAGCCGACGCGCAGCCCGGCCAGCCCCCAGGCCTTGGAGAAGGTGCGCAGCACGGCGACGTTGGGCCGGCCGCGCATCAGCTCCGCGCCGTCGGGCACCCGCGGGTCGGTGACGAACTCGCGGTAGGCCTCGTCGAGGACGACCAGCGTCTCCGCCGGCACCGCGTCGAGGAAGCGCTCCAGTTCCGCGCGGTGCACCGCGGTGCCCGTGGGATTGTTCGGGTTGCAGACGAACACCAGCCGGGTGCTGTCGTCCAGCGCCGCGGCGAGCGCCTCGAGGTCGTGGGTGTCGGGCGACCCACCGGGCCGGCCCGGCACCAGCGGCACCTGGACCGCGCGGGCGCCGGCGACGCGGGCCAGCAGCGGGTACATCTCGAAGGAGCGCCAGGCGAAGGCCATGCTCGTGCCCGGGTCGTTGTAGGCCTGGGCGAGCTCCTGGCAGATGGCAACGGCCCCGCAACCGGTGGCGACCTGGGCGGGGTCGACGCCGTAGCGCTCGGCCAGCGCCCCGGTGAGGACGACGGCGCCGTTGTCGGGGTACCGGTTGGTGCCGGCGACCGCGGTGTTCACCGCCTCGACGACGGCGGGCAGCGGCGGGAACGCCACCTCGTTGCTGGCGAGCTTCACGGCGCGCTCGACGCCGATCTCGCGGGCGAGGTCGGCCGGGTTGCGGCCGGGCCGGTACGCGGGGAGCGACTGCACCGCCGGTCGGGCACTGACCACGTGGACCTCCACCTCCCGGGGGCCCGCCCTTCTAGGGTGTGCCCCATGCGCGTACTCGTCGCCGGCGGCGCCGGCTACATCGGCAGCGTAGTGACCGCCGCCCTGCTCGCCGGGGGGCACGAGGTCACCGTGCTCGACGACCTCTCCACCGGGCACGCGGACGCGGTGCCCGAGGGCGCGGCGCTGGCGGAGGTGTCGCTGCACGACTCGGCGCCGGTGCTCGCCGAGGTCCGCCCCGAGGCGGTGCTGCACTTCGCGGCCAGGTCGCTGGTGGGCGTCTCCCAGCAGCAGCCCGAGGACTACTGGCACACCAACGTGGGCGGCTCCTTCGCGCTGCTGGAGGCGATGCGGGCCGCCGACTGCCGGCGGATCGTCTTCTCCTCCACCGCGGCCACCTACGGCGAGCCCGACCAGGTGCCGATCCGCGAGGACGCGCCGACCCGGCCGACCAACACGTACGGGGCCTCCAAGCTCGCCGTCGACCACATGCTCACCTCGTACGCGGTCGCCCACGGCTTCGCCGCGGTGAGCCTGCGGTACTTCAACGTCGCGGGCGCCGCCTACGGGCTCGGGGAGCGGCACGCCACGGAGACCCACCTCATCCCGATCGCGCTGCAGGTCGCGGCCGGGCAGCGGGAGTCCATGACCGTCTACGGCCAGGACTACCCGACCCCCGACGGCACCTGCATCCGCGACTACGTGCACGTCGAGGACCTCTCCGACGCGCACCTGCTCGCGCTGCCCGCGCCGGCGGCCGGGGAGCACCGGATCTACAACCTGGGCAACGGCACCGGCTTCTCGGTGCAGGAAGTCGTCGAGGCCGCACGCGAGGTGACCGGCCACCCCATCCCGGTGACGATCGGCGAGCGACGGGCCGGCGACCCGGCGCAGCTGGTGGCCTCCAGCGACCGGATCCGCGCCGACCTGGGCTGGGCCCCGAAGCACACCGACCTGGTCGGCATCGTCCGGGACGCCTGGGACGTCGCCCAGGCCCGCCGGGGCTAGCTCTGGGCTAGCTCGCCTCGGTCGACTCCGAGGCGTCCTCGGGGACGGCGGGGGCCGGCGGTGGGCCGACGCGCAGGCGCGCGATCCGCCGGCCGTCGAGCTCGAGCACCTCGATGCTGCGGCCCTCGACCTCGACGGTGTCGCCCACCTCGGGCAGCCGGCCCAGCTCGGCGAGGACGAAACCGGCAGCCGTCTCGTACGGCCCCTCGGGCAGCCGCAGGTCGGTCGCGTCGGCGAAGTCGTCGAGGTTGAGCAGGCCGTCCACCTCGCGCGGCGCGTCGGGCGCCTGCCGGGCCTCGGGCGCGACCTCCTCGTCGTACTCGTCGTAGATCTCCCCGATGACCTCCTCGATGAGGTCCTCGAGGGTGACGATGCCGTCCGTGCCGCCGTACTCGTCGACGACGATCGCGAGGTGCTGGTTGTCCCGGCGCATCTCGCTGAGCACCGTGAGGACCGCGGCGGTGCCGGGCAACCGGGTGACCTGGCGGGCCAGATCACCCACGGTCGCCGCCCGTCCCGCCGGGTGGTTGGGCAGGAACAGGTCGCGCACGTGCACGAACCCCACGACGTCGTCCTGGTCCTGGCCCGCGACGGGGAACCGCGACCAGTTCGACTCCGCGACCAGCTTGGCGGCGCGGCTGGCGGTCATCGAGGCCTCCAGGAACTGGACCTCGGTGCGCGGCGTCATCACCTCGCGCACCTCGCGCTCGCCGGCGCGGAAGACCTCGTCGATGAGCCGACGCTCGTCGCTGCTCAGCGACTCGTGCGCGGCGACCAGGTCGCGCAGCTCCTCCTGGCTGATCGACTCACCGCTGGCCTTGGGGTCACCTCCGACCAGCCGGACGAGTCCGTTGGTGGACTTGGAGAGCAGCCAGATGATCGGCCGCGACAGCTTGGCGATGGCGTTCAGCGGGGCGGCGACCATCAGCGAGAAGCCCTCGGCCCGCTGCAGGGCCAGCCGCTTCGGGGTCAGCTCGCCGACGACGAGGGACACGTAGCTGATCGCGACGGTGACCAGGACCAGCGCCAGCGTGCCGGCCAGCCCTTCGCCCACGCCCTGCGTCTGCAGCCAGTCGGCCAAGGGCGCCGACAGGGTGCTCGCACCGAACGCGGCGGAGAAGAACCCGGCGAGGGTGACGCCGACCTGCACGGCGGCGAGGAACTGGTTGGGGTCCCCGAGGAGCTTCTGCACCGCCTGACCGCGGCGGCCACCCTGCTCGGCCATGGCCCGCACCTGCGACTCCCGCAGCGAGACCAGCGCGATCTCCGCACCGGCGAACGCGCCGCCGATCATGATGAAGACGACGACCATGACGATGTTGAGCCATACGTCGCTCACCGGCGGCGTGCTCCTCAGGGGTTCGGGGTGGGCGGACCGTTCCATGGTGCCGGGTCCATGCTGCCCGCCGGTGGCCCGCGCACGCTCGGGGGCCCCTGCCGGGTGGCGTGAGGGTGGACACGCCGACGGCCTTCCCCGGGGCTCCGAACACGGATAGTCTCGTTCCGATAACGGATCGTGCTCATCTTGAGGACCCGCATGCACCACCGGCCGTCCGGTCCCCCGCTCCCCGCCCACCGCTCCTCCGCCGCCGCCGGCAGCGCGCGACGCCGCCGTCTGCCACGGGTGGGGCTCGGCCTGGCGCTGACCTCCGTGGTCACCGCCGTTCTCCTCACCGCCCCGGTGGTCTCGGGTCCGGAGGTGAGCCCGCGCGCGATCGACGCGTCGTCCTCGGCCGGGTCGGCTCCCGGCTCGTCGACGTCGGTGTTCCCGGGCGCGCCCACGCAGCCCGAGGTCCCGGGCGACGCCGGTGGCGACCAGCCTGCGGGCGCCGTCCCCGGGCCGGCACCCGAGCCCTCCGGCTCCGCGGGGACCCCGACCGCGCCGGCCGCCCCTGCCCCGGCCGCCACGAGGGCCCCGGCTCCACCGCCGGCTCCTGCTCCGGCCCTCGCTCCGGCCCCCGCACCGGCTCCGGCCCCCGCTCCGGCTCCGGCTCCGACCCCGGCCCCTGCTCCCGCTCCCGCCGTGACGCGCGCCGCACCCGCACCACCTCCTCCGGTGGCCCCGCCGCCCCCCGCTCCCGCGGTCGCGCCGGCGGCTCCGGGGGTGGAGGGCGAGGTCCTGGCCCTGGTGAACGCCGAGCGCGCGAAGGCCGGGTGCGGCCCGGTGGGCGGCGACGCCGGGCTCGCCTCGGTCGCCCGGGCGCACAGCGCCGACATGCGTGACCGCGGCTTCTTCGACCACGTGAACCCCGACGGAGTCGGCCCGTTCGACCGCGCCGACCGCGCGGGCGTCTCCGCCCGGGCCGAGAACATCGCCCGCGGCCAGTCCGGGCCGGCCGCCGTCATGACCTCGTGGATGAACAGCCCCGGGCACCGGGCCAACATCCTGAACTGCGGGCTGACCCGGCTCGGCGTCGGTGTGGCGACCGGCAGCGGCGGCCCCTGGTGGACCCAGCTGTTCGGCTGACCCCGCCCGCACCCGAGCCCAGCGAGATCCGCCATGTCGGGCTCGCCGGCGCCGATCAGACCCCGATCCGGCGTCTCTCGGCTGACACCACCAGGGTGCGTAGCTGTGCGAGCAACCTTTCGGGACTCCGCAGGTCCGCCGCGGTCACGTGCAGGACCGTCCACCCCGCAGCCACCAGGCGGTTGAGCCTGCGGCGGTCGCGGCGGAACTGGTCCGGCGCGCCGTGCCAGGCGCCGTCGTACTCCAGCGCGATACGGAGGTCCGGGAGAGCCAGATCGACCCGTGCGACGAAGCCTTGGGCATCCCGGACGACGTGCTGCGGCACCGTCGGCAGCCCGGCCAGCGCGAGCACGACGCGCAGCCGGGACTCCTGGGGCGACTCCGCCCGCGGGTCCACGAGCGAGACCGCCCGGCGGCACCGACTGGCGCCCCGCACTCCTCGCAGCCCCGAAGCCGCCTCCGACAGCCGCACCAGCCCCACGACCCGGGCCGCGACCAGCGCATCGAGCGCCGGGACCGCGTCGAGCAGCGGCTCGAACCGGGCGAGGTCCACGCCCGTCCGCACGCCGGTCGTGAACCGGAAGGGTCCCCTCTGCACCACGTCGAAGTCTTCGACCGCGGTCCGCCGGACGGCCAGACCCGCCGCCGTACCGCAACGCGACGACGGCGGCACGATGAATTCGACGGGGCTCTGCGCATCGACGAGCCCGGTGACGCCGTGCAGGTAGGCGGCCGTGCGGCCGCAGAACACCGCGCGGTCCGGCGCGAGCAGCCGGGCACCGCGCACGCGGAGGCCGAACGACTCCGGCAGCCGCGCGTCGGCGTAGATCCCGTGGAACAGCCGCCGCCACGCTGAGCTGCGCAACTCTTCCGCCGTCAGCACGCCGTCGGCGACGACGTCACGGCCGCGGAAGACGGCACCGTGCAGGACCTCGGGACGGCGAGCGCTGGGCACGACGGGAGCCTGCCGGGGACGGCGGCGCTCGGCGGGCGCCGTCCACAGGCCCGGCGAGACGCGCCAGACCGGGCCTCCGGGGGGTCCGTGAGGACCGATGCGGCGCATCTGGGCAGCGGGCAGGCCCCGGATGCGCGGCGGCCCCCGCACCCGGAGGGGGTGCGGGGGCCGCCCGGCCCCGTCCAGAGGCTCACCCCGAGCCTGCGAGGGGTGAGGAGGACGGGGTCCTTCTTCAGGCCATGGCCTTCTTGAGGTTGGTGTCGATGGCCGCCAGGAAGTCCTGGGTGGTGAGCCACGGCTGGTCCTTGCTGATCAGCAGCGCCAGGTCCTTGGTCATCTGACCGCCTTCGACGGTGTCGATGCAGACCTTCTCCAGCGTCTCCGCGAAGCGGGTCACCTCGGGGGTGCCGTCCAGCTTGCCGCGGTGGGCCAGGCCCCGCGTCCAGGCGAAGATCGACGCGATCGGGTTGGTCGACGTCTCCTTGCCCTGCTGGTGCTGGCGGAAGTGCCGGGTCACCGTCCCGTGCGCGGCCTCGGCCTCGACGGTGCGGCCGTCGGGGCTCATCAGCACCGAGGTCATGAGGCCCAGCGAGCCGAAGCCCTGCGCCACGGTGTCGGACTGGACGTCACCGTCGTAGTTCTTGCAGGCCCAGACGTAGCCGCCCTCCCACTTGAGGGAGGCGGCGACCATGTCGTCGATCAGCCGGTGCTCGTAGGTGATGCCGGCGGCGTCGAACTTCTCCTTGAACTCGGCCTGGAAGACCTCTTCGAACAGGTCCTTGAACCGGCCGTCGTAGGCCTTGAGGATCGTGTTCTTGGTGGAGAGGTAGACCGGGTACTCGCGCTGGAGCCCGTAGTTCATCGAGGCGCGCGCGAAGTCGCGGATCGAGTCGTCGAGGTTGTACATCGCCATCGCGACACCGCCGCCGGGCGACTGGAAGACCTCGTGCTCGATCGGCTCCGAGCCGTCCTTCGGCGTGAAGGTGATCGTCAGCGTCCCCTCGCCGGGGAACTTGAAGTCGGTCGCGCGGTACTGGTCACCGAAGGCGTGACGGCCGACGACGATCGGCTTGGTCCAGCCCGGCACCAGCCGCGGCACGTTCTCCATGATGATCGGCTCGCGGAAGATGACGCCCCCGAGGATGTTGCGGATCGTCCCGTTGGGCGAGCGGTACATCCGCTTGAGGCCGAACTCCTCGACGCGCGCCTCGTCGGGCGTGATCGTCGCGCACTTGACGCCGACGCCGTGCTTCTTGATGGCGTTCGCGGAGTCGACGGTGATCTGGTCGTCGGTCGCGTCCCGCGATTCGATGCCCAGGTCGTAGTACTCCAGGTTGACGTCGAGGTAGGGGAGGATCAGCTGGTCCTTGATGAACTGCCAGATGATCCGGGTCATCTCGTCGCCGTCGAGCTCGACGACGGTGCCCTCGACCTTGATCTTGCTCACGCATTCTCCTTGTGAGGTCACGGCCCCGTCCCGAGGCTCGCCCCGAGCTTGCGAGGGGTGAGGAGGACGGGGTCCTTCTACTTCTTCAGAGGTCGGCTACGTCGGCCTGCTTCGCGCGCACTGCTTCGGCCGCCTCGCGCAGACCCGCCACTTCGCTCTCCGCCAGGTCGCTCTCGACGACCCGGCGGACGCCTTCCCGGCCGATCTCGGCCTCCACCCCGAGGTAGACCCCCGAGATGCCGTACTCGCCGTCGACCCAGGCGCACACCGGCATGACGGCGCCGGAGTCCTCCATGACCGCGCGGGCCATGCGGGCGGCAGCGGCGGACGGAGCGTAGTAGGCCGACCCGGTCTTGAGCAGGGCCACGACCTCCGCACCACCGTTGCGGGTGCGCTGGACGAGGTGCTCGATGCGGTCGGGCGCCATCACCTCGGACAGCGGCTTGCCGTCGACCGTGCAGCGCGACGGCACCGGGACCATGGTGTCGCCGTGCGAGCCCAGCGTCAGGGTGCGCACCGAGGAGACGGGGACGCCCAGCTCCTCGGCGACGTTGTTGGTGAAGCGCGCCGTGTCGAGCATCCCGGCCTGGCCCATGACCCGCTGCTTCGGGAAGCCGGTGGCCAGCTGCGCCAGGGCGGTCATCTCGTCGAGCGGGTTGGAGACGACGATGACGACGGCGTCGGGCGAGGTGCGCGCGATGTTCTCCGCGACCTGCCGGACGATGCCCGCGTTCGTCTCGATCAGATCCATGCGGCTCATGCCGGGCTTGCGCGGGAGGCCCGCGGTGATGACGACGACGTCGGAGCCCTCGGTGCCCTCGTAGGAGCCGCCTCCGACGCCGATGACCTCGGTCTCGAATCCCTCGATCGGCCGGGACTGGTTCATGTCCAGCGCCAGGCCCTCGGGCTTGCCCTCCACGATGTCGGTGAGGACGACGGTCTCGAAGACGTCGTACTCAGCGAGCCGGAGCGCGGTGGTGGAGCCGTAGAAACCGGCACCGACGACGGTGACCTTGCCGTTCCTGGGCTGCTTCGCCATGGCCGTCAACCTAGCGGTGCTCGGCGCCTCGTGCCGCCCCGGGGACCCTCACGTCCCGGGGATGGCCAGCGCGACGGCGGTGAGCGTGATCCCGGCACCGGCGAGCAGCACGACGTCGACCGCCCGGCTGCGCACCGCGAGGAAGCCGACCCGGCGTACCGGGAGGAGGAGCCGCAGCAGTGCCGCGCCGACCATCGCCAGCCCGATGACGACCAGCCCCCGGCGCCAGTGCTCGAAGGTGACCAGCAGCAGCCCGGACCCGACCACGACCAGCACCGCCAGCAGCGGCAGCTGCCGCACCAGCCCCGCGAGGAAGGGGCGGCGGACGTAGAGCGGCGGGCGGGTCACGGTCAGGCCGAGAGGGCCGCGAGCGCGGCGGCCCGCTCGGCGGCGAGCACGACGTTCTGCAGCAGCATCGCCCGCGTCATCGGCCCCACCCCGCCCGGGTTCGGTGCCACGTGGCCGGCCACCTCGACGACGTCCTTCGCGACGTCGCCGGCGATCTTCCCGTCCACCCGGCTCACGCCGACGTCGAGGACGGCGGCCCCGGGCTTGACCATCCCGGCGGTGATCAGGCCGGGCACACCGGCTGCGGCCACCACGACGTCCGCCGAGCGCACGTGCGCGGCGAGGTCCCGGGTCCCGGTGTGGCAGAGGGTGACCGTCGCGTTCTCGGTGCGCCGGGTGAGCAGGAGGCCCAGTGGCCGGCCGACGGTGATGCCGCGCCCGATGACGACCACCTCCGCGCCGGCGATCGGCACGTCGTAGCGGCGCAGCAGCTCCACGATGCCGACCGGTGTGCACGGCAGCGGCCCGGGGACGTTCAGGACCAGCCGGCCGAGGTTGACCGGGTGCAGGCCGTCGGCGTCCTTGGCCGGGTCCATGGCCTCCAGCACCCGGCTCTCCTCGATGCCCGCCGGCAGCGGCAGCTGCACGATGTAGCCGGTGCAGCCGGGGTCGGCGTTCAGCTCGGCGACGACGGCCAGCACGTCGGCCTCGGTGGCCGTGGCCGGCAGCTCGCGCTGGATGCTCGCGATGCCGACCTCGGCGCAGTCGGAGTGCTTGGCGTCGACGTACCACCGGCTGCCGGGGTCGTCACCCACCAGCAGGGTGCCGAGACCGGGCCGGTGACCGGCCGCGGAGAGAGCGGCCACCCGCTCGGTCAGCTCGGCGCGGATCGCCGCCGCGGTGGCCTTGCCGTCCAGGATCGTCGCGGGCACGCGCACAGTCTGCCGGAACAGCTCCCGCCGGCGTCGGTGCGGCCCTAGGGTCGAGCGCAACGGGGCGCCCGGCCCCGCCGACCCCGGAGGTGCGCGATGACCGAACGCGACCACGGCGCGACCGCGTCCTACGGCACCGGACCGGCGGCGACCGACCCCGCCTACTCCGACCGCCCGGTGGCCTTCCGCGGGCCGGAGAGCCTGGGCGGGCTGCTGCTCATCCTCGCCGGGATCGTCGCCGCCGTCAGCCTCCCCCTGGACTGGCTGCGGGACCGCGACGACAGCGGGTGGTCGCTGGTGCGCGATGCCTTCGACGACCTCGGGCGGGTGTTCGACGACGGCGGCTGGCAGCCCCTGGCCATCGTGCTCGGTGGTGGACTCCTGCTGCTCCTCGGCGTGGCGCTGTGGCTGCCCGCCCGCAGCCACCGGTTCGTGGGGCTCCTGGCGCTGGTGGTCAGCGGGATCGTGACGGCCGCGGTGCTGGTGCCGCTCGCCGACGCCGGCTGGGACCTCGGCTTCTTCGGCCCCGGTTTCTGGTGCGCGATCGCCGTCGCCGTCCTCGGGCTGCTCGGCTCGCTCAAGGCCGCGCTCACCGGTCCCCGGTACGTGACGAGGTAGCCCTCAGGCCTCCACGCGCGCGCCGTGGGCGCGGGCGAACTGCACCGCCTGGACGGCGTCGAGCCGCACGTCGGTCAGCTCGAAGGAGCGCCAGTTCAGCTCGTCGGTGGAGGCGCCGCGCAGGTCGGCCCCGCGCAGCTTCGCGTTCTGCAGCCGCGCCCGGTCCAGGTCGGCGGAGCTGAGGTCGGTGCCGCGCAGGTCGGCGTCGGTGAGGTCGGCCTCCCGGAACCGCTGCCCCGACAGCTGCAGCGCCGAGAGGTCGACCCCGCGCAGCGACGTCCACGACCAGTCGCAGTCGATCGCCGTCAGCGGCCGCAGCTGCGCGCCGGCGAAGTGCGAGCCGGTGAGCTTGCAGCCGTCCAGGGTGGTGTCGAACAACCGCGCCCGGTCGAAGCGGCAGGAGAGGAAGGCCGTGCCCAGGTGCCGCGAGCCGCCCATGCGCACACCGGTGAGCACGCAGTCCTCGAAGACGCAACGGCGGGTGACCAGCTCCTCCAGGCCGGCGTCGTCGAACCGGCACCGGCGGAAGGTGACGCCGTCGAGCTGCACCCCCCACCAGTCGACCCGCGCGAAGTCCTCCCCCTCGACGACGGCGCCGGCCTCCGGCGGCCGCACGTGCGGGCGGGACGAGAACGCCCGTGGCCCCGTGTGGGGACCCGCGCCGAGCCTGCGAGGTGTGGGGGGCACGGGGTCCTCTCAGTGGGCGAAGTGGCGGGTACCGGTCAGGTACAGCGGCACCCCGGCCTCGGCCGCGGCCGCGACGACCTCCTCGTCGCGCACCGACCCACCGGGCTGGACGACGGCGCGCACCCCCGCGTCGAGCAGCACCTGCAGGCCGTCGGCGAACGGGAAGAACGCGTCGGAGGCGGCGACGGCGCCCGCGGCCCGCTCCCCCGCCCGCGCGACCGCGAGCCGTGCGGAGTCGACCCGGTTCACCTGGCCCATGCCCACGCCGACGGTGGCCCGGTCGTGGGCGAGCAGGATCGCGTTGCTCTTCACCGCGCGTACCGCCCGCCAGGCGAAGACCAGGTCGTCGAGGCCCGCGGCGTCCAGCGGCTCGCCGGTCGCGAGGGTCCAGGTGGTGGGGTCGTCGCCCGCGGCGTCGATGCGGTCCCGGGTCTGCAGGAGCAACCCGCCGCTGATCGGGCGGGACTCCACGCCGTTCTCCGGCAGGTGCGGCAGCCGCAGCAGCCGGATGTTCTTCTTGCCCGTCAGCACCGCGACGGCGTCGTCGGTGAAGCCGGGGGCGACGACCACCTCGGTGAACACCTCGGCCACCTGCTCGGCCATGGTCAGGTCGACCTCGCGGTTGGCCGCGATGACGCCCCCGAAGGCCGACACCGGGTCGCAGGCGTGCGCCTTGCGGTGGGCCGCGGCGATGTCCGCGCCGACGGCGATGCCGCAGGGGTTGGCGTGCTTGATGATCGCCACGCACGGCTCGTCGTGGTCGTGCGCGGCCCGCCAGGCGGCGTCGGTGTCGACGTAGTTGTTGTAGGACATCTGCTTGCCGTGCAGCTGCTCGGCGTGGGCGAGCCCCGGCCTCTCCGAGCGGTACAGCGCGGCGGCCTGGTGCGGGTTCTCCCCGTAGCGGAGGACGTCGGCCCGCTCCCAGCTGCCACCCACCCAGGCGGGGAATCCGCTGTCGTCGTCGGGGGCGAGCACGTTCCCCATCCACGAGGCGACGGCGACGTCGTAGGAGGCGGTGTGCCGGAAGGCGGCGGCCGCCAGTCGTCGCCGCTCGGCCAGCGTGAAGCCGCCGGCGGAGACCGCGGTGAGGACGTCGTCGTACCGGGCCGGGTCGACGACGACGGCGACCGAGGGGTGGTTCTTGGCCGCGGCGCGCACCATCGCCGGCCCGCCGATGTCGATCTGCTCCACGCACTCGTCGGGGGCGGCCCCGGAGGCCACCGTCTCGGTGAACGGGTAGAGGTTGACGACGACCAGGTCGAAGGCGGCGATGCCGAGCTCGGCGAGTTGCGCGACGTGCTCGTCCTTGCGCCGGTCGGCGAGGATGCCCGCGTGCACGGCGGGGTGCAGCGTCTTCACCCGGCCGTCGAGGCACTCGGGGAAGCCGGTGACCTGCTCGACCGGGGTGACCGGGATGCCGGCGTCGGCGATCCGGCGCGCGGTGGCCCCGGTGCTCACCAGCTCCACCCCGGCGGCGGCCAGCCCGCGGGCGAGCTGCTCGACGCCGGACTTGTCGTAGACGCCCAGCAGGGCGCGGCGGATCGGGGTGCGGTCGCTCATCGGGTGCTCTTCCTCGTCCGGTGGGGGGTGGTCGGGGGCGCGGCGACGACGGCCGCCACCGTCTCCACCAGGAGCTGGCGCTCCACGTCCTTGATCCGCTCGTGCAGCGTCGCCTCGTCGTCCCCGGGGAGCACCGGCACCTCGCGCTGGGCGAGCACCGGGCCGGTGTCGACTCCGGCGTCGACGAGGTGCACGGTCGCGCCGGTCACGGCGGCGCCGGCCGCCAGGGCGTCGCGGACCGCGTGCGCCCCGGGGAACGCCGGCAGCAGCGCCGGGTGGGTGTTGACGAGCCGACCCTCGAAGGCGGCGAGCACCGCCGGCCCGACGATCTTCATGAAGCCGGCCGAGACGACGAGGTCGGGCTCGAACCCGGCGATCCGCTCGGCCAGGGCGCGGTCCCAGGCGGGCCGGTCGGGGTGCTCGCCGAGGGCGCAGACGAAGGTGGGCAGCCCGCGCCGCCGGGCGTGCTCGAGCCCCGGGGCCTCGCGGTCGGCGCCGACGGCGACCACCTCCGCCGGGTAGCCGGGGTCGTCGGTGGCCTCCAGCAGGGCCTCGCACAGCGATCCGGTCCCCGACAGCAGGACGACGACCCTCGCCCGGGCAGGAGACGCGTGGGCGGGCACGGCGCCGACCCTATAAGGAGCCCCTCGCCCTCCACCGCTCGCACGCTCGCGGCGGGCCCCTGCGAGGGAGCCGGGCGACGGGATCCTGCTCCTTTCAGCCCAGGGCCCGCCAGCGGGTGATCGCGCCGGCGAGAGCCGCGGCGATCGCCGCCTGCGCCGCGATCGCGATACCGGTGGCCACCGGTGCGGCGCCGACCGGCGAGAGGGCGCCGTCGCCGAGCGTGCCCCCCGCGGTCCAGGCGAGCAGCCCGGCGAGCAGGCCGAGCAGCGACCCGGCCAGCAGCCCGGCGAGACCGGCGACGACCGAGCCGCCGTCCCGGTCGGTGAACCACCGGCCCAGGGTGACCCCGGTGACCAGGCCCGCCACGGCGGGGATGACCTGCGAGACGAAGGCGACCAGCGGCACCGCCTGCGTGTCCGGCAGCGCCGCGAGCAGTGGCAGCGCGGGGACGCTGCCCAGCGTGACGCCGTGCACGGACACCAGCGTGCCGGTGCCCACGGAGAAGCCCGGCCCGGCGGCCAGCCCGAGGACGGCGACCGCCGCGTTCGGCAGGTAGAGCGCGCTCAGGCCGAGCAGGCCGAGGGCCCCCGCGCCCGCCCCACCGAGCGCGCCGGAGACCGCGGCGTACCCCGAGGCGTCGCTGGCCAGCGCCACCGCCACCACGAGGAAGGCCAGGGCCAGCGCGGTCAGCAGCCCGGCGAGGACCCCGCGGAGCACCGGGCGGACGACGCCCGGCAGCCGGTCCAGCCCGGCGTCGACGAGCCCGGACTCGCGGCCCGCGCCCCACCCGACGGCGAGCAGCGTCAGACCCGCCGGGAGCAGCAGCGTGCGCGGCCAGCCGGTGCCGGCCGTGTTGCCGTCCACCGCGAGCGCGAGCAGCCAGGTGAGCGCCAGGTGGACGAGCACCACCGTCGCCGCCGCCCGGGCCACCGACCGGCCGTGCGCCCCGTCGTCCAGGACCCGGACGGCGGCCCGCCCGGCCCACGACAGCCCCCCGGCCGCGAGCAGGGTCAGCAGCAGAGGTGCCAGCGCCAGGGGGCCGGAGGCCGGCCGGAGCTCGGCCCCGTGCGCGAGCAGCCACAGCCGGGTGCCGAGGGCCGCCGACCCGCCGGCCGACATGCCGCCGGCCGGGTCCAGGGTCTGCACGACGACCAGCGCGAGCCAGAGACCGACGAGCCCGACGACCGTGACGGCGGCCGCGCCGAGGGCGGCCAGGACGGCCGGGGGTGCCGGCCACCCGGCCGACCCGGCGTCCCGCCGGAAGGGCAGACGTGCGAGCAGCGGGACCACCTCACCACTCTCGCAAGCTCCCGCGGCCGATGTCCGCCGCACGCGCCGAGCCGGCCGGCCTCCAGCGACCGCGCCGGGACGCCGGTCAGGTGTCCGTGCCCGGCCGGTCGCTCTGCGTGGTGCCGGACGCCTCCCCGGAGGCCGTCGAGCCGCCGGGGCCGCCGGTGCCCCCCGGGAGCTCCTCGGACGCGGGCCGCGCCTGCTGCGGCGGCCACGGCGCCTGCTGGTGCGGGTAGGGCTGCCCCGGCGCGTAGGGCTGACCGTGCGGCGCGTAGGGGTAGGGCTGGCCGGGCCACTGCCCGCCGTGGTGCTGCACGACCGGCCGCGGGGGGCGCTCCCGCAGCTCGCGGCGCAGGGCGAGCACCGCCACCACGGTGATGGCGACGCCGGTGAGGAAGCCCAGCAGCGCCCAGAACGAGAAGGCGTACCGGAGGGTGTCCAGCCAGGAGAAGAGGGTGAGCGTGAGCCCCAGACCGGCCAGGCCGGCGGTCACCGCGGAGCGGGGGAAGGTGAGCGTCGTCCGGACGAAGGCGGGGAGGACGGCCCAGGCCGTCGCCAGCAGGAAGAGCACGAAGGCGGCCACCACCATGCCGTCCTCGAAACCGCTGAAGGTCACCCCGAACGTCGCGTCGCCGAACCGCCACCAGGGCAGGAAGCCGACGAGGAGGAACAGCAGCGTGCCGCCCGCGACGGCGAGGTCGGTCCAGGTCAGCCGCCTGGGGTCGACGGAGAACTCCGCGCCCCCCGGCCGCCCCCCGGTCGGCTGACCCGGGCCGTACGGCGGCGGTCCGTACCCCGGCGCGTAGGCCGGCTGACCGTAGGGCTGCTGCCCGTAGGCCGGCGGGGGTGCACCGTAGGGCTGCGACCCGTACGGGGGCTGCCCGTACGGGGGCTGCCCGTACGGGGGCTGCCCGTACGGGGGCTGCCCGTAGCCCTGCCCATAGGGAGGCTGGCCGTACTGCGACTGCCCGTAGGAGGCCTGCCCGTACGGGGGCTGCCCGTACTGCGGCTGCCCGTAGCCCTGCCCATGGGGAGGCTGGCCGTACTGCGGCTGCCCGTAGGGGGCCTGCCCCTGCGGGGGCTGGCCGTATGGCGCCTGCCCCTGCTGGGGCTGGCCGTGCGGGGGCTGTCCGTGCGGAGCCTGGCCGTGCGGCTGCTGCCCCGGCTCAGCCGTCCGCGGGGCCTCGTGCGCCTGCCCCTCGGGTGGCTGGGCACCCGCGGGAGAGCCGCCGTCCTCGGGCGGCTGCGGGGGCTGGCTGGCGGTCACGGTGATCTCCTCCGGACGGAACGGGTGCGCGTCGATCGTGGCGGTCGGGGCGCGGCGCGCGCAACGGCGCACCACGGCCCGGACGCACCGCTGCCCGGTGACCAGGAGGGTCACCGGGCAGCGGGGCGGTCGGGGCGGCGTCCGCTAGCCGACGATCTCGCGCATGAGCTGCGCGGTCTCCGACGGCGTCTTGCCCACGCGCACGCCGGCGGCCTCCAGGGCCTCCTTCTTCGCCTGGGCGGTGCCGGCCGAGCCGGACACGATGGCGCCGGCGTGGCCCATCGTCTTGCCCTCGGGCGCGGTGAAGCCGGCGACGTAGCCGACGACCGGCTTGGTCACGTTGGCCTTGACGAAGTCCGCGGCCCGCTCCTCGGCGTCGCCACCGATCTCACCGATCATCACGATGGCCTCGGTCTCCGGGTCGTCCTGGAACGCCTGGAGCGCGTCGATGTGCGTGGTCCCGATGACCGGGTCGCCGCCGATGCCGATCGCGGTCGAGAAACCGATGTCCCGCAGCTCGTACATCATCTGGTAGGTCAGCGTGCCCGACTTCGACACCAGGCCGATCTTGCCCTGCTTGGTGATGTTGGCCGGGATGATGCCGGCGTTGCTGCGCCCGGGGCTGATGAGGCCGGGGCAGTTCGGGCCGATGATGCGGGTCGAGCCACCCTGGGCGTGGGCCCAGAAGTAGGTCGAGTCGTGCACCGGGATGCCCTCGGTGATGACGACGGCGAGCCCGATCTGGGCGTCCACGGCCTCGATGACGGCGGCCTTGGCGAACGGCGGCGGCACGAAGATCACGCTGACGTCGGCGCCGGTCTCCTTCATCGCCTCGGCGACGCCACCGAAGACCGGCACGCTGGTGCCGTCGAAGTCGACGGACTGGCCGGCCTTGCGCGGGTTGACGCCGCCGACGATCGCGGTGCCCGAGGCGAGCATGCGCTGCGTGTGCTTCATGCCCTCGGAGCCGGTCATGCCCTGGACGATGACCTTGCTGTTCTCGTTGAGGAAGATCGACATGTCTCTGGTGTCCTGTCGGGAGTCGGGGCGATCAGGCGGCGAGCTCGGCGGCCCGGCGCGCGGCGCCGTCCATCGTGTCGACCAGGGTGACCAGCGGGTGGTTGGCCTCGGCGAGGATTCGCCGGCCCTCCTCGACGTTGTTGCCGTCGAGGCGGACGACCAGGGGCTTGGTGGCCTCGTCGCCGAGGATGCCCAGGGCCTGGACAATGCCGTTCGCCACGGCGTCGCAGGCGGTGATGCCGCCGAAGACGTTGACGAACACGCTCTTGACGGCCGGGTCGGAGAGGATGATCTCCAGGCCGTTGGCCATCACCTCGGCGGAGGCGCCGCCACCGATGTCGAGGAAGTTGGCCGGCTTGACGCCGCCGAACTCCTCACCGGCGTAGGCGACCACGTCGAGGGTGCTCATGACCAGGCCGGCACCGTTGCCGATGATCCCGACCTCGCCCTCGAGCTTGACGTAGTTGAGGTCCTTCTCCTTGGCCCGCGCCTCGAGCGGGTCGGCGGAGGCGGCGTCCTCGAGCGCGGCGTGCGCCTCGTGGCGGAAGCCGGCGTTCTCGTCGAGGGTGACCTTGGCGTCCAGGGCGAGCACCGTGCCGTCGGGGGCCTTGGCGAGGGGGTTGACCTCGACCAGCGTCGCGTCCTCCTTGCTGAAGACGTCCCACAGCTGGACGGCGATCGCGATGACCTGGTCGCGCACCTCTGCGGCGAAGCCGGCGGCGTCCACGATCTCGGCGGCCTTGGCCGTGTCGACACCCTTGCTGGCGTCGATCGGGATGCGGGCCAGCGCCTCGGGGCGCTCGACGGCGAGCTGCTCGATCTCCACGCCGCCCTCGACGCTGGCCATGGCGAGGAAGGTGCGGTTGGACCGGTCGAGCAGGTAGGAGAAGTAGTACTCCTCGGCGATGTCGCTGGCCTGGGCGACCATCACGCGGTGCGTGATGTGGCCCTTGATGTCCAGCCCCAGGATGTCCTGGGCGCGCGCCCTGGCGTCCTCGGGGTTGTCGGCGAGCTTGACGCCGCCGGCCTTGCCGCGACCGCCGGTCTTCACCTGGGCCTTGACGACGACGGTCTGCCCGATCTCGCGGGCGATCGCCTCCGCCTGCTCCGGGGTTTCGGCGACGCCGCCGGGGAGCACGGGGACACCGTGCGAGGCCAACAGGTCACGGGCCTGGTACTCGAAGAGATCCACGAAAAGGCACCGTAGCCCGCCCGCAACCGCGCCGCTGCCCCGGGCCGGGAGGGAGCGGGTCGGGGGTGGGCTGCGTCACACGTGGGCAGGCGCTCCGGCGTCAGGCGCCGGCGGGCTCGCCCACGTGCTCACGTACCCACTCGACGATCTCGGTGGTGGTCGCCCCGGGCGTGAAGATGCCGGTCACGCCGATGCGCCGGAGCTCGGGGACGTCCTCCTCCGGGATGATCCCGCCGCCGAAGACGACGACGTCGTCGACGCCGCGCTCCCGCAGCAGCTCGGTGAGCCGGGCGAAGAGCGTCATGTGCGCGCCGGAGAGGACGGAGAGGCCGACGGCGTCCGCGTCCTCCTGCACCACCGTCTCGACGATCTGCTCGGGGGTCTGGTGCAGGCCGGTGTAGACGACCTCCATCCCGGCGTCACGCAGCGCTCGCGCGACCACCTTCGCCCCGCGGTCGTGCCCGTCCAGGCCCGGCTTGGCGATGACCACCCGGATGCGTTCGTCCACCACGGCTGGGAGCTTAGGAGCTACCCGCCCCGGGGAGTGGCGCGGGTCACGCCCCGGCGCGACGGGCCCGCCAGGCGAAGGCCGTGAGCCCCGTCAGCCCGAGGCCCGCGAGGAGCAGGCCGGCGCCGGGCACCGTCCACACCAGCTCGTCGGACGAGGCGGCGTCGCGCAGCCCCGCCAACCCCGCGCCGAGCACGGTCACGGCGACGGCGAGCAGCCCTCCGACCGCGGCCAGCCGCGGTCGCAGCGACGGCGCGATCACCGCGCAGAGCAGCAGCGTGCCGGCGAGCAGCAGCCCACCGAGCAGCGCGAGCCCCGGCCGCTCGAGCAGCGCCTGCGGCCCCTCCTGGGTCACGACGACCCGCATGCCGGTGGCCGGGTCGATCTGCAGCTGCTCGGGGACGTCGGCGGCGGGCAGCGCGAGGGAGAGCACCGCCGCCACCCCGAGCAGCACCGCGGCACCGGCCAGCACCGAGCGGACCGGGTCCAGGGGGCCGCGGTCGTCCATGACCGTCCGACCCCAGGCCGCCGCGCCGACGACGCCGGCGAGCGCCGTCAGCACCAGCGCGGCGACCCCGAGCACCCAGCCGGCCCCGACCTGGACGCTGCTGGTGAGCACCCGCTCGCCGGCCAGCACCTCCACGCCCGGGCGCGCCGTCGAGCTGCTGCCCCGGTAGAGCTCGATGAGCAGCTCCCCGACGGCCAGCGCACCGGCGACGGAGGCGTAGGCGAGCCCGAACTTCGGCACCGCCCGGCGGAGCAGGGTCACCCCGACCGCCAGGTGGACGAGGGGCACCAGCAGGGTCGCCAGCGCTCCCCCCACCCCGCGCACCTGGCGCAGCTCCTCCCCGCCGACCACGAGGTACGTGGGCACGGCCGCGAGCACCCCGGCCAGGCCGGCGAGCACCAGCAGCAGGCCGCAGAGCCGCACCGTTCCGGGCACGGCGCCGACGACCACCCGGTCCCCGGCGGTCACCGGGGAGGCGGCGCTCGGCGCGGCGGCCTCCCGGCGGGCCGAGGCCCTGGCCCGGGCCGTCCCGGTGCGGTCGGTCCGGTCGCGGTGGTCGCGGGTGGACACGTCTCCCCCTTCGGCAGCGTGGTCACGAACAGGACTCGATCGACGACCGACGATGTCAATCGTGTGACGCCCGACACATCAGCGCTTTACCGTCGGGTGAACGGAGCACACACGGGGGCAACGCACCGGCGGAGCGACCCGAACCCGCGGTCCCGCCGGGCGGCTCCAGACGGGGAGAACGGCCATGCGCCGATCGAGCGAGCTCGACTCTGCTCAAGGGTGGCACACCGCGGACGACGCCGAGGCCACGCCACGGGGACTGCGCGCCCTCTGCTCCCCGGCCGGGATCGCCGGCGGCCTGACCGAGCTCGCCTGGGTCGGCGCGCACGCCCTGATCTACCCGCTCGGCGCCCGCATGGAGCGGCTGCGCACCGACCCGGGCAAGCGGACCGGCGAGCTGCCCCCCACGGTCCGGGCCCTCTACGCCGTCGACCCGCTGGCCGCCCGCACCCCCGTCCTGCTGGTCCACGGGCTGATCGACAACCGCTCGGTCTTCGCCGTCATGCGGCGGAGCCTGCGCAGGCGTGGGTTCGCGTCCGTCTGCTCCTGGAACTACAGCCCCTTCCTCACCGACGTCGCGCGCGGCGCCACCGAGCTCGGCGAGCACATCGAGCGGATCTGCGAGCAGACCGGCCACGACCGGGTGCACGTCGTGGGGCACAGCCTCGGCGGCCTGATCGCGCGCTACCACGTGCAGCGGCAGGGCGGCGACCGGCGGATCGGCACGCTCGTGACGCTCGGCACACCCCACCGGGGCTCGGTCCTCGCCCACATCGCGCCCACGCCGCTCATCCGCCAGCTGCGCCCCGGGTCGCCGGTCCTGGAGGAGCTCGAGGAGCCCGCGCCGCACTGCCGGACGCGCATCACCGCCCTCTACAGCGATCTGGACCAGGTGGTGCTGCCCACGCGCTCCGGCCGCTGCGACCACCCCGATCTGGGCGCGCGCAACGTGCTCTTCCGCGGCGTGGGCCACATGTCCCTGCCGATCCACCGGGGCGTGCTCGACGAGGTGGCCGCGACCCTGGTCGGCGCCCGCGACCCCGGCGCCGCCGACGCACCCTTCGCCGCCGTCGCCTGACCGACCAGGCGCGGCTCCGGCGCCGTGTCGACTCGTCGACGTGACGACACGTGCACGTCGCGACACGCAACGTCCGGTGCTTGGTCGGGCCATGACGGATCGTTACGGTCCGATCACGGCGCCGGGACGACCGGCGGACCCCACTCGGGCGTCCTCGCCGTCGTCGCTCCCCCGACGGACGCCCTCCGGGCGCTCGCCGGGCAGGTCGTCCGGGAAGGTCCACCGTGACTCGCAGCAGTGCCCAGGTGCTGGAGGGACCGCCGTCCGACGTCGTCGTGGTGCCCCGGCCCCGCGCCGCAGCAGAGGGTCCGGTCCGCACGCCCCTCCCGACGCCCGCCCTCGCCGCCGAGGCCGAGGTCCTCGACGAGCCCCGCGCGCGGCGCCGCCTGCCCCACCCGCCGGGCCGCCGCGCCCCCCTCTGGCTCGCGGCGCTGGTCGCCGGAGCCGTGCTCGCCGGCATCCCGGCCGTCACCGGCGACCACGGGAACGTCTCCGCCTCCGCCTCGGACTACGGGCTCGGCGTCAGCACCGAGGTGAGCTTCGCCGGCGGCCTGGAAGGCGCCGACGCCCGCCGCGGCATCACCGAGGCCGAGGCCCAGGCGCGGCTCGGCGAGCTCGCCGCCTCGCGCGCCGCCCGGCAGCCCAAGATCGTCGCCCCGACGCAGGGCACGCTGACCACCTGCTTCTGCCGGCGCTGGGGGACCATGCACTACGGCCTGGACCTGGCCGCGCCGCTGGGCACCCCCATCGTCGCCGCGACCGACGGCGTCGTCGTGCGGGCCGGCCGCGCCTCGGGCTACGGCAACGCCGTCTACATCCAGGACGCCGACGGCAACGTGCACATCTACGGGCACATGCGCTACTACAACGTCTCGGCCGGGGACCTCGTCACCGCCGGCGACCAGATCGCCAAGATCGGCAACGAGGGCCAGTCCACCGGCCCGCACCTGCACTACGAGATCCACCGCGGCGGGATGGACGGCCGCCCGATCGACCCCCGGGCCTGGCTGGCCGAGCGCGGGGCCTTTGTCTGACCTGTCGGGCTCCGCCCGATCAACCGCGGCCAGCGGCCGTCCCGGCCTGCGTTGAGCCGTTTCTGCCACGCTCGTCGGGGACCCTCCGGGCCCATGACACCGTCGTCCTCCGGACGACACCGCGACCAGGTGCCGTCCCCTGACTGACGGAGCCGCTTCGTCCTTCGGTCGCGGAGGCCTCCGGCCCACTCCTCAGGACAGAGCTGACCCCCTACAACTTCACGAGGGGGGCGTAGCGGAGGACGAGGCGCTTCGTGCCGCCGGAACCGAAGTCGACCGTGGCCTGCGCCTTGTCGGCCACGCCGGTCACCTCGACCACGGTGCCGAGACCGAAGGCGTCGTGGCTCACCCGGTCGCCGACCTCCACCGAGACGATCTGCCGGTTGCCCACGCCGCCGCGCAGGCCGCCGGTGGACAGCCCCGTCGCCGCCACCCGCGTCTGCGCCGACCGGTAGCCGGTCGAGGGCGCGGGCACCGGGTCGGTCCGCTCCCAGTGGATGGTCTCGGCCGGGATCTCGTCGAGGAACCGCGACGGCGGGTTGTAGGCCGGCTGCCCCCAGCTGGTGCGCACCGTCGCCCGGGAGATGAAGAGCCGCTGGCGCGCCCGGGTGATGCCCACGTAGGCCAGCCGGCGCTCCTCCTCCAGCTCGCGCGGGTCGCCCAGCGCGCGCAGGTGCGGGAAGACGCCGTCCTCCATGCCCGTGAGGAAGACGACCGGGAACTCCAGCCCCTTGGCGGTGTGCAGCGTCATCAGCGTCACCACGCCGGCGTCGTCGCCGGACACCGGGATCTGGTCGGCGTCGGCGACCAGCGAGACCTGCTCCAGGAAATCGGTGACCGAGCCGCCGGGATTGGCCGCCTCGAACTCGGCGGCCACCGAGATGAGCTCGTTGAGGTTGTCGACCCGGCCCTCGTCCTGGGGGTCGGTGCTGGCCTGCAGCTCGGCGAGGTAGCCGGTGCGGTCGAGGATGCTCTCCAGCAGCGCCGCCGGGCCCGAGCCGGTCTCGACCAGCTGCTCGAACTCCTCCAGCAGCGCGACGAACTCCTGCACCGCCTTGAGGGAGCGGGTCGCGAGCGCGCCGATCTCCGAGCACCGCCGCAGCGCCGAGCCGAAGGCGATCCGCTCCCGGTCGGCGAAGGACTCGATGCACGACTCCGCCTTGTCGCCGATGCCGCGCTTGGGCACGTTGATGATGCGGCGCAGGCTCACGACGTCCGCCGGGTTGGCCACCAGCTTCAGGTAGGCCAGCGCGTCGCGGACCTCCTTGCGCTCGTAGAACCGCACCCCGCCGACGACCTTGTAGGGCATGCCGACGCGGATGAAGACCTCTTCGAACACGCGGGAGGCGTTGTTCGTCCGGTAGAAGACCGCGATGTCGGCGGGCCGGACCGCGCCCTCGTCGACCAGGGCGTCGATCTGCTCGGCGACCCAGGCGGCCTCGTCGTGCTCGTTGTCGGCGACGTAGCCCTCGATCAGCTCGCCGTCGCCCGAGTCGGTCCACAGGTTCTTGGGCCGCCGGCCGGTGTTCTTGGCGATGACGGTGTTCGCGGCCTTGAGGATGCGCTGGGTGGAGCGGTAGTTCTGCTCCAGCAGGATCGTCGTGGCCTGCGGGTAGTCGCGCTCGAACTCGTCGATGTTGCGGATGGTCGCGCCGCGGAAGGCGTAGATCGACTGGTCGGCGTCCCCGACCACGCAGAGCTCGGCCTGCGGGACGGGGCCCTCTCCCGTCCCGGTCAGCTCGCGCACCAGCATGTACTGGGCGTGGTTGGTGTCCTGGTACTCGTCGACCAGCACGTGCCGGAACCGGCGGCGGTAGTGCTCGGCCACGTCGGGGAAGGCCTGCAGCAGGTGGACCGTCGTCATGATCAGGTCGTCGAAGTCCATGGCGTGCGCCTCGCGCAGCCGCCGCTGGTAGAGCGTGTACGCCTCCTTGAGCACCTTCTCCGGCGCCGTCTGGGGGCTGAACGACTCCTCGTCGACGAGCTCGTTCTTGAGGTTGGACACCTGGTTGGACAGGCTCCGGCCGGGATAGCGCTTGGCGTCCAGGTCGAGGTCGCGGGCGACCATCGTCATCAGCCGGATCGAGTCGCCCTGGTCGTAGATCGTGAACGACGACTTCATGCCGAGCTTGCCGGCCTCGGCGCGCAGGATGCGCACGCACATCGAGTGGAAGGTCGACACCCACATCGACCGCGCCCGCGGCCCCACCAGCGCGGCGACCCGCTCCTTCATCTCGCCCGCGGCCTTGTTGGTGAAGGTGATCGCCAGGATCTCCCCCGGCTGCACCCCGCGGGCGCCCAGGAGGTAGGCGATCCGGTGCGTGAGCACGCGGGTCTTGCCCGAACCGGCGCCGGCGACGATGAGCAGCGGGCTGCCCTCGTGGACGACGGCGTCGCGCTGCGGGCCGTTGAGGCCCGCGAGCATCCGGTCCAGTTCCCGCCCGAGCGAGCCGGGAGCGGAGCGCTGCAGGGCGGCGGTGCCGGGGAGGGACTGCTGGAGGCTGCTGCTCATGAACACAGCTCCGCTGGGGAACCGGAAGCTCGGGAAGCGCTCATCCGTGCCACTGTAAGCCGGACGGGTGACGGTCCCCGCGGGCCCGGAACCGCCCGCACCACCCGCCCCACGCCCCGGCGCGGTGCGCACCCCGGCGGTGCTGTGGCACACTCGGCCCGTGCTCGCCACCGTCAGCTTTTTCTACGGCCACCGGGATCCGGTGTCCGTCACCGCTGGCTGAGCACACGCCGCAACAGACGCCCCGGGCCCGAGGAGCCCGGGGCGTTTCTCGTTCTCGGACCTCCCGGCCCCCACACCACCGAGGAACCCGATGAGCACCCCCACCGCCACCCCCGTCGCGGGCCCGGCCGCCCCCGCGGATCCCGCCGACCGCATCGGCACGCTGCGCGGCGCGATCGACGCCTGCGACGCCGAGATCATCGAGCTCGTCCGGCGCCGGCTGGAGATCAGCCAGGAGATCGGTGCGCTGCGCGCCGCCTCCGGCGGGACCCGGCTCTCGCTCTCCCGCGAGCAGCAGGTGCTCTCGCGCTTCCGCACCGCGCTCGGCCCGGACGGCGCCGCCCTGGGCATGGTGCTGCTCCGCCAGGGCCGCGGCCGCCTGTAGCGCCGGGACGGCGGCTCAGGGGCCGCTGCGCCAGACCTGCGAGTCCTCGTCGCCCATCGCGGCCACCTCGAACACCCGGCCGGGGCGGGCCTCGTTCGCCTCGTCGGCCAGCTCCATGCCGAGCACGAGGGCCGCGTCGAGGTCCTCGGCCTCGCACTCGGTGGCCACGCGCAGCACCGCGCGGTCGGGCTCCCGCCACAGCCGCAGCTCGGGGTCCTCGGGCCGCAGCACCGCGCGGAGGGCGTCGATCGCGGCGTCGTCCAGGGGCGCGGAGGACCGGAGCGCGACGGTCAGCGTGTAGCCGGGCACCCCCCGAGTCTGCGGGAGCGGCGCCCGGGCTCCGCGCCCGGCCCACCTACGCTCGCCGCGTGACCCTCCCCCAGCCGAAGCCCGCCGAGCACGTCGAGCGCGCTCTGTGCGTCCTGGCCCACCCCGACGACGTCGACTTCGGCAGCGCCGGCACCGTGGCGACCTGGACGGCGGCCGGCACCGAGGTGACCTACCTGATCGTCACCGACGGCGACGCGGGCGGGTTCGACGACACCCCGCGCGAGCAGATGGGCCCGCTGCGCCGGGCCGAGCAGGTGGCGGCGGCCGCGGAGGTCGGCGTCACCGACGTCCGATTCCTCGGCTACCCCGACGGCCGGCTGGAGCTGACGCTCGACCTGCGCCGCGACATCACCCGGGTCATCCGGCAGGTGCGTCCGCAGCGGGTGCTGACCAGCTCCCCCGAGCGGTTCTGGGAGCGGATCGGCGCGAGCCACCCCGACCACATGACCGTCGGGGAGTCGACGCTGCGCGCGGTCTACCCCGATGCGCGCAACCCCTTCGCCTTCCCCGAACTGCTGGCCGACGAGGGGCTCGACGCGTGGACCGTCGCCGAGGTCTGGCTGGGCGCCAGCCCGCGCGCCGACCACGCCGTCGACGTCACCGACGTCGTCGACCGCAAGCTCGCCGCGCTGCGCCGGCACGTCACGCAGGTGAGCCACGTCGAGGACCTCGACGACTTCCTCACCGGCTGGATGCGGCAGACCGCGCAGCGGCTGGGACTGCCGGCGGGCCGCCTCGCCGAGGCGTTCCACGTCGTCCACACCGCCTGACCCCGGGACGAAGCGCCGACCGCAACACCGGGCCCCGCCGGCGCCACGCGAACGCAACACCGGCCCGTATCGTGCCGCCCGAGCGGACGCGGGCCACCCCGGGCCGCGGCGTCCGGCACCTAGAGCAACCGGTTGGTCGCCGCCCAGCGGGTGAGCTCGTTGCGGTTGGAGAGCTGCAGCTTGCGCAGCACGTTGGAGGCGTGGGACTCGACCGTCTTCACCGAGATGAACAGCCGGGACCCGATCTCCCGGTAGGTGTAGCCGCGGGCCAGCAGCTGCATCACCTCCCGCTCCCGGGCGCTCAGCAGGTCCAGCCCGGGGTCGGTGGCCTCCTCCGCCGGCTCCGGTGCGGCGGCGCCACCGGCGGCGAAGGCATCGAGCACGAAGCCGGCCAGCCGGGGGCTGAAGACGACGTCGCCGTCGGCCACCCGGCGGACCGCGTCGAGCAGGTCGGGCCCCGAGATCGTCTTCGTGACGTAGCCCCGCGCCCCGGCCCGGATCACGGCGATGACGTCCTCCGCGGCGTCGGACACCGAGAGGGCCAGCCACTTCACCTCGGGCAGCTCACCGCGGAGGGTCTCCAGGACCGCGCGGCCGCCTCCGCCGGGCATGTGGACGTCGAGCAGCACGACGTCGGGTCGGGTGGTGCGGATCCCCTCGACCGCGGTGGCGACGTCGGCGGCCTCGCCCACGACGGCCACCTCCCCGCCCAGCTCGGCGCGCACTCCGGTCCGCACCATGGCGTGGTCGTCCACCACGAAGACCCGTGGGGTGCTGCTCTGCTGCTCGACCGGCGTCACGCGCTCCTCCTCGGCAGGACCAGCTCGACCTCGGTCCCCTCACCCGGCGTCGACCGGACCAGGGCCGAGCCTCCCAGCCGCGCCAGCCGGCCGTGCACCGAGTCCCGCAGCCCCCGGCGGTCGTCCGGCACCGTGCCCGGGTCGAAGCCCTTGCCGCGGTCCCGGACGAAGACCGACACCTGGTCGGCGGTCACCTCGGTGTACAGGTCCGCCGACGGCTCGCCGGAGTGCTTGGCCGCGTTGACCAGCGCCTCACGGGTCGCGGCGCCGAGGGCGGCGAGCTCCTCGTCGACCGGGGCGTCACCGACGACGACGGGGTCGACGGTCAACGCGTGGTCGGCCTCCACCTCGGCGACCATGCCGGCCACCAGCCCGGCCCACGTGCCGCCCTCGCGGACCGCGGCGGGGTCGTACAGCCAGGCCCGGAGCTCCCGCTCCTGGCTGCGGGCCAGCCGGCTCACCGCCTGCGGCTCCTCGGCGTTGCGCTGGATCAGGGCGAGCGTCTGCAGCACCGAGTCGTGCAGGTGCGCGGCGACGGCCGCCCGCTCCTCCGACCGGATGCGGGCGGCGCGTTCCTCGGCGCGGGAGTCGAGCAGCCGCCGCCAGAGTGGGGCGGTGGCCAGGACGACGCCGGTGAGGATCAGCAGGGTGGCGGCGAACCCGTTGCGTGCGTTGGCCAGCTGGCCGGTGGTGGCGAGCAGGAGGAACAACCCGACGCCGAGGACGGCGACCCCACCGGCCAGGGCCCAGCGCACACCGGCGACGGCGAGGGTCCGGTCGGTGTCCAGCTGCCGCCAGATCACGGTGAGCCCGCCGGCCAGCAGGATCAGCGGCAGCACGACGTCGGAGCTCGTCCACTGGCTGAGCTGGCCGAGCAGGCTGACGGCGATCAGGCCGAGCACGACCAGCGCGATCCACTGCCGGGCACCGGCCGGGCGCCAGCCCTCGGTCACCGCGGTCGGCTCCCCGGGGGCGGCGACCGGCATGGTGAGCCACAGCAGCGCGTAGGCGATGATCCCGAGCCCCGTCGTCGCCAGCAGCACGAACGCCACCCGCACGACCAGCGGGTCCTGGCGCAGGTGCGCGGCGGTGCCGGCCGCGACGCCGGCGACGAGGCGCCCCTCGCGCGGACGCGCCAGGGGCGGGCGCGGCGGCAGGCGCAGGTCGGTGGTCACGCTACCGATCGTCGCACCGGCGGCCCGCCCGCCGACACCGGTGATCACCCCGGAAAGGGAACCAGGGTCGGTTCGGGGGGTTCCCTGATGGTCACCGGCCCCGCCGGTCGGCACGCTTGCTGCCATGACCTCCGCACCCCCTCCCGCTCCCCCCGCGGTGGAGCCGCCCCCGTGGTCGCCCCCGCCCGACCGCGCCCCGTTGCGCCGCAGCCGCAGCGACAAGGTGATCGGCGGCGTCAGCGGCGGCCTCGCCGAGTACAGCGGCGTCGACGCGCT
This sequence comes from Blastococcus sp. SYSU DS0541, assembly GCF_054050875.1. Classification (NCBI taxonomy): domain Bacteria; kingdom Bacillati; phylum Actinomycetota; class Actinomycetes; order Geodermatophilales; family Geodermatophilaceae; genus Blastococcus; species Blastococcus sp. SYSU DS0541. The sequence goes on along the minus strand of NZ_JBJHAD010000002.1, from coordinate 360,079 downwards.
CCTGTGGCGGGTCGGCTTCGTCGCCCTCGCCCTCGCCGGCGGCACCGGCGTCCTGGTGTACCTGCTGCTGTGGCTGCTCATGCCGGTCGCGGCGGACGGCACCCCGTCGGCGCCCGGGCGCCCGTTCCTGCCGTCACGGGCCCGGGGGCCCGTGGCCCCCCGGTCGCCGGTCCCGGGCATCACCATCGCCGGGCTGCTGATCCTGATGGGGCTGCTGGCCCTGCTGTCCCGGCTCACCGGCTGGGACCCCGGGCCGGCCGCCTTCCTCGGCACGGCGCTGCTCGTCGTCGGCGCCGGTCTTGTCGTCGCCGCCGTCACCGGTGGCCGCACCGCCCGCGGGGGGCTGATCACCCTCGGGGTGCTCCTGTCCCTGGCGCTGCTGATCGCCACGGCCACGCCCTCCGGTGGGGACGGCGTCGGCGACCGGACGTACCGTCCCCAGACCGCCGCCGACGTCCGGGAGGTCTACAGCGGGGGCATCGGCGACCTGACCGTCGACCTCTCCGACGTGCCCCTCGACGACCTCGACGAGGCCCTCGAGGTGCGGGTCGAGCACGGCATCGGGAACGTCGAGGTGATCGTCCCCCGCTCCGCCGACGTGCGGGTCTCCGCGGACCACGGCGTGGGCGAGGTCGACGTCTTCGGCTCCACCACGTCCGGGAGCGGCTACGTCGCCGGCCTCGGTACCGCGGACTGGACCGACGACGGCGAGGCCGAGATCGAACTCGAGATCCACAGCGGTATCGGACAGGTGGAGGTGTCCCGTGGCTGACTACAGCGAGTTCCCGACCACGCCGACGGCGTGGCAGGAGCAGCAGTGGCAGATGGTCCGTCCCCTGGAGACCGAGGACCAGCCCGCCCCGGAGCCACGGCGCAGGGTCGACCTGGTCGCCCTCGTCCCGGGTGTCCTCTTCATCCTGCTGGCGCTGTCGGCGCTGGTCGGGGTCGACCTGCCGTTCAGCCTCTTCGAGGACGGCACCCTCCTCTGGCTCCTCCTCGTCGGGGCCGGCGTGGCCCTGCTGGTGCGGGAGCTCCGCAGACCGCGCAGCCGGGGCTGACCGGCGGGAGGGACGGAGGGCGAGGGCCCGGGAGCGACCGCTCCCGGGCCCTCGCCGCGTCCTGCGGTCACGCGTAGACGGCGAGGACCACCGTGCCCACGTAGATCAGCGGGATCGAGACGCCCTCGAAGCCGATCCACTTGCGGTCGCGCATGAGCAGCCCCGCGGCGAGCACGGCGGTCATGAGCAGCGTGCCCCCGACGAGGATCAGGCTGGTCGGGCCGGCGTCCCGGTAGATCGGGCCCTCCAGGTAGCCGACGTCGGCCACGGAGATCATCAGGATGTCGTAGACGTTGCCGCCGACGATGTTGCCGACGCCGAGGGTCAGCTGGCCCATGCGCACCGCCGTCAGCAGGACGACGAGCTCGGGCAGCGAGCTGATCGCCGTGGTGAGGGTGAAGCCGAGGACACCGCTGTCGAGGTCGGTCCGGGCGATGACGCTCAGCCCCGCCCTGCCCACCAGCCAGCCGGCCACACCGGTGACCAGGCCGAACGCGGCGAGCAGGCCCCAGAGCCGTGCGGTGGAGCGCTCGTCACCGTTCCCGTTCCCGTCCCCGGCCCCGGCCTCATCGCTGTCACCGTCGCCGTTGCCCTCGTCGTCGTCCGCCGTCTGGTCGGTGTGCTTGGGCTGCCACATGGGTTCGTGCTGCATCCGCCGGAGCAGCACCAGCCCGTAGCCGTAGAGCGCGGGGATCAGCAGCGTCAGGGGGTGGATCCACCCCAGCCGCAGGTCAGGGGTGGCGTACGCGATGACCGGGATCGCCAGCATCGCGATGAGCAGGACGGACTGGAGGACGTTCTGCAGCGACGCCGCCGCGTGTTCCAGGTTGACCCGCCGGTAGAGCAGGTCGGCGATCGCCAGCCACACCGTCTGCAGGGCGATGCCGCCGACGGGGTTGGCCAGGGCGAACCCGGGGTCGCCCTCGAGCGCGCCGGTGAGGACCGTGACGTTGCCCGGCAGCGAGGTGACGGCGCCGAGGAGCAGGGCGCCGCCGATCGCGTCACCGAGCCCGGTCCGCTCGGCGAGGGTGTCCGCGACCCGGGTGAGGCGGACACCGACGACCACGATGACGACGGCCATCGCGGCCAGCACGCCCAGGCTCGGAAGGAGCGGCCACGCCGAGGAGATCACTCGTCCTCCGGGTCCTCGACGTCAACGGCCGTCGTCAACCTGATCATGATCAGACCCGTCGCGCGCGCCGAGGCCACACGACGTCATGAAACCGCCAAGGTGACGTGCTGCAGCCCCCGGGGACGACGCGCTGGAACGGCCCCTGGTGAGGTGCCGGAACGGCCCCTCGTGAGGTGCTGGAACGGCCGTCCTGCAGGGGCCCGGCCCGAGCGTCAGCGAGGGCCGGGGGGCAGGAGGGTCCTCATTCCCACTCGATGGTGCCCGGCGGCTTGCTGGTCACGTCGAGGGTGACCCGGTTGATCTCCTCGACCTCGTTCGTGATCCGGGTGGAGATCCTCGCCAGCACGTCGTAGGGCAGGCGGGTCCAGTCTGCGGTCATCGCGTCCTCGCTGGACACCGGGCGCAGCACGACCGGGTGGCCGTAGGTGCGCCCGTCCCCCTGCACGCCGACCGAGCGGACGTCGGCCAGCAGCACGACGGGGCACTGCCAGATCTCGTCGTCCAGCTTCGCCGCGGAGAGCTCCTCGCGGGCGATGGCGTCGGCCTTGCGGAGCACGTCGAGCCGCTCGCGGGTGACCTCCCCGACGATGCGGATGCCGAGCCCCGGGCCCGGGAACGGCTGGCGCTGCACGAGCCGGTCGGGCAGGCCGAGCTGCCGGCCGACCTCGCGCACCTCGTCCTTGAACAGCGTGCGCAGCGGCTCGACGAGGGTGAAGGTGAGGTCCTCGGGCAGCCCGCCGACGTTGTGGTGGCTCTTGATGTTCGCCGTCCCGCTGCCGCCGCCGGACTCGACGACGTCGGGGTAGAGCGTGCCCTGCACGAGGAAGTCGACGGTCTCGCCGTGCGCCTGGGCGTCGGCGACGACGTCGGTGGCCGCCTGCTCGAACACCCGGATGAACTCGCGGCCGATGATCTTCCGCTTCTCCTCCGGGTCGCTGACCCCGGCGAGCGCGGCGAGGAACTGGTCGCTCGCGTCCACGACCCGCAGGTCCGCGCCGGTGGTGGCGGCGAAGTCCCGCTCGATCTGCTCGGTCTCGCCGGCCCGCATCAGGCCGTGGTCGACGTAGACGCAGGTGAGCTTGTCGCCGATCGCCCGCTGCACCAGCGCCGCGGCGACGGCGGAGTCGACCCCGCCCGAGAGCGCGCACAGCGCCCGACGGTCGCCGATCCGCTCGCGGATCGCGGCGACCTGCTCGTCGACGACGTTGCTCATCGTCCAGGTCGGCTCGAGCCCGGCGATGTCGAAAAGGAAGTGCTCGAGCACCGTCTGGCCGTGGGCGGTGTGCCGCACCTCGGGGTGGAACTGCACCCCGGCGAGCCGGCGGTCGACGTCCTCGAAGGCGGCGACGGGCGCACCGGTCGACGTCGCCGTCACGGTGAAGCCGGGCGGGGCCGCGCTGACGGCGTCGCCGTGGCTCATCCAGACGTTCTGCTCGACCGGGAGGTCCCCGAACAGCCGCGCCTGCGTGGTCACCGTCAGCGGGGTGCCGCCGTACTCGCGGTCGCCGGTGCGGGAGACGGTGCCGCCCAGGGAGGCGGCCATCGCCTGGAAGCCGTAGCAGATGCCGAACGCCGGGACGCCGGACTCGAACAGCGTCGGGTCCACCTGCGGGGCCTCGGGCGCGTACACGCTCGACGGGCCCCCGGAGAGCACGATCGCGGCCGGCTTGCGGGCCACGATCTCCTCGGCCGGCACCTCCGAGGAGACGATCTCGGAGTAGACGCCGGCCTCGCGGATGCGCCGGGCGATGAGCTGCGCGTACTGGGCGCCGAAGTCGACGACGAGGACGGTCGGGAACTCCACGCTCAGCCGCCGATGACCAGGTCGACCCGCTGGAACTCCTTGAGGTCGGAGTACCCGGTCTTGGCCATGGTGCGGGCCAGCGCACCGAACAGGTTGGTGCGGCCGTCGGCGTCCCGGGCTTCGCCGAGGAGCACGTCGGCCAGGGAGCCGGCCGGCTCGATCCGCGCGGAGGTGCCGCCGCGCGGCAGCCGCGGGTGCGCCGCGACCGAGTCCCACCACACCCCGCCACCGGGTGCCTCCGCCGCAGCGCGCAGCGGCTCCCCGAGCTGGACGGCGTCGGCGCCGCAGGCCAGCGCCCGGGCGATCGCGCCGCTGGTCTCGATCCGGCCGTTGGCGATGACGTGGACGTACCGGCCGCCGGTCTCGTCCAGGTAGTCGCGGCGGGCCGCGGCGGCATCGGCGATCGCGCTGGCCAGCGGCACGCGGATGCCCATGACGTCGTCGGTGGTCGAGTAGGTGTCCGCACCGACCCCGACGATCACGCCGGCCGCGCCGGTGCGCATGAGGTGCAGAGCGGTCGTGTAGTTCGCCGCACCCCCCACGATCACCGGGACGTCGAGGTCGGCGATGAACTCCTTCAGGTTGAGCGCGTCGCCCTGGCTGGTGACGTGCTCGGCCGAGACGATCGTGCCCTGGATGACCAGCATGTCCACCCCGGCCGAGAGCGCCGCGGGCGCGAGCTGCTCGGTGTGCTGGGGCGAGATCCGGATCGCCGTGGTCACCCCGGCGTCGCCCATCTCCTTGATGCGCGCGGTGATCAGGTCGGTCTTGACCGGCTCGGCGTAGACCTCCTGCAGCAGGGCCACCGGCGGGGCTCCGGCCGCGGCCGCCTCGGCGATCCGGCGGTACACCTCGGCCGGGTCGTCGTAGCGGGCCCACAGGCCCTCACCGTTGAGCACCCCGAGGCCACCGGCCTGGCCGACGGCGATCGCCGTCGCCGGGCTCATGACCGCGTCGCTGGGGCTGGTGACCAGCGGGATCTCGAACCGGAAGGCGTCGATCTGCCAGGCGGTCGAGACGTCGTCGACGTCGCGGGTGCGGCGGGACGGGACGATGGACACCTCGTCCAGGTCGTAGCCCCGGCGGGCGAAGCGGTTGAGGCCGATCTCGACGGTGTCGCGCACGTTCACGGTTCAGCGGCCTCGGTAGTTGGGTGCTTCGACGGTCATCTGGATGTCGTGGGGGTGGCTCTCCACGAGCCCCGCGGAGGTGATGCGGGTGAGCTGGCCGCGCTCCTTGAGCTCGGCGACGGTGCCGGCCCCGGCGTAGCCCATGGAGGCGCGCAGGCCCCCGACGAGCTGGTGGGCCACGCCCGACAGCGCCCCGCGGTAGGGCACCTGCCCCTCGATGCCCTCGGGCACGAGCTTGTCGTCGGAGAGGACGTCGTCGGCGAAGTACCGGTCGCGGCTGAACGACTGGTTGCCCCGCTTCTGCATGGCGCCCAGCGACCCCATGCCGCGGTAGGTCTTGTACTGCTTGCCGTTCATGAAGACCAGCTCGCCCGGGGCCTCCTCGACGCCGGCGAACAGGCCACCGATCATCACGGTGTCCGCGCCGGCGACCAGCGCCTTGGCGATGTCGCCGGAGTACTGCAGCCCGCCGTCGGCGATGACCGGGACGCCCGCCGGCCCGGCCGCCAGCCAGGCCTCGTAGATGGCGCTGATCTGCGGGACGCCGACGCCCGCGACCACGCGGGTGGTGCAGATGGAGCCGGGGCCGACGCCGACCTTGACCGCGTCCACGCCCGCGTCCACGAGGGCCTGCGCGCCCGCGCGGGTCGCGACGTTGCCGCCGACCACCTCCACGCCCTGGCCCACCCCGGCGCCGCCGCCGAAGTCCTTCTTCACCCGCGCGACCATCTCCAGCACCGCCCGCTGGTGACCGTGCGCGGTGTCGACGACGAGCACGTCGACCCCGGCGTCGACCAGCAGCCCGGCGCGCTTGTAGGCGTCCTCGCCGACGCCGAGCGCCGCACCGACGACCAGGCGCCCGTCGGCGTCCTTGGTGGAGAGCGGGAACTGGTCGCGCTTGACGAAGTCCTTCACGGTGATCAGCCCGCGGAGCCGCCCGGCGTCGTCGACCAGCGGCAGCTTCTCGATCTTGTGCTGGGAGAGCAGGCCGAGCGCGGTCTCCGGGTCGACGCCCACCGGGGCGGTGACCAGCGGCATCGGCGTCATGACGTCGCGCACCAGCCGGTTCATGTCCGTCTCGAACCGCATGTCGCGGTTGGTGACGATGCCCACCAGGACGCCCTCGGCGTCGACGACCGGGGCCCCGGAGATGCGGTAGCGCGCCGAGAGGGCGTCCACCTCGGCGAGGGTGTTCTCGGGCGAGCAGGTGACCGGGTTGGTGACCATGCCGGCCTCCGACCGCTTGACCAGGTCGGCCTGGCCGGCCTGCTCCTCGGCGGAGAGGTTGCGGTGCAGCACCCCCATGCCGCCGACGCGGGCCATGGCGATCGCCATGCGCGCCTCGGTCACGGTGTCCATCGCACTGGACAGCAGGGGCACCGCCAGGGTGATGCGCCGGGTCACCCGGCTGCTGGTGTCCACCTCGGCCGGGACGACGTCGGACGCCCCCGGCACCAGGAGGACGTCGTCGTAGGTGAGCCCGAGGCGGGCGAACTTCGCCGGCAGCTCGGGCACGGAGTCGGGCTGCATGTGCGCGGCCACCCTTCGGCGCGGATCGGGTCGGACACCGGTTCGACACACCTCGCGGGCGCGCGGGACCTGCTCTGATCGTAGGCGGCGGCGCGGAGGGGGCGTCGCTCCGCCTGCCCGGCGGCTACCGTGTGACCGTGTCTCCGTTCGACGACGCCTCCGGGCCCGACTTCGGCCCGGCCGACGGCCCCGCCCCTCCGCCCCTCACGATGGAGGAGCGCGCCGGGGTGCTCGACGACCTCGCCGAGCTCGAGGTCTTCCGCACACTGCTCGAGCCGACCGGCATCAAGGGCATCGTGGTCGACTGCCCCGACTGCGAGGAGGAGCACCACGTCGACTGGGCGCTGATGCAGGCCAACCTGCGTCAGCTCCTCGACGAGGGCCAGACCGGCCGGCACGAGCCGCCGTTCGACCCGAACCCCGACGACTACGTCAGCTGGGACTACGCCAGCGGGTACGCCGACGGCGTCGCGGCGCTGGCGGAGCGGGACGAGCCCAGCGGCGGGCGCACCGGCCGCCACGCCCGGGACGACTGAGCTGTGCACATCGTCGTCCTCCGGACGACACCGCGGCCAGGTGCCGTCCCCCTGCTGCGCTGAGCGCGTCCGTCGCGCCTGCGCGGGACCCTTCGGGCCCCACTCGGCGCAACCCTGCAGGTGCGTGACGCACCGATATACGTGTGGTGGCGGTCGACCGAGGTCGGATGACCGCCACCAGGCGCATCTGGGCGGTGCGCCTCCGGTCAGGACATGATGCCGCGGCGGAAGCCCGTCGCGACCGCCTCGGCGCGGTCCTTGGCGCCCAGCTTGCGGAACAGCCGCCGGGCGTGGGTCTTGATGGTGTCCTCGGACAGGTAGAGCTCCCGGCCGATCTGGGCGTTGCTCTTGCCCTGGCTCATCCCGGTGAGCACCTGCATCTCCCGCATGGACAGCGCCACGGCGGGGGTGGCGTCGCGGACGGTCGACCGCACGGTCGTGGGCGCCGAGCCGGCCAGCGGGGCGGCGCCGCTCCACGCGGGCGCCGGTGCGCTCACCTGCTGCGGGATCCGGCCGTCGGCGCGCAGCCCGAGCCGGGAGAGGCCCAGCCCCATCTCGATCGGGGTCGCGTCCCACCGCAGGTAGCCGCGGGCGCCGAAGGCCACGGCGGCCCGGACGCTGTCGGCGTCGTCGGGCGCACCGAGCACCAGGACCGGGAGACCCGGGTGCGTCCGGAGCGCCTGGGTGGCGGCGGAGAGCCCGGTGTCGACGGCGCGCTGGGTGCCGACCACCAGGACGTCGGGGGTGCGGGTGGCCAGGCGGGCCATGAGCGACTGCGCGTCACCGACCACCTCGACCCGGCCCACGAACGGCAGAGCGACCAGCCGTGAGGCGACGTCGTCACGCACCCGCCGTCGCTCGTCGTACACCCACACGGTCGCGCCGTGCACGGGTGCGCGCATCCTGTCGTCGATCACGCCAGCTCCTCGCTCCTCCCGGCCGCTCGGCGGCCGGGTCCCCCCACCGGTCGGGAAGGCACCCGACCGGGTGGCGCGGGGGGGGGGGGGGGGCCCCCGGGGGCCCCCCCACCTCTGCGCCGGTCGGGCAGCCGGTCCGGGTGATCCCCCTCCCGGTCGTCAGCACGACCTGGAGTCACACTGATCGACCCGCAGGCGGCGGAACAGACGCCCTCACCCCGGGGGGTGAGGGCCCATGCGGCCAGGTGACGCAGCGCACACACGGCAAAAGTTGCGGATCGGCTGTGTTTGGAGGTGGGACGGCGAGGGCACCGGGCCCCATGCAGCCGGACAGCCCCCTCCGGCTCTACCGAGTCCTGGAGGAGACATGGCCGACATCCGCAGACTCCCGACGCCCGTCGCCGAGGTCTGGGACTGGCAGCTCCATGGCGCCTGCCGTGGCGAGAACACGTCCCTCTTCTTCCACCCCGACGGGGAGCGCGGGCCGGCCCGGGCGCGGCGGCAGTCCGCGGCCAAGGCCGTCTGCTCCCGTTGTCCGGTCGTCGACGCGTGCCTGAAGCACGCGCTCGCCGTCCGCGAGCCCTACGGCGTCTGGGGCGGCATGAGCGAGGAGGAGCGGGCCCGGCTGATCGCCGCCGAACCCGCCGCCGTCGCCGCCGGGGTGTAAGCCCGCCCTACGCACGCGAGAGGGCCCGGTCCAGGATTCCTGGACCGGGCCCTCTCGCGTGCTGGTGGCGTCCACCCTCACCGTGGCGCGTCCTCCCCCACGGCAGACCGTGAGGGAGGACGCGCCGGGATCAGGTCACCTGATCATCGCCGAGCTTCAGTGGGAGTGGCCGTGGCCGTGCGAGTGGCCGTGGGTGTGGTGCCCACCGGCGCCGTGGTCGTGGTCCTCCTCCGGCGCCTCCACGATGGCGGAGTCGGTGGTCAGGATCATCGCCGCGATGGAGACGGCGTTGCCCAGGGCCGCCTTGGTGACCTTCACCGGGTCGATGACGCCCTGCCCGGCGAGGTCGCCGTACTCGCCGGTCGCGGCGTTGAAGCCCTGACCGGCGCCGGCCTCGCGCACCTTGGCGACGACGACGCGGCCCTCGAAGCCCGCGTTCTCGGCGATCTGCACCAGCGGGGCGTCCAGCGCCGCGCGCACCGCGCGGGCACCGGTCAGCTCGTCACCCTCCAGCGACAGCGCGTCGATCGCGCTCGCGGCGTGCACCAGGGCGGACCCACCGCCGGGGATCACGCCCTCCTCCACGGCCGCGCGGGTAGCGGCGATGGCGTCCTCGATGCGGTGCTTGCGCTCCTTGAGCTCCACCTCGGTGGCCGCGCCGACGCGGATGACACCGATGCCACCGGCGAGCTTCGCGAGCCGCTCCTGCAGCTTCTCGCGGTCCCAGTCGGAGTCGGTGGCGTCGATCTCGCGGCGGATCTGCGCCACGCGGTCGCCGATCGCCTCCGAGGTGCCACCGCCGTCGACGATCGTGGTGGCGTCCTTGGTGACGGTGACCCGGCGGGCGGTGCCGAGCACCTCGAGGCCCACCTGGTCGAGCTTGAGGCCGACGTCCTCGGTCACGACCTGGCCGCCGGTGACGACGGCGAGGTCGGTCATGAACGCCTTGCGCCGGTCGCCGAAGAAGGGCGACTTCACCGCGACGACCTTGATGGTCTTGCGGATGGAGTTCACGACCAGGGTGGACAGCGCCTCGCCCTCGACGTCCTCGGCGACGATCAGCAGCGGGCGACCGCCGGTCGAGAGCACCTTCTCCAGCAGCGGGAGCAGCTCGGCGAGCGCGCTGACCTTGCCGCTGACCAGCAGCACGAGGGCGTCCTCGAGGACGGCCTCCATCGCCTCCTGGTCGGTGACGAAGTACGGCGACAGGTAGCCCTTGTCGAACTGGACGCCCTCGGTGACGTCGAGCTCGGTGGAGAGGGTGTTGCTCTCCTCGACGGTGATGACGCCGTCCTTGCCGACGCGCTCCATCGCCTCGCCGATCAGCTCGCCGACCTCGGCGTCCTGCGCGGAGATGGTGGCGACGCCCGCGATCGCCTCGCGCTTCTCCACCGGGATCGCGACGGCGTCGAGCGCGGCGTGCACGGCGTCGGCGGCGGCGCGCATGCCGCGGCCCAGCGCCATCGGGTTGGCGCCGGCGGCGACGTTGCGCATGCCCTCGTGCACCAGCGCCTGGGCGAGCACCGTGGCGGTGGTGGTGCCGTCACCGGCGACGTCGTTGGTCTTGGTGGCGACGTTCTTCGCCAGCTGGGCGCCGAGGTTCTCGTACGGGTCCTCGAGCTCGATCTCGCGGGCGATGGTGACGCCGTCGTTGGTGATGGTCGGGGCGCCGAACTTCTTGTCGATGACGACGTTGCGGCCACGCGGGCCGATCGTCACCCGGACGGCGTCGGCGAGCTTGTCGACACCGGCCTCCAGGGCTCGGCGTGCGTCCTCGTTGAACTTGATGATCTTGGCCATGGGCCCTTCCGATCAGTCAGTGCAGGGCGAAAGACGACCGCCCCGGGACCCGGTGTTCGGGTCGCCGGGGCGGTCGGAGGTGCGGTGATGGAACGGCCCCGTCGCAGGGCCCCGCGGCGAGCGGAGCGAGCTGCGGGGGGCGACGGGGTCCTTCTACTTCGAGACGACGGCGAGCAGGTCGCGGGCGGAGAGCACGAGGTACTCCTCGCCGGCGTACTTGACCTCGGTGCCGCCGTACTTCGAGTAGATGACCACGTCGCCGACGTTCACGTCGAGCGGGACGCGGTTGCCGTTGTCGTCGATGCGGCCGGGGCCGACGGCGACAACGGTGCCCTCCTGGGGCTTCTCCTTGGCGGTGTCCGGGATGACCAGACCGGAGGCGGTGGTGGTCTCGGCCTCGTTGGCCTGGACCACGACGCGGTCTTCCAGCGGCTTGATGCTGACCTTGGTAGCGGTCGTCACGTCGGTGACGCCCCCTTCGGTGTCGGACGGCAGGGATGTTCGATGCTGTGGCACGAGATCAGGCACCCGCCGTCGCGGGGGTCGGGCGCCAGCCCGTGTCGTTTGGCACTCTACCCAGGAGAGTGCCAGCCGCTCAACCCGGTCGCCAGGGTGGGTGACGTCGGCGTCGACCGGCCCGTACGCCACGCTGTGCCGGTGGACGGGTCATCCGAGGAGCAGACCGCCGAGACGGTCCGCCAACTGCGCGCGCTGACGACCCCGGAGGGCGCGGCGGCGCTGTCGCGCGCGGCGGCCCTGCTGGCCGAGGGAGCCGACGCGGTCACGGCGTTGACGCGGCTGCGGGCCGAGGTGGGCGCCGACCTCGCCGGGCCGGCGTGGGGCATCGCCCGCCAGCGGCAGAAGGCCCGGTCGACGTTCGGGGCGGACGCGGACCGGATGCTCTTCACCGGCGACACCCTCGAGCAGGCCGGCCGCCCCCGGCTCGCCGCCCGCCGCGCCGCCCGGCTGCTGGCCGGCGGCGCGGACTCCGTCGCCGACCTCGGGTGCGCCGCGGGCACCGACACGATCGCGCTCGCCCGCGCGGGCGCCCGGGTGCTCGCCGTCGACCTCGATCCGGTGGCCCGGGAGCTCACCGCCCTGAACGCCGAGGCGCTCGGCGTCGACGACGACGTCTGGGTCGTGGCCGGGGACGCGGTGGAGCTCGTGGCCTCCGCCCGCGGCGGCGAGGTGGCCGGGTGCGGCGCCGCCGTCCTGGACCCCGCCCGGCGGGCCGGTGGGCGGCGGCTGCTGGACCCCGACCGCTGGTCGCCGCCGTGGTCGACCGTCGAGGCGCTGCTCGGGAAGGTGCCCACGTCCGTGGTCAAGGTGGCGCCCGGCCTGGACCACGACCGGGTGCCCGGCGGGGTCGAGGCGGAGTGGGTGTCGGTCGGCGGGTCGATCGTCGAGGCGCTGCTCTGGGGGCCCGCGGTCGGCACCACGTGGCGGCGGGCGAGCGTCGTCCACGACGGCGCCGTCCACGAGCTCACCGCCGACGCCGACCCCGGCCCGGCGCCCGCCGGGCCAGTGCGCGGGTGGCTCCACGAGCCCGACCCCGCGGTCATCCGCTCCGGCCTGGTCTCCCTCGTCGGCGCCGACCTGGGCGCGACGCTGGTCGACCCGACCATCGCCTACCTGACCTCCGACGCCCCGGCCGGGAGCCCGTGGGTGACCTCCTACCGGGTCGACGAGGTGCTGCCTTTCAACCTCAAGAAGCTCAAGGCGCTGCTGCGCGAGCGGGCGGTCGGCCGCGTCGTGGTGAAGAAGCGCGGCTCGGCGATCGAGCCGGAGACCCTGGCCCGGCAGCTCCGCGGGAACGGCGACGGGACGGCGACCGTCGTCGTCACCCGGGTCGCCGGGAACCCGACCGCCCTGGTCTGCGACGTCACCGGCTGACGCGGGCCGGCAGGTTCCTGCGCATGCACACCCGGGCCCACCGGTCCAGGCCGTGCGCCGCCTCCCGCTCGCGGATCGCCCGCAGCCCCGGCGTCCACTCGCGCTCGTCCAGGACCCGGAAGCCGCAGCGGCGGTAGTGGGGCGCGTTCCACGGCACGTCCTCGAAGGTGGTCAGGATGAGGGCGGGGACTCCCGTGGCGACGGCCTGTGCGGCGGCGTGCTCGATGTCCCGCACGGCCCCCCACTCGCCCGGGGCGACGGGCCGGATTTGCGCGAGCCGGTGCATGCCGGGGCTCAGCGGCTGACGACGTCGATCGGCAGGGAGCTGTCCGCGCCGAGGTCCGGGGCGGACGGCGCGACCCCGGCGGCGACCAGCCGCGAGCCGAGCGCCGCCACCATCGCGCCGTTGTCGGTGCACAGCTTCGGTCTGGGAACCCGCAGCACGATGCCGGCCTTCGCGCAGCGCTCCTCGGCCAGCGCGCGCAGCCGCGAGTTGGCCGCGACTCCCCCGCCGAGGACCAGGTGGTCGACGCCGTGGTCGCGGCAGGCGCGCACCGCCTTGGCGGTGAGGACGTCGGCGACCGCCTCCTGGAACGAGGCCGCGACGTCGGCCACCGGCACCGGCTCCCCGGCGCGCTCCCGGGCCTCGATCCACCGGGCGACGGCGGTCTTCAGGCCGGAGAAGGAGAAGTCGTAAGCGGGGTCGCGCGGGCCGGTGAGCCCTCGTGGAAAGGCGATAGCGTGCGGGTCGCCGTCGCGCGCGGCCCGGTCGATCGGCGGCCCGCCCGGGAAGGGCAGGCCCAGCACGCGCGCGACCTTGTCGAACGCCTCGCCCGCCGCGTCGTCGATGGTGCGGCCCAGCGACTGCACCTCCTGCGCGAGGTCGGGCACCAGCAGCAGCGAGCTGTGCCCGCCCGAGACGAGCATCGCGATCGACGGCTCGGCCAGCGGCCCGTGCTGCAGCTCGTCGACGGCGACGTGCGCGGCGAGGTGGTTGACGCCGTACAGCGGCTTGCCCAGCGCCAGCGCGTACGCCTTCGCGGCCGCAACCCCGACCAGGAGCGCACCGGTCAGGCCCGGCCCGCTCGTCACCGCCACCGCGTCGACGTCAGCGGCGCTGACACCGGCCTCGGCCAGCGCCCGGTGCACGGTCGGCACCATCGCCTCCAGGTGCGCGCGCGAGGCGATCTCGGGGACGACGCCGCCGAACCGCTCGTGCTCCGCCACCGAGGTGGCCAGCGCGTCGGCGAGCAGGGTGTGCCCGCGGACGATGCCGACGCCGGTCTCGTCGCAGGAGGTCTCGAACCCGATGACCAGCGGCTCGCTCACGGCGTCCCCCCGTCACATGTCGCTCCCGCGGGGAGCTCCGCTCCTCGCTCGTTCCTCGCTGCGATGCTCACGCCCCTGCCCGCTCCCGCTTCATGACCACGGCGTCGGTGCCGCTCGGTTGGTAGTAGCCGCGCCGCCGGCCGATCTCGGCGAACCCGCGCCGGCGGTAGAGCCCCTGCGCCGTCTCGTTGTCCGCGCGCACCTCCAGCAGCACCACCGGGGCGCCGCGCCGGTCCGCCTCGGTGAGCAGCGCGTCGAGCAGCCGGGCGCCGATCCCCTCGCCCTGCCGCGCGCCGGTGACGCCGATCGTCGCGACGTGCGCCTCGTCGTCGTAGGCGATGAGCCCGGCGTACCCGACGACGGCGCCGCCGTCCTCGGCGACCAGGTAGTGGCGGGTGTCGGGGCGGGCCAGCTCGTCGCGGTACATCGCCACCGTCCAGGTGTCGGGCGCGAAGAGCTCCTCCTCCAGCCCCATCACCGCGGGGAGGTCCGCGAGGGTCATCGGCCGCAGCCGGGTCACCGGGTCACGGCCTTGATCGAGGTCGGCGGCACCGCGTCGGGCCGGCGCAGGTAGAGCGGCACCAGCGGCCCGGCCGAGCCCGGATCGGCGAGCTGCGGGGCGGCCGCGCGGAGCAGCCCGGCGGTGGTCACCTCCGCCGGGGTCACCGGGCCACCGAGCCGCTCGGCGAACGCCGGGTCGCCGACGAACGGCCCACCCCGCCCGAACTCCTCGGGGCGCACGACTCCCGGGCCCTCGACCCGAGTGCCCTCGTCGTCGTAGGTGGCCCAGTAGACCTCCTTGCGGCGCGCGTCGGTCACCACCGTGCGCGCACCGGCGCCGATCGCGTCGAGGGAGCAGACGCCGACGACCGCCAGCCCGCGGGCGTCTCCGATCGCGGCAGCGGTGACGACGCCGACGCGCAACCCGGTGAACGGCCCGGGCCCCAGGCCGGTGACGACGGCCTCGACCTCGGCGAGCCCGAGCCCGGCCTCCGCCAGCGCGCCCTGGATCGCCGGCGTCAGCAGCTCGGCGTGCTTCGTGCCCGACGGGACGGCGCGTTCGGCCAGCACCTCCGCGCCGCCGTCGGGGGTCCACCGGGCAAGGCCCGCGACGAGCATCGGGGTGGCGGTGTCGAGCGCGAGGACCAGCACGACCGCTCAGCGTAGGCGAGTGCCGGCGGCCACCTCGTAGACGATCTCCAGGCCGTCCTCCTCGTCGACCTGCTCCCCCACGACGACGAACCCCTCGGCGAGCACGAGGTCGCGGGAGGCGGTGTTCGCCGGCGCGACCGACGCGCGCACCGTGGTGACGGCGGGCTCCTCGGCCGCCCACGCCAGGAGCGCGCGCAGCGCCGCCCGGGCGTACCCCTGCCGCCGGTGCAGGGGGTCGGTGGAGTAGCCGACCTCGACCATGCCGGCGGCGTCCGGTGGCCCGTGGAAGCCGGCCCGGCCCACCGCCAGGCCCCGCTCGGGGTCGTGGACCACACGGGTGATCCAGCGGGCGCTGCCCGGATCGGCGACCACCTGCTCGGCCCGGACGGCCCACACCCAGCGGCACTCGGCACCGGCGAGGTACGGGCTCAGGGGCACCGGCGCCGCCGCCTCGGCCGCGGCGAGGTCGCCGTCTGCGAGCGCGCGCAGCGCCGCCGGACCCAGCGGGACGAGCCGCACGACGGGCAGGTCCGGGCTCACAGTTCTTTCCGGAGGTGCACGTCGGCGGCGCCGGGCGTGGGCACGCCCTCCCAGCGGAAGATCTCCCGGTAGCCGTGCCGCTCGTAGAAGCCCGGCGCCTGGAAGCTGAACGAGGTGACGAACACGTGGGTGCACCCCCGCGCCCGCGCCTCCTCCTCGAAGCCCGCCAGCAGGCGGGAACCCAGGCCCTCGCCGCGCGAACCCGCGCGCACCCAGGTCATGCCGATGCCCGCGGCCACGCCCCACGTCCAGCCGCTCAGCCCGGCCACGAGCTCACCCGAGGCGTCGAGGACCTGGACGGTCAGCTCCCGCGCCGGCGCCACCCCCTCGGTGGCGGCGGCGTTGTGCGCGTCGAGCTCGGCCGACAACCGCTGGTCCAGCTCGGGGCGCCCGCCGGCCACGACCGTGCGGTACGGCGCCGGCGACGTGCCGGGAGGGGTCACGGCGCCTCAGCTCCCGTCGAGCCGGGCGGTCCACCCCGGGCCGTGCGGCACCAGCACGGCGGTGCGGACGTCGTCGTCGCGCCGGCCCAGCCGCACCTCCAGGTGCTCGTCGGCCAGCTGCTCGACCAGCCCCTGCCCCCACTCGACGACCGTCACCGACTCGTCGGTGGAGGCGTCGAGGTCGAGGTCGTCGACGTCGGCGTGGCCCCCGAGCCGGTAGGCGTCCACGTGCACCAGCGGGATGCGACCACCCCGGTGCACCCGCGCGATGACGAACGTCGGCGAGGTGACCGGCTCCCGGACGCCGAGGCCCGCGCCGATGCCCTGGGTGAGCGCGGTCTTGCCCGCGCCCAGCGGGCCGACCAGCACCACCAGGTCGCCGGGCCGGGCGAGCGCGGCCAGCGCCTCGCCCAGGGCGCGGGTGTCGGCGGGGTCGGGCAGCACGTGCTCGCGCTTCACGCGGCCTCCTCCAGCGACCCGGCGACGGCGGTCAGGTCGGCCAGCAGCCCGGCGCGGGGTGCGCCGTTCGGGCCGAACCGGATGGCGGCCGACGGGTGGTAGGTGGCCCACACGGCGCGGCCGTCGACCTCGTGCGGGCGGCCGCGGACGGCGGCGAGGACGGTGCGCGGGCCGAGGAAGAACTTGGCCGAGGAGAGGCCGAGAGCCACGACGACGGGGCTGCCCAGGAGCTCCAGCTGACGGCGCAGCCAGCCGCTGCAGCGCGCCACCTCCGGCGCCTTCGGGGTGCGGTTGGCGGGCGGCCGGCACTTGACCACGTTGAGCACCGCGGCCTGCCCGCGGTCCAGACCGGCCTCCGCCAGCAGCTGGTCCAGCAGCGCCCCCGACCTGCCGACGAAGGGCCGGCCGGTGTCGTCCTCGGTCGCCCCGGGCGCTTCCCCCACGAGCACGAACCGCGGCCGGCCGGTGAGCGGCACGTCGCCGACGACGACGTGCCGGCGCGCGGTGGCCAGCTCGGGGCAGGCGACGCAGGCACGGGCGGTCTCCGTGAGGGTCGCCCAGTCCGGAGCGGCCGCCGCGGCGCGGGCCACCTCGTCGGCGGCGGCGTCGAGCCGGGGCGGGCGGGGAGCGGCCACCCCCGCACCCTAACCGCGGCGGCCCACCGGCTCCGGGGACCGGGTCAGCTCGTCGCGCCGACGCCGATCGACGCGGCGACGCGGCGGATCAGGCCGGTGAGCGCGCGGCTGACCTCGTCGGGCGACTCGAGGGGGACCATGTGCCCGGCGCCGGGCACGACGACGTACTCGACGGCGTTCTCGCCGGTCTGCGCCAGCCGTTCGACGATGAGCTCGCTGTGCTCCGCGGGGATCATCCTGTCCCGGTCGCCGGTGAGCACCAAGGTGGGCACCCGGCACAGCGGCTCGAGCCGGCCGGTCTCGTCCAGGCCCGCCAGCGCGGGGTAGAACTCCGCGATGACGTCGACCGGCGTGCCGGCGATCATCGCGTCGACGTAGCGCACCAGCGTCGGGTCGACGTCCGACGAGCCGAACGAGAGCGCCTTCGTCGCCGCCGACACCAGGTCCGCGGCGACCCGGCGGGTGCGCTCGGCGAACGACGGCCGGTGCCGCATCGTCCACGCGGCGACCGGCAGCACCGCGGCGCGTACCCGGGTGAGCATCTCGGGCAGCCCGAAGCTCAGCTCGGCGAGGTTGCCGCTGGAGGTGGAGAGCAGGGCGGCCCCCCGCACCCGGGTGCCGAACAGCTCGGGCCGCAGCGCGGCCAGCCCCATGACCGTCATGCCGCCCATGGAGTGCCCGACCAGGACCACCGGCCCGCGGGGGGCCCGGGCGTCCAGCACCGCGAGCAGGTCGCGGGCCAGCTGGTCGATGGTGGAGTGCTCCGGCATGCCGCGGCCCGACGAGCCGTGGCCACGCTGGTCGTAGAAGACCAGGCGGGCCTGCGGCCGGTGCCCGTTCCCGGTGGCGAGCTGCGCGCCCAGGACGCGGCGCTGGAACGCCCACGACGCCATCGAGAGGGTGTAGCCGTGCACGAAGACCACGGTCAGGGGTGCGTCCCGCGGACCGATCTCCTCGACGGAGAGGAGCACGCCGTCGTCGGCCTGCACCAGTGCGGTGCGGTCGGCCGGCCGGGCCTCGGTGCCCAGCGGGTCGGCCTGGCGCAGCCGGCTCTCGGCCAGCGCCGTCGCCACGTCGCCCACCGGCCCCAGCTCGGCGGCGCGCACCCGGCGGGCGGCCACCCGGCTGAGCGCGACGCCGGCGGCGGTGCCGGCGGCGGCCAACCCGACGACGGCACCGACCACACCGGCGGCGCGGGCCGTGGGGTGCTCGCGCGGGCGGCGGGGCGGCTGGGGGCGCGTGCGGGGCATCAGACCGCCCCCGCCGACCCGACGTACCGGCGGGCGAAGCGACCGCCGATGCGGGTGACCAGCTCGTAGTGGATCGTGCCGACGGCGTCGGCCCACTGCTGCGCGGTCGGCTCGCCCCCGTCGCCGGGGCCCCAGAGGACCACCTCGTCGCCGGCGGCGATCGGGTCGTCGCCGACGTCCAGGACGAACTGGTCCATGCACACCCGGCCGGCGATCGTCCGCTGCTTCCCGGCCGCCAGCACGGGTGCGCAGTTGCCCCCGGCACGCGGCACCCCGTCGGCGTAGCCGGCGGGCACCAGGGCCAGCGTGGTCTCGCCGGCGGTCGCGTAGGTGTGCCCGTAGGAGACCCCCTCGCCGGCGGGGACGCGCTTGGTCAGCGCGACCCGGGCGCGGACGGTCATCGCCGGCCGCAGCCCGTGGTCGGCGGCGTCCCCGCCGAGGGGGTCCAGCCCGTAGACGGCGACGCCCGGGCGCACCATGTCGTACCAGGTGCCGGGCAGCGCGACCGTCGCCGCCGAGTTGGCCAGGTGCCGGCGGGCGTCGGTGAGCCCCGCCGCCCGGGCGACCGCGACCGCCTCCTCGAACACCCGCACCTGCGCGCCGATGGTGGGGTGGGTCGGGGCGTCGGCGTAGGCGAGGTGGCTCCACAGCCCGGTGACGACGACGTCGCCGTCGGCCTGCGCCCGGGCCGCTGCCGCGACGAGGCCCGGCCACTCGGCGACGGGGGCGCCCTCCCGGGAGAGCCCGGTGTCGACGAACAGGTGCAGCCGGGCGGTGCGGCCGGTCGCCCGCGCCGCGGCCACCACCTCGGCCAGGCCCCACGCGGCGTTGACCGACACCTCGACGTCGGCGGTCAGCGCCGCGGCGACGTCGGCGCCCGGGCCGTTCAGCCAGGCCAGCACGGGCGCGGTGACGCCGGCGGCCCGCAGGGCCAGCGCCTCGCTCACCACGGCCACGCCGAGCTGGTCGGCCCCGCCGGCCAGCGCGGCCCGCGCCGCGGGCACCAGCCCGTGCCCGTACCCGTCGGCCTTGACGACCGCCATCAGCGGCCGGCCCACCCGCTCCCGCAGCACCGCGGTGTTCGCCGCGATCGCGTCGAGGTCGACGACCACCTCGGCCCCGGTCCCGTTCGTCACGCCCCCGAGTCTGGCAGGCCGTCCGGCGGCGTACCGCGCACCCGCGCGACCGCCTCCGGCAGGTGTCGGACGACGTCCCCGGCGACGAACGGTCCGCGCGCCGCGGCGACCTGCCCCGCCCGCCCGTGCAGGTGCGCGGCCACCGCCGCCGCCTCGACGGCGGGCAGGTCGGCGGGGAGCAGCGCCCCGCCGATCCCGGAGAGGACGTCGCCGGTGCCGGCGGTGGCCAGCCAGGGGGTGCCGGTGCCGTTGACGTAGGCGGTGCCGTCCGGATCGGCGACCACGGTGGCGTCGCCCTTCAGGAGGACGACCGCCCCCAGGTCGGCGGCCAGCCGGCGGGTGGCCCCGATCCGGTCGTCCCCCGGCTCGGTGCCGAAGCGGGCGAACTCGCGGTCGTGGGGGGTGAGCACGGTGGGCGCGGACCGGCCGCGCACCAGCTCCGGCTCGCGGGCCAGCAGGGTCAGCCCGTCGGCGTCGACCAGCACCGGCAGGTCCGTGGCGAGCACCTCGGCCAGCACGCTTCGGGCGTCGTCGCCGGTGCCCATCCCCGGTCCGACCACCCACGCCTGCACGCGGCCGGCGTCCCCCGGCCGGCCGTCGGTGACGATCACCTCCGGCCACGCCGCGCGGACGCCGTCGGCCGCCGTCCCTGCGTAGCGCACCAGCCCGGGCCGGGTGCGCACCGCCGCCCCGGTGCAGAGCACGCCGGCCCCCGGGTAGGTGGCCGAGCCGGCGACGACGCCGACGACCCCCTGCGAGTACTTGTCGTCGTCGGGGTCCGGGAGCGGCAAGCGGGCGGCGACGTCGGCGTCGGTCAGCTGCCGGGCCGCCGGCGCCGGCAGGTGCGGGCCCAGCCCGATGTCGACCAGGTGGACCCGGCCGGCGTAGCCCCGCCCGGCGCCGGCCACCAGGCCCGGCTTGACGGCCCCGAAGGTGACCGTGTGCGTCGCCGGGAACGCCGCACCGGCGACCGCGCCCGAGTCTGCGTCCACCCCGCTGGGCAGGTCGACGGCGACCATCAGCGCCGGACCCCGCGCCGCTCGCTCGACCAGCCCGGCGGCCGGCTCGCGCAGCCCGCCGGAGCCGCCGAGGCCGACGATCCCGTCGAGCACGAGGTCGGACCGGTCGAGCAGCGGGCCGGCCGCATCGGGCGCGACCGTGCGCCCACCGGCCCGCGTGAAGGCGGCGAGCCCCGCCGGGTGCGCGCGGTCCGGGGCGAGCAGGACCGCGGTGGCACGCACTCCCCGGGCGGCGAGCCGGGCGCCGGCGAAGAGGGCGTCGCCCCCGTTGTCGCCCGTACCCACGAGGAGGGTCACGCGGGCGCCGTAGGGGCGACCCAGCAACCGCAGGGAGACGGTCGCCAGCCCCGCGGCGGCGCGCTGCATCAGCGCGCCGTCGGGCAGCTCGACCAGGAGCGGCGCCTCGGCCGCCCGGACGTCGGCGGCGGTGTGCAGGTCGATCACGATGCTCTGCCCCTGCATGACCTCGCGAACTCGGTCATGTCGCCTCCCGGGTCAGCCCCTCGGCGACGACCACCGCCGAGGCGATGCCGCCGTCGTGGCTCAGCGAGACGTGCCAGGAGGTGACCCCCAGCTGGGCGGCCCGCCCGGCCACCGACCCGCGGACGGCCAGGTGGGGCCTCCCGTGCGCTCCGACCGTCACCTCGGCGTCGTGCCACAGCAGGTCACCGGGTGCGCCGAGCGCCTTGGCCAGCGCCTCCTTGGCGGCGAACCGGGCGGCCAGCGACTCCCCGGTGCGCGGGGTGCCCGACGGCGTGCGCTGCTCCTCGGCCGTGAAGAGCCGGTCGCGCAGCCCCGGCGTCCGGGTGAGCGACCGCGCGAAGCGGTCCACCGGCACGACGTCGATCCCCACCCCGATGATCACCGGGCCAGTCTGCCGCGCCGTCGTCCCGGGCGCCCGCCGTCCTCCCTCACCGCAGCGCGTCCTCCCTCACCGCCTGCCGTGCGGGGGGACGCGCCATGATCAGGGCACCTGATCCCGGCGCGGGACGGGCTACTCGACGGTGACGGACTTGGCCAGGTTGCGCGGCTGGTCGACGTCGTACCCGCGGGTGTCGGCGATCTCGCAGGCGAGGACCTGCAGGGGCACCGTCGTCACGACCGGGGCCATGAGCGTCGGCGTGCGCGGCACCCGGATGAGCTCGTCGGCGAAGGGCACGACGTCCTCGTCGCCCTCCTCGGCGATCACGATCGTGCGCGCCCCGCGGGCCCGGACCTCCTGGATGTTGGAGACGACCTTGCCGTGCACCGAGTTGCGGCTGCGCGGCGAGGGCACGATGACGACGACCGGGGTGCCCTGGTCGACGACGGCGATCGGCCCGTGCTTGAGCTCGCCGGCCGCGAAGCCCTCGGCGTGGATGTAGGCGAGCTCCTTGAGCTTCAGCGCGCCCTCGAGCGCCACCGGGAACCCGACGTGGCGGCCCAGGAAGAGGATGGTGCCCGCGTCGGCCAGCGAGCGGCCCAGCGCCCGCACCGGCTCCATCTGCTCGAGCACCTGCTCGACGGCGCCGGGCAGCTGCCGCAGGTCGTCGACGATCGCGGCGATCTCGTCCTCGTACTTCACGCCGCGCACCTGGGCGAGGAAGAGCCCGACCAGGTAGCAGGCGACGACCTGGGCGAGGAACGCCTTGGTCGAGGCGACGGCGATCTCTGGGCCGGCGTGGGTGTAGAGGACGGCGTCTGACTCCCGCGGGATGGTCGAGCCGTTGGCGTTGCAGATCGCCAGCACGCGGGCCTTCTGGTCCTTCGCGTGGCGGAGCGCCATCAGGGTGTCCATCGTCTCGCCCGACTGGCTGATGACGACCACCAGCGTGGAGCGGTCCAGCACGGGGTCGCGGTAGCGGAACTCGCTGGCGACCTCGACCTCGACGGGGATCCGGGTCCAGTGCTCGATGGCGTACTTGGCGATCAGGCCCGCGTGGTAGCTGGTGCCGCAGGAGACGACGAAGATTTTGTCGATGTCGCGGAGCTCCTGGTCCGACAGGCGGACCTCGTCGAGCACGAGCTCGCCGTCCTCGCCCAGCCGGCCCAGCAGGGTGTCGGCGATCGCCTGGGGCTGCTCGGCGATCTCCTTGAGCATGAACCAGTCGTAGCCGCCCTTCTCGGCGGCGGCGGCGTCCCAGTCGACGGTGTAGGCGGTGGGCTCGGCCGGGGTGCCGTCGAAGCCGGTGACCGTGAGCCCACGGGTGCGGTCGATCTCGACCACCTGGTCCTGCCCGAGCTCGCGGGCCTCCTTGGTGTGCCCGATGAACGCGGCGACGTCGGAGCCCAGGAAGTACTCGGGGGTGCCGTCGGCCGTCTCCCCGATGCCGACCACCAGCGGGCTGCTGCGCCGGGCGGCGACCAGGGTGTCGGGCTCCGCGACGTGCGTGGCGACGAGGGTGAACGCGCCCTCGAGGCGCTGGCAGACCCCGCGCATCGCCTCGGCGAGCCGGCCGGGCCCCTCGGGGGTGGTCGCGTAGACCGCGGCCAGCAGGTGGGCCACCACCTCCGTGTCGGTCTCCGAGGCGAACTCCACGCCGGAGCCCTCGCACTCGGCCCGCAGCGAGGCGAAGTTCTCGATGATGCCGTTGTGGATGACGGCGACGGAGCCGTCCGTGGACACGTGCGGGTGGGCGTTCCGGTCGGTGGGGCCGCCGTGGGTCGCCCAGCGGGTGTGCCCGATGCCGATCGTCGCGGCCGGGAGCGGCTGGTCGGCCAGCACCTTCTCCAGGTTGGCGAGCTTGCCCGCCTTCTTCGCCGAGCTCAGCGAGCCGTCGGCGACGACGGCGATGCCCGCGGAGTCGTAGCCGCGGTACTCGAGCCGGCGCAGACCCTCGAGGACGACGCCCGGAGCGTCCTGGGGGCCGACGTATCCCACGATGCCGCACATTGGACCGAGAGTACCGGGGCCGGGCGCCCGCCCGTCCCCACGCGCGGGTCGGGGCGGCCCCGACGGGTGAGACGCCGGGCCGGGTTCAGCCGACCGCGGCGACGACCCCGGCGAGGCGCTGGGCGACCGCGTCGGCCTGCTCCTGCGTGGGCGCCTCGACCATGACGCGGACCAGCTGCTCGGTGCCCGACGGCCGCAGCAGGACCCGGCCGCTGTCGCCGAGCTCGGCCTCGACCGCGTTGACGGCGGCGGCGACCTCGTCGCTGGCGGCGACGGCGAGGCGGTCGGAGACCGGGACGTTGACCAGGACCTGCGGCAGCCGCTGCACCACGGAGGCGAGCTCCGCGAGCGAGGCCTGGGTGCCGGCCATGCGGGCGAGCAGCGCCAGGCCGGTGAGCAGCCCGTCGCCGGTGGTGGCGTGCTCGAGGAAGACCAGGTGCCCGCTCTGCTCGCCGCCGAGGCTGAGGTCCTGCGCCCGCAGCGCCTCCAGCACGTAGCGGTCGCCGACGGCCGTCGTGCTGACGGAGATGCCGGCGTCGCGCATCGTGTGGTGGAAGCCGAGGTTGCTCATGACCGTCGCGACGACGGTGTCGGCCTTCAGCGCACCACGTTCGTGCAGGTCCAGCGCGCAGATCGCGAGGATCGCGTCGCCGTCGACGACCTCGCCGTCGGCCGTGACCGCGAGGCAGCGGTCGGCGTCCCCGTCGTGGGCCAGGCCGATGTCGGCGCCGCGCGCCCGGACGGCCTCGGCCAGCGGCCCGAGGTGCGTGGACCCGACGCCGTCGTTGATGTTCCAGCCGTCGGGCTCGCAGCCGATGGCGTGCACCGTCGCCCCGGCCCGCCGGTACACCTCGGGTGCGGCGGCCGCGGCCGCGCCGTGCGCGGCGTCCACGACGACGGAGACCCCGGTGAGGGGCCGGCTGACGGTCGAGAGCAGGTGCTCGACGTAGGCGTCCGAGCCGTCGGTGAGCGCGCGGACGCGGCCGATGGAGCTGCCGGTGGGGCGGTGCCCGTCCGAGGAACCGGAGGTGACGGTCCGCTCGATGGCGGCCTCGACGGCGTCGGGCAGCTTGTGGCCGCCCCGGCTGAAGAGCTTGATGCCGTTGTCGGGCATCGGGTTGTGGCTGGCCGAGATCATGACGCCGAGATCGGCGCCGCTGCGGCCGGTGAGGTAGGCGAGAGCCGGGGTCGGCACGACCCCGGCGAGGAGCACCTCGGCTCCGGCGCTCGTGAGGCCCGCGACGACCGCGGCCTCGAGCATCTCCCCGCTGGCGCGGGGGTCGCGGCCGACGACCGCGACGGGACGCGAGGTCCCGTCGCGGTCGGCGAGCACGCCTGCGGCGGCACGTGCCACCGAGAGGGCCAACTCCGGCGTGAGGTCGGAGTTGGCCCGACCCCGGACGCCGTCGGTCCCGAAGAGTCTCCCCCCCATGGACGACGCCGGGCCGGTCAGCGCTTGGAGTACTGAGGCGCCTTGCGGGCCTTCTTGAGGCCGTACTTCTTGCGCTCCTTGACCCGCGGGTCACGGGTCAGGAAGCCGGCCTTCTTGAGGGCCGGGCGGTCCTCGGCCTCGACCTCGATGAGGGCGCGGGCGATGGCCAGGCGCAGCGCGCCGGCCTGCCCGGTGACGCCGCCACCCTTGAGGATGCCCACGACGTCGTACTGCTCGGCCTTCTCGAGGGTCACGAACGGCTCGCGGATGAGCTGCTGGTGCACCTTGTTCGGGAAGTACTCCTCGAGGGTGCGGCCGTTGAGCTTGAACTGGCCGGTGCCGGGGAGCAGCCGCACGCGGACGACGGCCTCCTTGCGTCGGCCGACGGTCTGCACCGGACGCCCGTCGGCGTCGGTCACGGTCAGTGCGCTGGTCACTGGGCCACCTGCTTGATCTCGTAGGTCTGGGGCTGCTGCGCAGCGTGCGGGTGCTCGGGGCCTGCGTAGACCTTGAGCTTCTTCAGCATCTGCCGACCGAGCGTGTTGTGCGGGAGCATGCCCTTGATGGCGCGCTCGATGACGCGGTCGGGGTGCGTGCGCAGCTGGTCGCCCACGTTGATGGTCTTGAGGCCACCCGGGTGACCGGAGTGCCGGTAGGCCACCTTGTCGTCCCGCTTCGACCCGGTCAGGGCGACCTTGCCGGCGTTGACGATGACGACGAAGTCGCCGACGTCCACGTGCGGGGCGTACTGGGGCTTGTGCTTGCCGCGCAGGAGCTGCGCGGTCTGGCTGGCCAGTCGACCGAGCACCACATCGGTGGCGTCGATGACGTGCCAGGCCCGGGCGACCTCGCCGGGCTTGGGGGTGTACGTGCGCACGGCGCGCGTCCTCCGTCGTCGTCGGGATGGCTGGTGGGATCGCCTCGCCGAGCACGGGAGACGGATCTGCACGCGCGGCACCAGCCGGCACGCGCGCCAACCGAGCACGATACCAGCTGGAGAACTCGACCCTCATCGCCCCTGGCGAGCGACGACCTCGGCCCTGCTGCAGGGGCCCGCCGCGAGTTTACGAGCGGTGGGGGGCAGCAGGGTCCTTGATTTCGCGCAGGCGCCCGCTGTCGACGTCGTAGACCGTCCCCCGAACCTCGTGGGAGACGAGGTAGGGGCAGTCGCGGAGCAGCCGCATCGACTCCCGCACGTCGGCGTCGACGTCGGTGAAGGTGCGCGCCGACCACGGCGGCCGGCGACCGGTGGCCCGCTCCACCAGGTCGGCGAAGTCGACGTCGTTGCTCTTCTGCAGCCCGCAGTCGGTGTGGTGGACCAGCACGATCTCGCGGGTGCCGAGCAGGTGCTGCGAGATCGTCAGCGACCGCACGGTGTCCTCGGTGACGACGCCACCGGCGTTGCGGATGACGTGCGCGTCACCGACCTCCAGGCCCAGGAGCGGGAACAGCGGCATCCGGGAGTCCATGCAGGCCACGACGGCGACCTTGCGCGCCGGGGCCACCGGCTTGCTGCCGGGGAACCGCTCCGCCCACTCCGCGTTCGCCTCGAGCATCCGGTCGATCTCAGCCACGACCGGACGATAACCGGACCGGCCGCCGGCCGCGCTCCCGGGCGACCACCGCGGCCAGCGCCGCCGCGTCCAGCTCCGGCCGTCCCCCGGCGTGCGCCACCGTTCCCGCCGCCGCGGCTGCGCCGAGCCACGCCGCCTCGTCGGGCCCGCCCCCGCCGAGCAGCGCGGTGACGAGCGCCGCGACCCACACGTCCCCGGCCCCGGTCGGGTCGACCGGCGCCGCGCCGAGGTGCGGCACCAGCACCTCGCCGTCGGCCCACCCCGGGTCGACCTCCCCCACGCCCGCCGCCACCCCGGGAGCCGGGCCGGCGCGCCACGCCACCAGGTCGCCCTCCTCGCCGGAGGCCAGGGCCACCAGCCGGGGCCCGGCCGCCAGGAGCCGTGCGGCGGCGTCGCGGGCGTCGTCGGGTCCGGACAGCGGGTGCCCCACCAGGAGCTCGGCCTCGGCGGCGTCGGCCCGGACGACGTCCGCGCGCCCGAGCACCGCTTCCCGGGTGGCCGCGTCCTCCGGGGCGCCGTCGGCCACCACGAGCGCCGTCGCGGGGGCCCGTTCCAGGGCCGCGCGCACGGCCACGCCCGGCTGCTGGAGCTGGAGGCTCAGCACCCGGCAGCCCGCGATCAGCGCGCCCGCGGCGGCCACGTCGGCGGGGGTGAGCAGCACCGCGGGCGGCACGTCCTCCACCAGCCGTCGTCGGCCGCCGTCCTCGACCAGGTCGAGCAGGAGGGCGGTCGTCGCGCCCGGCCGGGTGACGACGCCCGAGACGCCGATGCCGTCGGCGGCGGCCTGCGCCAGCGCGTCCCGCCCCGCGGCGTCGTCCCCGACGACGCCGACCAGTGCGACCGGGACGCCCAGCTGCGCGAGCGCGACCGCCTGGTTGGCGCCCTTCCCGCCGAGCAGCTCCCGGCGGCCGGTGGCGGAGGCCGCGCCCCCGGGACCGGGCACCGCCGGGAGCCGGAGCACCAGGTCCCGGCCGACCTGCCCCAGCACCACGACCGCTGCCATGCCTGCACCTCCCCGGCCACCGCCGGTGTCGGGCACGCGGCGATGGGCGAGGATGTGCCCCGTGCGCACGGTCGAGGAACACCAGGCGGTCGTGAACGCCCTGCTGCCCGCCCTGCCCGGGGAGACCGTGCCGCTGGCCGAGGCGCACGGACGGGTGCTGGCGCGCGACGTCGTCGCCGAGGTGCCGTTGCCGGGCTTCGACAACTCGGCGATGGACGGCTACGCCGGTCGCTGGGCCGAGCTCGCCGGCGCCGACGGCGGCCCGGTGCGGCTGCCGGTGGCCGAGGACATCCCCGCCGGCCGCACCGACGTCGTCCCGCTGGCGCCGGGCACCGTCCACCGCATCATGACCGGGGCCCCGCTCCCCCCGGGAGCCGACGTCGTCGTCCCGGTGGAGCTCACCGACGGCGGCACCGACGTCGTCGAGATCCGGGACCGCCCGGCGGTCGGCAGCCATCTGCGGGGAGCCGGCGAGGACATCGCCGCCGGCACGGTGGCGCTCTCCGCCGGCGCCCCGCTCGGCGCCGCCCAGCTCGGTCTGGCCGCGGCGGTCGGCGTCTCGGAGCTGCTCGTCCGGCGCCGTCCGCGGGTGCTGGTTCTCTCCACCGGCAGCGAGCTGGTCGCGCCGGGGCAGCCACTGGCGCGCGGCCAGATCTACGAGTCCAACTCGGCGCTGCTGGCCGCCGCCGTGGAGGAGGCCGGCGGCATCCCGCGGCGGCTGCACTTCGTGCCCGACGACGTCGACCAGTTCCTCGCCACCGTGCGCGCCGAGGTGGCCTCCGCGGACCTGCTGATCACCAGCGGCGGGGTGAGCGCCGGCGCCTACGAGGTGGTCAAGGACGCCTTCCGCACGCTCGGCACGGTCGAGTTCGGCAAGGTCGCGATGCAGCCGGGCGGCCCACAGGGCGCCGGCACGGTCGACGGCGTCCCCGTGGTCACCCTGCCCGGCAACCCGGTGAGCGCCTTCGTCTCCTTCGAGGTCTTCGTCCGCCCGGCGCTGCGCCGCGCCCTCGGCCACACCGCACCCGACCGCCTGCGGGCGCCCGCCCGGCTCTCCGGCCCGCTGCGCTCGCCCGCGGGGCGCCGCCAGTTCCTGCGGGGCCGCTACGACGGCGGTGAGGTCTCCCAGGTCGGCGGGCCCGGCTCGCACCTGGTCGCCCACCTCGCTCGGGCCAACTGCCTGGTCGTCGTCCCCGAGGACGTCACCGAACTGCCCGCCGGCGCCTCCGTGGACGTCGTGCTGATCGAGGGAGCACTCCAGTGAGCGAGCCGCGTCTCACCCACGTCGACGAGTCCGGCGCCGCCCGGATGGTCGACGTCTCCGCCAAGGCCGTCACCGCCCGCGAGGCCACCGCCGCCGGCCGGGTGCTGGTGGCTCCCGAGGTCGTCGCCCTGCTGCGGGGCGAGGGGGTGCCCAAGGGCGACGCCGTGGCCGTGGCGCGCATCGCCGGCATCGCCGGGGCCAAGCGGACGTCGGATCTCGTGCCGCTGTGCCACCCGATCGCGCTGCACGGGGTCACGGTCGACCTCCAGGTCACCGACGACGCCGTCGAGATCACCGCCACCGCGCGCACCGCCGACCGCACCGGGGTGGAGATGGAGGCGCTCACCGCGGTCGCCGTGGCCGGGCTGACGATGATCGACATGGTGAAGGCGGTCGACCCGCGGGCGGCGATCACCGACGTCCGGCTGCTGCGCAAGTCCGGCGGCAAGAGCGGGGAGTGGACCCGGTGACCGCCGCACTGCCGGCCGGCGCGCGGGCCGTCGTCCTCACCGCCTCGAACCGGGCCGCCGCCGGCGTCTACGAGGACCGCAGCGGCCAGGCGCTCGCCGCGGGGCTGCGGGAGCTCGGCTTCGCCGTCGAGGGGCCGCACGTGCGCCCCGACGAAGTCGCGGAGCTCGAGGCCGTGCTCCGCAACGCGGTGGACCTCGGGGTGGACCTGGTGGTGACCACGGGCGGCACCGGCCTCTCCCCCACCGACGTCACCCCGGAGGCGACCCGTGCGGTGCTCGAGCGCGAGGCACCGGGGATCGCCGAGGCGGTGCGGCGGTACGGGGCGGAGCACGGCGTGCCGACGGCGGTCCTCTCCCGCGGCCTGGCGGGCACGGCCGCCCGCACGCTGATCGTCAACCTGCCCGGGTCCACCGGCGGCGTGAAGGACGGACTCGCCGTCCTCGGCCCGCTGCTGCCGCACGTGGTGAGCCAGCTCCGCGGCGGGGACCATGTCTGATGTCGTCCTCCGGACGACACCGCGGCCAACGGCCGTCCCCGGTCTGCGCTGAGCGAGTCCGGACACCACCGGAGGAGCCTCCGGCCCCGTCCGGCGGCGCCGCCGCGCAGGCGGCTCCTGCCAGGTGCCGCGTCAGTTCTCCGGTGCCAGCTGGATGCGCTCCGTGCGGGTGTAGACGTTGCAGCCGTCACCGCGGAGGAAGCCCACGAGGGTGATGCCGACCTCGCGGGCCAGCTCCACGGCCAGGGACGACGGCGCCGACACGGCCGCGAGCACCGGGATCCCCGCCATCGCCGCCTTCTGGGTGAGCTCGAAGCTGGCCCGGCCGCTCACCATCAGCACCTGCCCGGCCAGGGGGAGCCGGCCCTCGCGGACGCCGTCGCCGATCACCTTGTCCACCGCGTTGTGCCGGCCGACGTCCTCGCGCAGGGCCAGCAGCTCCCCGTCCGCGGTGAAGAGGCCTGCGGCGTGCAGCCCACCGGTCTTGTCGAACACCTGCTGCGCGGCGCGGAGCCGGTCGGGCAGCGCCAGCAGCACCTCCAGGGGGAGCTCGACGGCGTCCGCGGCGACGTCGAAGGAGGTCTTGGTGCGGATGGCGTCGATGCTGGCCTTGCCGCAGACGCCGCAGGAGCTGGACGTGTAGAAGTTCCGCTCCAGGCCCGTGTCCGGCAGCGGCACGCCGGGCGCGAGGTCGACGTCGACGACGTTGTAGGTGTTGCGGCCGTCGGCGTCCACGGAGTCGCAGTAGCGCAGGCCGGCGACGTCGTCGGCGCCGCGGATCACGCCCTCGGTCGCGAGGAACCCGTGCACCAGGTCGAAGTCGTCGCCGGGCGTGCGCATGGTGATCGCCAGGGCGGTGCCGCCCAGACGGATCTCCAGCGGCTCCTCCGCGGCGACCGTGTCCGGCCTGGTGGTGTGCTGCGATCCGCGGATGCGCAGCACGGGGGTGCGGCTGGTGACTCGTCCCACGCGGGCGACGGTACCCATGCCGCGCGCCTACGGTGTCGGCGTGGACCCGCTGACCCCCTACTCGGCCGTGGTGCTGGCCGGTGGCCGGGCCGAGCGACTGGGTGGGCAGGTCAAGCCCCAGCTGCGCGTGGGCAACCGGACGATGCTCGGCACCGTCCTGGACGCGGTGGCCGACGCACGACGCCGCGTCGTCGTCGGACCGGCGCAGGACCTCCCCCACGACGTCGTCCTCACCCGCGAGTCGCCGCCGGGCGCCGGGCCGGTCGCCGCCCTGCGCGCCGGGCTGGAGCAGGTGGGGACGGCGGCCGTCGTCGTCCTGGCCGCGGACCTCCCGTTCCTCACTACTGATCTGGTCGCCCAGTTGCGCGCACGACTGCGGCGCGACGGGGTGCTGGTGGTCGACGACACCGGCCGCGACCAGTTCCTCCTGGGCGCCTGGGACACCGCCGCCCTGCGCGCGGCCGTCGCGGACCCGGCCGCACCCCGGGCCCTGCACCGGGTGGTGGCCGGGCTGGCCGTCGACCGCTTCCACCCGCCGGTCGCCCCCGGCCGGCCCGCGCCGTGGCTGGACTGCGACACCCCCGAGGAGCTGGCGCGGGCCCGGGCGGTAGCCGGCGGGGCTGCCGGGTAGGGCCACCGGCATGCGCATCGTCCTCGCCGGGGCCCACGGGCAGGTCGCCCGCCGCCTCGGCCGTCTGCTGTCCGGCCGCGGGGACACCGTCGTCGGCCTCGTCCGCAACCCCGACCACCGGGCCGACCTGGAGGCCGACGGCACCACGCCGGTGGTGCTCGACCTCGAATCGGCCTCGGTCGAGGAGGTGGCCGAGGTGGTCCGGGGCGCCGACGCCGTCGTCTTCGCCGCGGGCGCCGGCCCGGGCAGCGGGGCGGCCCGCAAGGACAGCGTGGACCGGAGGGCCGCGGTGCTGCTGGCCGACGCCGCCGAGCGCGCGGGCGTGCGCACCTACCTGCTGGTCTCCTCGATGGGCACCGACCTGGTGGCCGGCAGCGGCACGCCGGACGGGCTCGACGAGGTGTTCGCCGCCTACCTGCGGGCCAAGCTCGCCGCCGAGCAGGACCTGCTGGCGCGGCCCGGGCTGGCGGTCACGGTGCTGCGGCCGGGCGGGCTCACCGACGACCCCGGCTCGGGCCGGGTCACCCTCGAACGGCACGTCCAGCGGGGCGACATCCCGCGCGACGACGTCGCCGCCGTGCTGCTGGAGTTCCTGGACCACCCCCGCGACGGCGCGGTCGTCGAGCTCGTCGCCGGTGGGACGCCGATCGAGGACGCGGTCGCCGCGGTGCCCTGACCCGCTGCCCACCCCGGACCGGGCGTCAGCCGCCCCGCCGGGCCCGGGTCACACCGGTGCGGGCGGCGAGCTCGCTGTCGGCCGGGTAGTCGACAGCGAGCAGCGTCAGGCCGTGGGCGGGCGCTACCGGGACCTCGCTGGCGCGTTCGGACAGACGCAGCAGGCCGGCCGGCCAGTCGAGCGGGCGCCGGCCCTCACCGACCGCGACGAGGGCGCCGACGAGGCTGCGCACCATCGAGTGGCAGAACGCGTCGGCCGAGGCGTCGATGCGGACGACCTCGACGCCGGAGCCCTCCGCCACCCGGGAGACGGTCAGCCGCAGCAGGGTGCGGATGGTCGTCGCCCCCTCGCGCCGCCTGCAGTAGGCGGCGAAGTCGTTCTCACCGAGCAGCAACCCCGCGGCGAGGTCCATCGCCGCGTCGTCCAGCCGTCGGGGCCAGGCCACCGTGTCGGCGCGGCGCAGCGGCGGCGGGCCGGCCGGGTCGTCGGTCAACCGGTACGCGTAGTGACGGGCCAGCGCGCCGAACCGCGCGTCGAAGTCCGGGTGCGCCTCGGTGACCGAACGGACGACGACGTCCGGTGGCAGCACGCCGCGGAGCCGCCGGACCAGCTTCGCCGACTGCTCGGTCCACAGCTCCCGCGGCACGTCGCAGTGCACGACCTGACCGGTGGCGTGCACGCCGGCGTCCGTGCGGCCGGCGACCGTCAGGTCCACGTCCCGGCGCAGCACCGTGGCCAGGCCGCGCTCGAGCTCGTCCTGGACGGTCCGCACCGCCGGCTGACGCGCCCACCCGTGGAAGCCGGTCCCGTCGTACTGCACCGCCAGGCGGAGACGGACGAGCCCGCCACCGGAATCGGTGACGGGCTCGTCCTGCGGCTGCTGCGTGGTCAGCGGCCGGTCACTTCGGGTCGGGCGCGGAGTCGCCGCCCTGGTACTGCTGGCCGGCGGTGGCGGCGTCGCCGAGCTCGGCGGCCTCGACCTCGGCCGCGGCGGCGCGGGCCACCTCGGGCGAGAGGACCGGGTCGTCGACGACCACGGCGTTCTCCCGCTGCGGCTCCGGCGTCACGGCGCCGTCGTCCTGGCGCTCGCCGTCGGGGTTGTAGAGGTCAGTGACGACCTCCTGCGCCTCGTCGGTCACGCTGCCGTCGGTTACGGCAGGCGAGGTGTCGCCGCCGGGACCGGTGGTCTCACCCTCGAACGTGGCGCCCTGGTCGCCGCCACCGGCGGAGACGCCGGCCGCGCCCGCACCGGCGACGTTCTCGGGGTTGCTCATCGCGCGTCCGTGCCCTCGTCCTCGGCGGCCGGCGCCTCGGCGACGGTCTCCTCCGGGGTGTCCGCGCTGTCGGCCGAGTCGACGCTGTCCACCGAGTCGGCGCTGTCCACCGAGTCGGCGCTGTCGACCGCGTCGGTCGGCTCGACCGCGTCCGCGGTGACCTCACCGGAGACGGCGGCCGCGCCGGCGCCGGAGGCGAACTGGGTGCCGCGGGCCCGCTCTGCCTCGCCGACGGCCTGCTGACCGACGGTCAGGGCCTCGACGAGCTCGATGACCGCCATGGGAGCGTTGTCGCCCTTGCGCGGACCGACCTTGGTGATGCGGGTGTAGCCACCGGGGCGGTTCTCGTAGCGAGGACCGATCTCGGCGAAGAGCGTGTGGACGACGTCCTTGTCACGGATGGTCGTCATCACCTGACGACGGGCGTGCAGGTCACCGCGCTTGGCGAAGGTCACCAGCTTCTCGGCCAGCGGACGCAGCCGCTTGGCCTTCGCCTCGGTGGTGGTGATCCGCCCGTGCTCGAACAGCGAGGTGGCCAGGTTGGCCAGCATCAGCCGCTCGTGCGCGGGGGAGCCGCCGAGACGGGGGCCCTTGGTGGGGGTGGGCATGTCGGTCCTTCCTCAGGCGGCCGGGCGCTCGCTGCCGGCTGCATCCGTGGTGCAAAGCGTCTGTGGTGCTCGTTCAGTGTCGCGCGTCGGGCACCGGTGCCGGACGGCGGGTCGCCCCGCCGCCCGGCCCGGTCCCGTCCCGGGTCCCGCCCTGAGCGTGCGAAGGGTGGGCAGGACGGGTTCCTTCTAGAGCTGCTCGGTCTCCTGGTAGGAGCCGTCGTCGAACTGCGCCTGGTCGTAACCCGCGGCGTACTCGCCCGTGCCCTGGTAGGCGTCGGTCTCGTAGCCCTCGTCGTAGCTCTCGATCGAGGTGGGGATGAACCCGGGCGGGCTGTCCTTGAGGGCCAGACCCATGGCGGCCAGCTTCATCTTGACCTCGTCGATCGACTTGGCCCCGAAGTTCCGGATGTCCAGCAGGTCGGCCTCGGAACGGGTGACGAGCTCACCGACGGTGTGCACGCCCTCGCGCTTCAGGCAGTTGTAGGACCGGACGGTGAGGTCCATGTCCTCGATCGGCATCGAGAAGTTCGCGATGTCGGCGGCCTCGGCCGGGCTGGGCCCGACCTCGATGCCCTCGGCGTCGATGTTCAGCTCGCGCAGCAGGCCGAAGAGCTCCACCAGCGTCGACCCGGCCGACGCGATGGCGTCGCGCGGGGCAATGGAGGGCTTGGTCTCGACATCGACCACCAGGCGGTCGAAGTCGGTGCGCTGCTCGACACGGGTGGCCTCGACGGCGTACGTCACCTTGAGGACCGGCGAGTAGATCGAGTCGACGGGGATGCGGCCGATCTCCTGGCCGGGCTGCTTGTTCTGCGGGGCCGGCACGTAGCCGCGGCCGCGCTCGACGACCAGCTCGATCTCCAGGCGGCCCTTGCCGTTGAGGGTCGCGATGTGCAGCTCGGGGTTGTGCACCTCGACCCCGGCCGGCGGTGCGATGTCCGCGGCCGTGACCTCACCCGGGCCCTGCTTGCGCAGGTACATGGTCACCGGCTCGTCGGAGTCGGAGCTGACCACCAGGCTCTTGAGGTTCAGGATGATCTCGGTGACGTCCTCCTTGACGCCCGGCACGGTGGTGAACTCGTGCAGGGTGCCCTCGATGCGGATGCTGGTGACAGCGGCACCGGGGATGGACGACAGCAGCGTGCGCCGCAGGGAGTTGCCGAGGGTGTAGCCGAAGCCCGGCTCGAGCGGCTCGATGACGAACCGCGAGCGCTGCTCCGAGATGGTCTCCTCGGTCAGCGTGGGGCGCTGTGCGATGAGCATTGCGTTTCTCCTCCAGATCCTCCGGCACCCGCCATATGACGCCGTGAGGGTGGTGCTGGCTCCGCGCAGGCATCTGTCCACCCGCGGGAGCCGGCCCCAGGTGCCGTGATCGGTGACCCCGGCACCTGGGGACGAGCTGTTACTTCGAGTAGAGCTCCACGATGAGCTGCTCCTGGACCGGGGTGTCGATCACCTGGCGGGCCGGGATGCCGTGGACAAGCACGCGCAGCTGGGTGCTGATGACCTCGAGCCACGGCGGCACAGGGCGCTCGCCGGCGCGGGCCTGGGCAACCTCGAACGGCATCATCGTGCGCGACTTCTCGGCCACCTCGACGATGTCGTTCTCGCTCACGCGGTAGGACGGGATGTCGACCTTGCGGCCGTTCACCCGGATGTGGCCGTGGCGCACCAGCTGGCGGGCCATGTCGCGGGACTCGGCGAAGCCGGCCCGGTAGACCACGTTGTCCAGCCGCGACTCGAGGATCTGCAGCAGGACCTCACCGGTCTTGCCCGTCTTGCGGTTGGCCTCTTCGTAGTAGCCGCGGAACTGCTTCTCCAGCACGCCGTAGATGCGGCGGGCCTTCTGCTTCTCGCGCAGCTGCAGCAGGTACTCGCTGTCCTTGCTGCGACCCCGCCCGTGCTCGCCCGGCGGGTACGGCCGGATCTCGATCGGGCACTTCGGGGACTCGCACTTGCTGCCCTTGAGGAACAGCTTCATCTTCTCGCGCCGGCACAGGCGGCAGTCGGCTCCGGTGTAACGGGCCACGTCAGGTACTCCTCGTTCGTCTCGTCAGTGGACCGCGGTCAGACCCGGCGGCGCTTCTTGGGGCGGCAGCCGTTGTGCGGCTGCGGCGTCACGTCCTGGATCTGACCGACCTCGAGGCCCGTGGCCTGCAGCGATCGGATCGCGGTCTCGCGGCCGGAGCCGGGACCCTTCACGAAGACGTCGACCTTGCGCATGCCGTGCTCCTGCGCCTTGCGGGCAGCGTTCTCGGCGGCCATCTGCGCGGCGAACGGCGTCGACTTGCGCGAGCCCTTGAAGCCCACGTGGCCGGCCGAGGCCCAGCTGATCACGTTCCCGGTCGGGTCGGTGATCGAGACGATCGTGTTGTTGAACGTGCTCTTGATGTGCGCAGCACCGTGAGCGACGTTCTTCTTCTCCTTGCGGCGGACCTTCTTGGCACCGGCCGCGGC
The DNA here is from genome assembly GCF_054050875.1 of Blastococcus sp. SYSU DS0541. Classification (NCBI taxonomy): domain Bacteria; kingdom Bacillati; phylum Actinomycetota; class Actinomycetes; order Geodermatophilales; family Geodermatophilaceae; genus Blastococcus; species Blastococcus sp. SYSU DS0541. The sequence goes on along the minus strand of NZ_JBJHAD010000002.1, from coordinate 323,922 downwards.
GCGAGCCCTGGGAGGCATATGTCTGTCGAATCCTTTGTCTTTCGTGGCCTGGATCCGGTGAGGCTGCGTACGGGCCGCAAGCCGAGCCGGGGGGCACTCGGGGGGCGGAGCCCCCCGAGCGTCTACTTCTTGCCGGCCTTCTTCTTGCCGGCGATGGTCTTGCGCGGGCCCTTGCTCGAGCGCGCGTTGGTCTTGGTGCGCTGACCGTGCACCGGGAGACCGCGGCGGTGCCGCAGGCCCTGGTAGCAACCGATCTCCACCTTGCGACGGATGTCGGCGGCCACCTCGCGGCGCAGGTCACCCTCGACGCGGAAGTGCTCGTCGATGTAGTCGCGCAGCTTCAGCAGGTCCTCGTCACTGAGGTCCTTGGCGCGCAGGTCCGGGCTGACGCCCGTCGCGGCCAGGGTCTCCTTGGCGTGGTGCTTGCCGATGCCATAGATGTAGGTGAGCGCGATCTCCATCCGCTTCTCGCGGGGCAGGTCGACGCCAGCCAGTCGTGCCATGTTCAGGTACTCCCTCAGCCCTGGCGCTGCTTGTGCCGGGCGTTGTCGCAGATGACCATGACCCGGCCGTGCCGGCGGATCACCTTGCACTTGTCGCAGATCTTCTTCACCGACGGCTGGACCTTCACCGGTGCCGCCCCTCATTCCTCGAAATCGATGTGCCGGGACCCCGCACCACGTGCGGGTCCGCGACGGTCACTTGTAGCGGTAGACGATGCGACCGCGCGTCAGGTCGTAGGGCGAGAGCTCCACGACCACGCGGTCCTCGGGCAGGATGCGGATGTAGTGCTGCCGCATCTTGCCGCTGATGTGGGCGAGCACCCGGTGCCCGTTCTGCAGCTCGACCCGGAACATCGCGTTGGGCAGCGGCTCGACGACGCGACCCTCGACCTCGATGGCCCCGTCCTTCTTCGCCATGCCCTACACGCACTCCTTGACTCGGTGGTACGGGATCCTCGTGCGCCCGCGCCGGTACCCGGCTGGACGCGCTCGGAGATTGCAGATCGGGTGGTGCTGACGCTCTCGCAGAGGGCGCCCCGGGTCATGCGGCCACAGCACGACGACGGAGCGGCGCTAGCGCCACAGAAGATCGTACCCCCGTGCCCCACGAGTCACCAACCCGCCCCCGCAGTGACGACCCGCACCCCCGGCGACGGGCTGGAGCGGCCCCGTCGCAGGGGCCTGCCGAGAGCGTGCGAACCGTGGGGGCATCACGCCCCTTCAGGAGCGCGGCGTGATGCCGAACGGGGCGAGGCCGGCGGCCCCGCCGTCCTCGGCGGTCAGGACCCACGGGCCCTCGGGGGTGATGGCCACCGTGTGCTCGAAGTGCGCGGCGCGCGACCCGTCCTTGGTGACGACGGTCCAGCCGTCCTCGAGCTCGACCGTCGCGGGGTCCCCCACCGTGACCATCGGCTCGATCGCGAGCGCCAGGCCGGGGACGAGCTTGGGGCCTCGACCCGGACGCCCGTAGTTGAGCACGTGCGGGTCCTGGTGCATCTCGGTCCCGATGCCGTGGCCGCCGTAGTTGTCGACGATCCCGTACGGGTGCTGCTCCCGGCGGATCTCCTGCTCGACGGCCGAGCTGATGTCGGTGAGCCGGCCCCCGGCCACCGCGCGCGCCAGACCGGCCCACATCGAGCGCTCGGTCACGGCCATCAGCGCGGCGTCCTCCGCCGAGGGCTCTCCCACGGTCAGCGTCACGGCGGAATCGCCGTGCCACCCGTGGAGGATGGCCCCGCAGTCGATGGAGATGTTGTCGCCCTCGGCCAGGGCCCGGCTCGTGCTCGGGATGCCGTGCACGATCTCGTCGTTGATCGACGCGCAGATGCTGCCGGTGAAGCCGTGGTACCCGAGGAAGGACGGGACGGCGCCCGCGCTCCGGATGTGATCCTCGGCGATCGCGTCCAGCTCCCCGGTGGTCACACCGGGCCTGATCGCGGCGCGGACCGCGGCGATGGCCCCCGCGACGACGAGGCCGGCGCCACGCATCAGCTCGATCTCGTGCGCCGTCTTGATCTGGATCATGCGTCCACTCCACTTCGCGAGCAACGGAAGGCGGCCGAGGATGCCTGCCGTCATCTGCCGCGTCGCTCCTTCACCGCGCCCCGCCGTCCGGTCAGACGGCAGCCGGGTGACCGGACTCGCCGTCGGCACCGAGCGCACGCAGCGCCCGGGCCGTGACCTCCTCGACGGAGCCGATCGCGTCGATCCGCGCGAGCAGGCCCTCTCCCTCGTAGAAGCCCGACAGTGGCGCGGTCTGTTCCCGGTAGACCTTCAGGCGGTGCCGCACGGTCTCCGGCTTGTCGTCGTCCCGCTGCACCATCTCGCCGTCGACGAGCATCCGGCGTCCCGAGAGCCGGCGGACCAGCTCCTCCTCGTCCACGACCAGTTCCAGCACGCGGTCGAGCTTCTGACCGAGCTCGGCCAGCGACTCCCGGAGCTGCTCGGCCTGGGCGATCGTGCGGGGGAAGCCGTCGAGCAGGAAGCCCGCCGCGGCGTCGTCCTCGGCCAGCCGGTCCTTGACCATGGCGACCGTGATCTCGTCGGGGACGAGGTCGCCGGCGTCCATGTAGACCTTGGCCTTACGGCCGAGCTCGGTCTGCCCGCTCACGTTCGCCCGGAAGATGTCACCCGTCGAGATCGCGGGGACGCCGAGCTTGCCGGCGATGATCTGCGCCTGGGTGCCCTTGCCCGCTCCGGGCGGCCCCAGGAGGACGACGCGCACTACTTCAGGAACCCTTCGTAGTTGCGCTGGTTGAGTTGCGTCTCGATCTGCTTCACCGTCTCCAACCCCACTCCGACCATGATCAGGACCGCGGTCCCACCGAACGGGAAGTTCTGGTTCTGGCCCTCCTGCGTGATCGACAGGAAGAGGTTCGGCAGGACGGCGACCAGGCCCAGGTAGATCGAACCCGGAAGCGTGATCCGGGACAGGACGTACTGCAGGTACTCGGCGGTCGGGCGACCCGGGCGGATGCCCGGGATGAAGCCGCCGTAGCGCTTCATGTCGTCGGCCCGTTCCTCCGGGTTGAACGTGATCGACACGTAGAAGTACGTGAAGAAGATGATCATCGCGAAGTAGATCGCGACGTGCACCGGGCTGCTCTGGTCGATGACGTAGGTCTCGAAGAAGCGCCGGACCGCGCCCGTCTCGCTGCCCTGCAGCTGGGTGAGCAGCTGCGGGAGGTACAGCAGCGACGAGGCGAAGATGACCGGGATGACGCCGGCCTGGTTTACCTTCAGCGGGAGGTAGGTGGACGTGCCGCCGTACATGCGGCGCCCGACCATCCGCTTGGCGTACTGCACCGGGATGCGCCGCTGGGCCTGCTCGACGTAGACCACCGTGCCGATGATGACGACCGCGAAGGCGCACACGACGGCGAAGACCACGCCGCCGCGGGTCTGCAGGATCGCACCGCCCTCGGCCGGGATCCGGGCCGCGATCGAGGTGAAGATCAGCACGGACATGCCGTTGCCGATCCCCTTCTCGGTGAGGAGCTCGCCGAGCCACATGATCAGGGCCGTCCCGGCGGTCAGCGTGATCACCAGGATGATCGTCGTCCAGACCGACTGCGAGGGGATGATCTGCTCGCTGCAGTTCGGGAACAGCTGCCCGCTGCGGGCGAGGGCGATGATGCCGGTGCTCTGCAGGACGGCGAGCGCGATGGTGAGGTACCGGGTGTACTGGGTCAGCTTGGCCTGACCCGACTGCCCTTCCTTCTTCAGCTGCTCGAAGCGCGGGATCACCACCACCAGCAGCTGCACGATGATGCTCGCCGTGATGTAGGGCATGATCCCGAGCGCGAACACCGAGAGCCGCAGCAGCGCGCCTCCGGAGAAGAGATTCACCAGCGAGTAGAGGTCCCGCTGGTCCGAGGCCTGCGCCTGCTCCAGGCAGCTGTTGATCGCCTCGACCGACACACCGGGGCCGGGGACCGCGGCCCCCAGCCGGTAGATGGCGATGATCGCCAGGGAGAACAGCAGCTTGCGCCGGAGGTCTGGCGTCCGGAACGCCGCGGCGAACGCCTGCAGCACGTGCCCTCCCCTGGTTCGGTCGAGTGAGGTTAGCAACGGGCCCGTCCCGCGGAGCGGGACGGGCCCGTGTCGATCCCCCCGGAGGGCCGCGTCGCGGTCTCTCGACCGGTTCGGCCCTCCGGGGGGATCCGTGTTCAGATGCGGGTGGTGCTGCCTCCGGCCGCGGCGATCTTCTCGGCCGCCGAGGCGGAGAAGGCGTTCGCGTGGACGTCGACCTTGACCCCGCCGAGCTCACCGGTACCGAGCACCTTGACCGGCTGGCCACGGCGCACCGCGCCGGCCTCGGCCAGGGTGTCCGGGTTGACCGGGCCGCCCTGCGGGAACAGCGCCGCGATCCGGTCGAGGTTGACGACCTGGAACACGACCTTGTTGTTGTTCTTGAAGCCCGAGAGCTTGGGCAGCCGCATGTTCAGCGGGGTCTGCCCACCCTCGAACCGCGCGGCGACGGTGCCCCGCGCGCCGGTGCCCTTGGTACCGCGTCCGGCCGTCTTGCCCTTGGAGCCCTCACCGCGACCCACGCGGGTCTTCTTGGTGTGGGCGCCCGGGGCCGGCCGCAGGTGGTGGACCTTCAGTGTCATAGCGAGTCTTTCCTCAGACTTCTTCGACGGTGACCAGGTGCGGCACCGTCGCGACCATCCCGCGGATCTCGGGACGGTCCTCCTGGACGACCGAGTCGTTGATCCGCTTCAGCCCGAGCGAACGCAGCGTCTGGCGCTGGTTCGGCTTGGTGCCGATGGCCGACTTGATCTGGGTCACCTTGAGCTGCGCCACGTCACACCCCCTGGCCCGCACGCGCGCGCAGCATGGCGGCCGGGGCCACGTCCTCGAGGGGCAGACCGCGGCGGGCCGCGATCTCCTCGGGGCGGACGAGGTCCTTCAGCGCCTGCATGGTGGCGTGCACGATGTTGATCGGGTTCGACGAACCGAGGCTCTTGGAGAGCACGTCGTGGATCCCGGCGCACTCGAGCACGGCACGCACCGGGCCACCGGCGATGACACCGGTACCGGGGCTGGCCGGCTTCAGGAGCACGACGCCCGCCGCCGCCTCACCCTGCACGGGGTGCGGGATGGTGCTGGCGATGCGCGGCACCTTGTAGAAGTGCTTCTTGGCCTCCTCGACGCCCTTGGCGATCGCCGCGGGCACCTCCTTGGCCTTGCCGTAGCCGACGCCCACGGTGCCGTCACCGTCGCCCACGATCACCAGGGCGGTGAAGCTGAAGCGCCGACCACCCTTGACGACCTTGGACACGCGGTTGATGGCCACCACGCGCTCGATGTAGTTGCTCTTCTCGGCGGGCGCGCCCCCGGGGCCCCGCCCGCCGTCACGGCGGTCCCGGCGGTCGTTGCCGCCGCCGGCACCGCCGCCGCGTCGCTGTGGTCCTGGCATCAGACGTCCCTCTCGATCTGCTCGCTCGTGCTGGTGGGGTGGGTGGTCATCAGAAGTCCAGCCCACCCTCGCGGGCACCGTCGGCCAGGGCGGCGATGCGCCCCGCGTAGCGGTTGCCCCCGCGGTCGAAGACGACCGCCGTGATGCCGGCGGCCTTCGCGCGCTCGGCCACCAGGCCACCGACCTGACGGGCCAGGGCGGACTTGTCGCCCTCGGCGCCGCGCAGGCTGGCGTCCATGGTGGAGGCGCTCACCACCGTGCGACCGACGGTGTCGTCGACGATCTGCACGTGGATGTGGCGCGCGCTGCGCTTGACCACCAGGCGCGGACGCTCCGGCGTGCCGGAGACCCGCTTGCGCAGCCGGTTGTGCCGACGAAGCCGCGAGACGCGGCGCGCCGTGCTGATGTCGGTGCCGACGGGCTTGCGGCCGCCGGCGCTCTTCCCGTTCGTGGGAGCAGTTGCCTGAGCCATCACTTACCCGTCTTCCCGACCTTGCGCTTGACGACCTCGCCCTGGTACCGCACACCCTTGCCCTTGTACGGGTCGGGCTTGCGGATCTTGCGGATCTTGGCCGCCACCTCACCGACCAGCTGCTTGTCGATGCCGCTGACCCGGAGGCGGGTCGGGGACTCGACAGCGAAGGTGATGCCCTCGGGGGCCTTCACCGGCACGGGGTGGCTGAAGCCCAGGGCGAACTCGAGGTCCGAGCCGCGAGCCTGGACGCGGTAACCGACACCGACGATCTCGAGGGTCTTGGTGTAGCCCTCGGTGACGCCGGTGATCATGTTGGCGATCAGAGTCCGCGAGAGCCCGTGCAGGGCGCGGTTCTGCCGCTCGTCGTTGGGGCGCTGGACCCGCAGCGTGCCGTCCTCGTCGCGCTCGACGGTGATCGGCGCGGCGACCGTGTGGCTGAGAGCGCCCTTGGGTCCCTTCACGCTGACCGTCTGACCGTCGATGGCGACGTCCACACCACCGGGCACGGCGATCGGGAGTCGTCCGATCCGTGACATCTTCGCTCGCTCCTCTTACCAGACGTAGGCGAGGACTTCCCCACCCACGCCCTTCTTGTTCGCCTGCTTGTCGGTCAGCAGCCCGGTCGAGGTCGAGATGATCGCCACGCCGAGACCGCCGAGCACCTTGGGCAGTGCGGTGGACTTCGCGTACACCCGCAGACCGGGCTTGGAGACCCGGCGGACCCCCGCGATGCTGCGCTCGCGGTTGGGGCCGTACTTCAGGTCGATGACCAGCTGCTTGAAGGGGTTGCCGTCCTTGTCGACGTCGTCGACGCGCCAGCCGGCGATGTAGCCCTCCTGCTGGAGGATCTCGGCGATGTGCGTCTTCAGCTTCGACGACGGCATGACCGCGGAGTCGTGGTACGCCTGGTTGGCGTTGCGCAGACGCGTCAGCATGTCTGCGATCGGATCGGTCATCGTCATGACGTGAGTGGTGCCTCTCTCGCCGCGGTTCCTCGTGCGCCGGGTCTCAGGGACTTGGCGCCGGGCCTCTCGGCGATCAGTAACGGAATGGAACGGCTCGGCTGCAGGGACCCGCGGCGCGCGAAGCGTGTCGTGGGGCGCAGCCGAGTCCTTCTACCAGGAGCTCTTACGGACGCCGGGGAGCTCCCCGGCGTGAGCCATCTCCCGCAGGCAGATCCGGCACAGGCCGAACTTGCGGAAGACCGAGTGCGGGCGACCGCACCGCTGGCAGCGGGTGTAGCCGCGCACCTTGAACTTGGGGGTGCGAGCTGCCTTGTTGATCAGCGCCTTCTTGGCCATCTCTTCTCTCCTGCCCGGCTCAGCGGACGGTCGTGATGACGGGCTGGCCGGCGAAGGGGAAGCCGAGCTGGCGGAGCAGCTCGCGACCCTCCTCGTCGTTGGTCGCGGTCGTGACCAGCGTGATGTCCATGCCGCGCGGACGGTCGATCTTGTCGACGTCGATCTCGCGGAACATCGACTGCTCGGTCAGGCCGAACGTGTAGTTGCCGTTGCCGTCGAACTGCTTGGCATTGAGGCCGCGGAAGTCACGGATGCGGGGCAGGGCGAGCGACAGCAGGCGGTCGAGGAACTCCCACATGCGGTCGCCGCGGAGGGTGACCTTCGCGCCGATGGGCATGCCCTCGCGGAGCTTGAACTGCGCGATGGACTTGCGGGCCCGGACGACAGCCGGCTTCTGGCCGGTGATGGCGGTGAGGTCGCGGACCGCGCCGTCCATCAGCTTCGCGTCGCGGGTGGCCTCGCCGACGCCCATGTTGACGACGATCTTCGTCAGGCGCGGGATCTGCATGACGTTCTCGTAGCCGAACTCCGACTGGAGGGCGGGCACGATCGTCTCGCGGTAGTGGGCGAGCATGCGGGGCAGCTCACGGGTGGGTGCGCTCATGAGGTTCAGAGGTCCTTACCGGTGCGCCGCGAGACCCGGATGCTGCGGCCTTCCTCGTCCTTGCGGTAGCCGACCCGGGTCGGCTTCTCCTCGGAGTCGACCACCATCACGTTGCTCACGTGGATGGGCGCCTCCTGCGTGACGATCCCGCCCTGCTGGGCGCCGCGCTGGTTCGAGCTGATGCGGGTGTGCTTGCGCACGCGGCCGACACCCTCGACCAGCACGCGCTGGAGCTTGGGGTAGGCGGCGATGACACGCCCCTTCGCGCCCTTGTCCTTGCCGGACAGCACGAGGACGGTGTCGCCCTTCTTGACCTTCATCGACGGCGTCTTGCCGTTGCTGGCAGCAGCCATGATCACAGCACCTCCGGGGCGAGCGAGATGATCCGCATGAAGCGCTTGTCGCGGAGCTCCCGGCCGACGGGCCCGAAGATGCGCGTACCGCGCGGGTCGCCGCTGTCGCGGATGATGACAGCGGCGTTCTCGTCGAAGCGGATGTAGGAGCCGTCGGGACGACGCCGCTCCTTCACCGTGCGGACGACGACGGCCTTGACCACGTCGCCCTTCTTGACGCCGGCACCCGGCAGCGCGTCCTTCACGGTGCCGACGATGACGTCGCCGATGCCCGCGTAGCGTCGCCCGGAGCCACCGAGAACCCGGATGCAGAGGATCTCCTTCGCACCGGTGTTGTCGGCGACTCGCAGCCGCGACTCCTGCTGGATCACGTCCTACTCCCCAATACTTGTGGTGACAGCCGGGCCGGAACGGTGAACCGGCTGTCCGGCACTCGCGTGCGGACGCACCGACGGCTGCTGCCGCCGGTGCGTCCGAAGCACGGGTACCGGGATGCGGCGCGCGACCCCCGTCGAGCGGTGGGGTGCGCGCCAGTCGTTCAGGGTACTCCTACCCGTCGCGGCCCTGCCGGGCCGCCTCCTGCTGGGCTTACTTGGCCTTCTCGATGACCTCGACCAGCCGCCACCGCTTGGTGGCCGACGTCGGCCGGGTCTCCATGATCTGCACGCGGTCACCGATGCCGGCGACCCCCTGCTCGTCGTGGGCCTTCAGCTTGCTGGTCCGCCGGATGACCTTCCCGTACAGGCCGTGCTTCACGCGGTCCTCGACCTCGACGACGATGGTCTTCTCCATCTTGTCGCTGACGACGAGGCCCTCGCGGACCTTGCGGTAGCCACGGCCGGCCAGGCCGGGGCCGGACGACTGCTGGGTCTCGCTCATGCCACACCCTCGCTCGGGGCGACCGAGAGACCCAGCTCGCGCTCGCGCATGATCGTGTAGATCCGGGCGATGTCGCGGCGGACGGTCTGCAGTCGCCGGTTGTTGTCCAGCTGGCCGGTGGCCACCTGGAACCGCAGGTTGAACAGTTCTTCCTTCGACTCGCGCAGCCGCGCGGCGAGCTCATCGACGGAGAGCTCGCGCAGCTCGGGAGCGGTCAGACCAGCGGCCATCACACTTCTCCTTCACGCGTGATGAAGCGGCACTTCATCGGCAGCTTGTGGATCGCGCGGCGCATGGCCTCGCGGGCCACGGGCTCGGCGACACCGGACAGCTCGAACAGCACGCGGCCGGGCTTGACGTTGGCCACCCACCACTCGGGCGAGCCCTTACCGGAGCCCATGCGGGTCTCGGCGGGCTTCTTGGTCAGCGGACGGTCGGGGTAGATCGAGATCCACACCTTTCCGCCACGACGGATGTGCCGGGTCATCGCGATACGCGCCGACTCGATCTGCCGGTTGGTCACGTACGCCGGCTCCAGGGCCTGGATCGCGTACTCACCGAAGTTGATCTCGGTGCCGCCCTTGGCCCGGCCGGTGCGGCTCGGATGGTGCTGCTTGCGGTGCTTGACGCGCCGTGGGATGAGCATGGCTCAGCTCTCCGTGTTCTGGGCGGGCGGGGCCGTCGACGACGCGGCCTCGGCGGCAGCGGTGGCCTCGGGGCCGGCCGCCTCGGCGATGGTCTGCTCGGGAGCGACCTCACCGGAGGTCTGCGCGACCACGGCATCCGTGGTGTCGGTCGGCGCGTCGGCCACCGGACCGGTCGAGGACTGGACCGCGGCACGCCCGGCCTCGGTGCCCCCGGCGGTGGTGCCCGAGGAACCCGAACGCCGCTGGGGCCGCTGGGCCCGCTCACGACGCTGCTGGCGGTCGGCGAGGGCCTCGAGGGCGGCGCGCTCGGCGCGCGAGCCGCTGACGTCGCCCTTGTAGATCCACACCTTGACGCCGATGCGACCGAAGGTCGTCCGGGCCTCGTAGATGCCGTAGTCGATGTTCGCGCGGAGCGTGTGCAGGGGCACGCGGCCCTCGCGGTAGAACTCCGAGCGGCTCATCTCCGTGCCGCCGAGGCGACCGGAGCACTGCACCCGGATGCCCTTGACCTGCGGGCTGCGCTGGGCCGACTGCATGGCCTTGCGCATCGCGCGGCGGAAGCTGACCCGGCTGGAGAGCTGCTCGGCGACGCCCTGGGCGACCAGCTGCGCGTCCGACTCGGGGTTCTTGACCTCGAGGATGTTCAGCTGCACCTGCTTGCCGGTGAGCTTCTCGAGCTCGCCGCGGATGCGGTCGGCCTCGGCGCCGCGGCGGCCGATGACGATGCCCGGGCGGGCGGTGTGGATGTCGACGCGGACCCGGTCACGGGTGCGCTCGATCTCCACCTTGGAGATGCCGGCCCGCTCCATGCCCTTGGACATGAGCTTGCGGATCGCGACGTCTTCCTTGACGTAGTCCTTGTACAGCTTGTCCGCGTACCACCGGGACTTGTAGTCGGTGGTGATCCCGAGTCGGAACCCGTGCGGGTTGACCTTCTGACCCACTATCGGGTCCCTCCCCTCGTGTTGCTGGTGGACTGCTGGGTGGCCGGGCCCGACTGACCGGTGTCCCGGCGCGCCTTGCGCGACTTCTGCGCGAGGACGGCGCTGCTGGCCACCTCGCTCACCTCGATGGTGATGTGGCTGGTCCGCTTGTTGATGCGGAACGCCCGGCCCTGCGCACGCGGACGGATCCGCTTCAGCGTGGGGCCCTCGTCGACGTACGCCGCGCTGACCACGAGTGCAGCCGGGTCCAGCTGCAGGTTGTGCTCGGCGTTGGCCACCGCGCTGGCGACGACCTTGGCGACCGGCTCACTGGCCGACTGCGGGGCGAAGCGCAGCAGCGCCAGCGCCTCGTCGGTCGGCAGGTAGCGGATCAGGTCCACCACTCGGCGGGCCTTCATGGGGGTCACGCGGACGAACCGGGCCGTAGCCCGGGCGACCGGCGCCTCCTGTCCCAACTGGGAAGTCATCTGAATCTCTCTCTACCTGGTCAGCCCCGCCGCGAGCGGCGGTCGTCCTTGACGTGCCCGCGGAACGTGCGCGTGGGCGCGAACTCCCCGAGCTTGTGCCCGACCATCGCCTCGGTGACGAACACCGGGACGTGCTTGCGGCCGTCGTGCACCGCGAGGGTGTGGCCGAGCATGTCCGGGATGATCGTCGAGCGGCGTGACCAGGTACGGATCACGTTCTTGGTGCCCTTGGCGTTCTGGGCGTCCACCTTGGCGAGCAGGTGGTCGTCGACGAACGGGCCCTTCTTCAGGCTGCGTGGCATAACGGACTCTCCATAACCGCCGGGGAACCCGGGCTCAGCGCTTCTTGTTGGTGCGCCGGCGGCGCACGATCAGGGCGTCACTGGCCTTCCGCTTGCGCGTCCGGCCCTCCGGCTTGCCCTTCGGGTTCACCGGGTGGCGACCACCGGAGGTCTTGCCCTCACCACCACCGTGCGGGTGGTCCACCGGGTTCATGGCGACACCGCGGACGGTCGGGCGCTTGCCCTTCCACCGCATGCGGCCGGCCTTGCCCCAGTTGATGTTCGACTGCTCGGCGTTGCCCACCTCGCCGACGGTCGCGCGGCAGCGCACGTCGACGTTGCGGATCTCGCCCGACGGCATGCGGAGCTGCGCGAAGCGACCCTCACGGGCGACCAGCTGGACGCTGGTCCCCGCGGAGCGGGCGATCTTCGCGCCGCCACCGGGACGGAGCTCGATGGCATGAACCACGGTGCCGACCGGGATGTTCCGCAGCGGCAGGTTGTTGCCGGGCTTGATGTCGGCGGCGGGGCCGCACTCCACCAGGTCGCCCTGCTTGAGCCGCGCCGGGGCGATGATGTAGCGCTTCTCGCCGTCGGCGAAGTGCAGGAGCGCGATCCGCGAGGTGCGGTTCGGGTCGTACTCGATGTGCGCGACCTTGGCCGGCACGCCGTCCTTGTCGGCGCGACGGAAGTCGATCACCCGGTACGCGCGCTTGTGCCCACCGCCCTGGTGACGAGCGGTGACCTTCCCGTGCACGTTGCGCCCGCCACGACCGTGCAGCGGTCGGACCAGCGACTTCTCGGGGTGGTCTCGCGTGACCTCGGCGAAGTCGGCGACGCTGGAGCCGCGGCGGCCCGGCGTCGTCGGCTTGTACTTGCGGATAGCCATTGCTGACTCAGTCCTCTATCTCTGGTCCGAACGGTCCAGGCGCTCAGGCGCCGGGACCACCGAAGATTTCGATGCGGTCGCCGGCAGCCACGGAGACGATGGCGCGCTTGGTGTCCTTGCGCTTGCCCATCTGCGCGCCGCGGCTGCGCTTGCGCTTGCCCTGGCGGTTGATCGTGTTCACGCCGAGGACCTTCACCTTGAAGATCTGCTCGACCGCGATCTTGATCTGCGTCTTGTTGGCATCCGGCCGCACGATGAACGTGTACTGGTTGCCGTCGAGAAGGCCGTAGCTCTTCTCGGAGATGACCGGGGCGAGCAGGACGTCCCGGGGGTCGCGGACGCTCATGCCTTCTCCTCGGTGGTCTCTTCGACGGTGCCCTCACCGACGGCGGGGGCGATGGACGGGATGCCACCCGGCGTCTCGTGGGTGGCGAGGTCCGGCAGGTCTGCGCCGGAGCGCTTGCCCTTGGCCGGACCCGCGACGAACTCCGCCAGCGCCGTCTCGGTGAAGACCACCTCGTCGGACACCAGCACGTCGTACGTGTTGAGCTGGCCGGCCTCGATCAGGTGCACCTCGGGCACGTTGCGCAGGCTCACCCAGTTGAGGACGTCGTCGCGGTCGAGGACCACGAGGACGCGCTTGGCCTGGGTGACGGCGTGCAGCGTGGCGAGGGCGGCCTTCGTCTTGGGGGCGTCGCCGTCGACGAACGCGGAGACCACGTGCACCCGGCCCTCGCGGGCCCGGTCGGAGAGGGCACCGCGCAGGGCGGCGGCCTTCATCTTCTTCGGGGTCTTCTGCTCGTAGTTGCGCGGCTGCGGGCCGTGGACGATGCCACCACCGGCGAACTGCGGCGCACGCGTCGAACCCTGGCGGGCGCGACCGGTGCCCTTCTGGCGGTACGGCTTGGCGCCACCACCGCTCACCTGGCCCCGCGTCTTCGTGGCGTGCGTGCCCTGACGGGCCGCAGCCAGCTGGGCGACGACCACCTGGTGCATCAGGGAGACGTTCGCGCTGGCGTCGAAGAGCTCACCGGGCAGCGTGACGCTGCCGGAGGTCTCCCCCGCCGGGGTGCGGACGTCGACCTGGCGGTCGGTGCGCGTGTCGGTCGATGAGGTCACTTGTCGTCACTCCCCACGGGCCCGCCCTTGACGGCCGAACGGACGAGCACGAGGCCGCCCTTCGGGCCGGGGATGGCGCCCTTGATCAGCAGCAGACCGCGCTCGGCGTCCACCTTGTGGACGACCAGCGACAGGGTCGTGGTCTTGACCGCGCCCATGCGGCCGGCCATGCGCAGGCCCTTGAAGACCCGGCCCGGCGTCGAGGCGCCACCGATGGAGCCCGGCGACCGGTGCTTGCGCTGGGTGCCGTGCGCCGCGCCGAGGCCCTTGAAGCCGTGACGCTTCATGACACCGGCGGTGCCCTTGCCCTTGCTCGTGCCGATGACGTCGACCTTCGCGACGCCGTCGAACACCTCGGCGGTCAGCTCCTGGCCGACCGTGTAGCTCCCCGCATCGGAGGTGCGCAGCTCCACCAGGTGGCGCCGCGGCGTCACGCCCGCCTTGGTGAAATGCCCGCCCTCAGGACGGTTCACCTTGCGCGGGTCGATCTCGCCGAACCCGAGCTGGACGGCGGAGTAGCCGTCGACCTCGGGGGTGCGCACCTGGGTCACCACACACGGGCCCGCCTTGACGACGGTCACCGGCACGAGGCGGTTGTTCTCGTCGAAAACCTGGGTCATCCCCAGCTTCTCGCCGAGGAGACCACGGAATGTGCTCGCCATGTCTGCTGACTGCCCTTACTGAATGTTGACGTCGACCGAGGCCGGCAGGTCGATGCGCATGAGCGCGTCGACCGTCTTCGGCGTCGGGTCGAGGATGTCGATGAGCCGCTTGTGGGTCCGCATCTCGAAGTGCTCGAAGGAGTCCTTGTACTTGTGCGGAGACCGGATCACGGCGTACACGTTCTTCTCCGTCGGCAGCGGCACCGGGCCGACGACGCGCGCTCCGGTCTTCGTCACCGTGTCCACGATGCGCCGCGCCGAGGCATCGATCGCCTCGTGGTCGTAGGCCTTCAGCCGGATGCGGATCTTCTGTCCCGCCATCGCCTGTTCTCGCTCCTGCCGATCGGTTGTGAAAGATCAAGTGGGTCTGCTGACCCGTGGGTCTGACGACCCGGGGGGTGGCTCCGGCGTCGCACGCCCGAGCCCATGGCCGGGCGGCGGCCGGTTCCCCGGCCGCCGCCCGTCAGGGTGTTACTTGATGATCTTGGTGACGCGCCCGGCGCCCACGGTACGGCCACCCTCGCGGATGGCGAACCGGAGACCCTCCTCCATGGCGATGGGCTGGATGAGCTCCACCGTCATCTCGGTGTTGTCGCCCGGCATGACCATCTCGGTGCCGGCGGGCAGGGTCACGACGCCCGTCACGTCCGTCGTCCGGAAGTAGAACTGGGGACGGTAGTTGTTGAAGAACGGCGTGTGACGGCCACCCTCGTCCTTCGAGAGGATGTAGACCGAGCCCTCGAAGTTGGTGTGCGGGGTGATCGAGCCGGGCTTCACGACGACCTGGCCGCGCTCCACGTCCTCGCGCTTGATGCCGCGGAGGAGCAGACCCACGTTGTCGCCGGCCTGGCCCTGGTCGAGCAGCTTGCGGAACATCTCGACACCGGTGACGGTGGTCTTCGTCGAACCCTCGCGGATACCGACGATCTCGATCTCCTCGGAGACCTTGACGATGCCGCGCTCGACGCGGCCGGTGACGACCGTGCCACGACCGGTGATCGTGAAGACGTCCTCGACGGGCATGAGGAACGGCTTGTCGATCTCGCGCTCCGGCTCGGGGATCGCGGTGTCGACGGCGTTCATCAGCTCCATGAGCTTGTCGCCCCACTCGGCGTCGCCCTCGAGGGCCTTGAGCGCCGAGACGCGGACCACGGGGACGTCGTCGCCCGGGAACTCGTACTCGCTGAGGAGCTCGCGCACCTCGAGCTCGACGAGCTCCAGGATCTCCTCGTCG
Organism: Blastococcus sp. SYSU DS0541; assembly: GCF_054050875.1. NCBI lineage: Bacteria > Bacillati > Actinomycetota > Actinomycetes > Geodermatophilales > Geodermatophilaceae > Blastococcus > Blastococcus sp. SYSU DS0541. The sequence continues at coordinate 308,643 of NZ_JBJHAD010000002.1, read as the reverse complement.
TCGACCATGTCGGCCTTGTTGAGGGCCACGACGATGTAGGGGACGCCGACCTGACGGGCCAGGAGGACGTGCTCCTTGGTCTGCGGCATCGGGCCGTCGGTGGCGGCCACGACGAGGATCGCGCCGTCCATCTGGGCGGCACCGGTGATCATGTTCTTGATGTAGTCGGCGTGCCCGGGGCAGTCGACGTGCGCGTAGTGCCGGTTCTCGGTCTGGTACTCGACGTGCGCGATCGAGATCGTGATGCCGCGAGCCTTCTCCTCGGGCGCCTTGTCGATCTGGTCGAACGCCGAGGCCTCGTTGAGGTCCGGGTACTTGTCGTGCAGGACCTTGGTGATCGCCGCGGTCAGCGTCGTCTTGCCGTGGTCGATGTGCCCGATGGTGCCGATGTTGACGTGCGGCTTGGTCCGCTCGAACTTGGCCTTGGCCACTGGGTTCCTCTCCTCGTGGTTACGCAGGTGGTGCGTGCTCTGGGGTGGGGCTGTGCTCGGGGAGCGCGGGCGGGGCCGCCCGCACTCCGGTTACTCGCCGGTCGCCTTGGCGATGATCTCCTTGGCGACGTTGGCCGGGACCTCGGCGTACGAGTCGAACACCATGGAGTAGCTCGCCCGTCCCTGGGTGCGGCTGCGCAGGTCGCCCACGTAGCCGAACATCTCCGACAGCGGCACCAGGGCCCGGACGATGCGGGCGCCGGAGCGCTCCTCCATCGCCTGGATGATCCCGCGGCGGGAGTTCAGGTCGCCGATGACGTCGCCCATGTTGTCCTCGGGCGTCGTGACCTCGACCGCCATCAGCGGCTCGAGCAGGGCCGGGTCGGCCTTGCGCGCAGCCTCCTTGAAGGCGATCGATCCAGCGATCTTGAAGGCCATCTCCGAGGAGTCGACCTCGTGGTACTGGCCGTCGAGCAGGCTGGCCTTGACCCCCACCATGGGGTAGCCGGCCAGCACGCCGTACTGCATGGCGTCCTGCATGCCCTGGTCGACCGAGGGGATGTACTCCTTCGGGACACGACCACCGGTGACCTTGTTCTCGAACTCGTAGGTCGCCGCGTCGCCCCCCGTGGGGAGCGGCTCGATGGCGATCTGCACCTTCGCGAACTGGCCGGAGCCACCGGTCTGCTTCTTGTGGGTGTAGTCGTAGCGCTCGACGGCCTTGCGGATCGTCTCGCGGTAGGCCACCTGCGGCTTGCCGACGTTCGCCTCGACGTTGAACTCGCGGCGCATGCGGTCGACGAGGATCTCCAGGTGGAGCTCGCCCATGCCCGAGATGACCGTCTGACCGGTCTCCTCGTCCAGCTTCACCTGGAAGGTCGGGTCCTCCTCGGCGAGCTTCTGGATCGCGGTGCCGAGCTTCTCCTGGTCGCTCTTGGTCTTCGGCTCGATGGCGACCGAGATGACCGGAGCGGGGAAGGACATCGACTCGAGGATCACCGGCTTCTGCGGGTCGCAGAGGGTGTCACCCGTCGTCGTCTGCTTGAGCCCGTTGACCGCGACGATCTGACCGGCGCCCACGCCGGCACGCTCCTCGCGCTTGTTGGCGTGCATCTGGTAGATCTTGCCGATCCGCTCCTTGCGGTCCTTGGTGCTGTTGAGCACCGGGGACCCGGCGTCGAGCCGGCCGGAGTAGACGCGGACGTAGGTCAGCTTGCCGAGGTGCTGGTCGGTCTGGATCTTGAACGCCAGCGCCGAGAACGGCTCGTCCTCGTCGGCGTGCCGGAGGACCTCGGTCTCGCCGTCCAGGGCCGTGCCGACGATCGCCTCGATGTCGAGCGGGCTCGGGAGGTAGTCCACGACGGCGTCGAGCAGGGGCTGCACGCCCTTGTTCTTGAACGCCGTGCCGGTGAGCACCGGGTTGACCTGCCCGCCGATGGTGGCCTTGCGGATCGCCGCCTTCAGGCGGTCGACCTCGATCTCCTCGCCACCGAGGTAGTCCTCCATGAGCGAGTCGTCGAAGTCGGCGATGTTCTCGAGCAGCTTCTCGCGGTACTCGGCGGCCTGGTCGGCGAGCTCGGCCGGGATCTCCTCGACGGCGTAGTCCTCGCCCATCTTGGTCTCGCCGCGCCAGGTGAGCGCCTTCATGGTGACCAGGTCGACGACACCGATGAAGTCGGCCTCGGCGCCGATGGGCAGCTGCAGCACCAGCGGGTTGGCCCCGAGGCGCTCGACCATCATGTCGACGCAGCGGAAGAAGTCCGCACCGGTGCGGTCGAGCTTGTTGACGAAGCACATGCGCGGGACGCCGTACTTCTCGGCCTGCCGCCACACCTGCTCGGTCTGCGGCTCGACACCGGCCACACCGTCGTAGACCGCGACCGCACCGTCGAGCACGCGCAGGGAGCGCTCCACCTCGACGGTGAAGTCGACGTGCCCGGGGGTGTCGATGATGTTGATGTCGTGGCCGTTCCAGGAGCACTTCGTCGCGGCCGACGTGATGGTGATGCCGCGCTCCTGCTCCTGCTCCATCCAGTCCATCGTGGCCGCGCCGTCGTGGACCTCACCGATCTTGTACGTGATACCGGTGTAGAAGAGGATGCGCTCGGTGGTGGTCGTCTTGCCGGCGTCGATGTGCGCCATGATCCCGATGTTGCGGGTCTTGCGGAGCTGGGCCTCGTTGCTGGCCATTGCTTCTCCTCTTGGATCAGGTCCGTGTGCGGGTGCCGGGGCTGCGACGTCCAGAGGCGCCCGGGAGTCCCGCCGACGGCGGGCGCTGGTGGTTACCAGCGGTAGTGCGCGAAGGCCTTGTTCGACTCGGCCATCTTGTGCGTGTCCTCGCGCCGCTTGACGGCGGCACCGAGGCCGTTGCTCGCGTCGAGCAGCTCGTTCATCAGGCGCTCGGTCATCGTCTTCTCGCGGCGGGCCCGGCTGTACTGGATGAGCCAGCGCAGGCCGAGCGTGGTGCTGCGGGAGGCGCGGACCTCGACCGGGACCTGGTAGGTCGCACCACCGACGCGGCGGCTACGGACCTCGAGGGCCGGCTTCACGTTGTCCAGCGCGCGCTTGAGCGTGACGACCGGGTCGGTGTCGGTCTTGGCGCGGGCACCCTCGAGGGCGCCGTAGACGATCGCCTCGGCGACCGAGCGCTTGCCGTCGACCAGCACCTTGTTCACCAGCTGGGTGACCAGCGGCGACTGGTACACCGGGTCGGCGACCAGCGGACGCTTCGGCGCGGGGCCCTTGCGCGGCATTAGCTCTTCTCCTTCTTCGCGCCGTACCGGCTGCGAGCCTGCTTGCGGTTCCGGACACCCTGGGTGTCCAGCGAGCCGCGGATGATCTTGTAGCGGACGCCGGGCAGGTCCTTCACACGGCCGCCGCGCACGAGCACCATCGAGTGCTCCTGCAGGTTGTGGCCGACGCCCGGGATGTAGGCGGTCACCTCGATGCCACTGGTCAGGCGGACGCGAGCGACCTTGCGCAGCGCCGAGTTCGGCTTCTTCGGCGTCGTCGTGTACACGCGCGTGCAGACTCCGCGACGCTGGGGCGAACCCTTCAGCGCCGGGGTCTTGGTCTTCTCGACCTTGTCCTCGCGGCCCTTGCGGACCAGCTGGTTGATCGTGGGCATGGGTGGCCTGGATCTCCTACCTGCGCTGGGGTGGTGCTCGTCTGTGTGCTGCTCTGGGGGGTGGTGCTGGGGTGCCGGTCCCTGGTCGGAACCTCCCCGACCCCGGCCGTGTTCCATGTCCGGTCCACGCGGTCGGGCGTGTTGCCCTTCCCAGGACCGGTCCGGTGTCAGACCGAACTCGGTTGCCCCTCGCGACTCCGGCGCCGCCACCTTCCGGCGAGGCCGGGAGGTGGTCCTCGGTGACCGGGAGGCTGTCGCCTCCGGCCCCCCAGACGCACCGCGAACGGGAGCAGGCCCAGGGCACCCTGGGCACGGCTGACCACGATACCCGTGCCTGAACAGGCGGTCAAAGCCGGGTCCCTCACACCGGTCGACACGTCGACCGGAGGGGCCGGGCAGGGGCCGGAACCCTGCGGAGACTACCCCCGCCCGCGCCCTCGGCACAGCTCCTCCGCTGTCCCGTACGGCGACCGATAGCGTGCGGGACGGCGCCAACGATGGTGCCGCGACACAGAGGAGTGCACGTGCGCATCGGCATCCAGGCCAGCTACAGCGGTGGCTTCCAGGAGACGGCGGCGGAGATCCGCGACCTCGAGTCGGCGGGGCTCGACGTCGCCGCCGTCGCCGAGGTCTACACCTTCGACGCGGTCAGCCAGATCGGCTACCTGGCCGCCGTGACGGAGCGGGTCGAGCTGCTCAGCGCCATCCTGCCCATCTACAGCCGCACGCCGGCGCTGACCGCCATGACGGCGGCCGGGCTCGACTTCGTCTCCGGTGGGCGCTTCACCCTCGGGCTGGGGGCGTCGGGGCCGCAGGTGATCGAGGGCTGGCACGGCGTCGCCTACGACGCCCCGCTGCAGCGCACCCGCGAGGTGGTCGAGATCTGCCGCCAGGTTTGGCGCCGGGAGCGCCTGGACCACCAGGGCAAGAAGTACACGGTGCCGCTGCCGGCCGACCAGGGCACCGGGCTCGGCAAGCCGCTCAAGCTGATCAACACCCCGGTGCGCGAGCGCGTCCCGGTGATGCTGGCCGCCCTGGGCCCCAAGAACGTGGAGCTGGCCGCCGAGATCGCCGAGGCGTGGGAGCCCATCTTCTTCGTCCCGGAGAAGGCTGCCTCGGTCTGGGGGGACTCTCTCGCGGCCGGCAAGGCCAAGCGGGACGCCGCCCTCGGTGAGCTGCAGATCGTCACCGGGGTGCCCGTGGCGATCGGCGAGGACGTCGAGAAGCTGCTCGACTACGTGCGCCCCTCCCTCGCCCTGTACATCGGCGGCATGGGAGCGCGCGGCAAGAACTTCTACAACGACCTCGCCGTCCGGTACGGCTACGAGGCCGAGGCGAAGACGATCCAGGACCTCTACCTGGACGGCCGGAAGGACGAGGCCGCCGCCGCGGTGCCCGACGAGCTGGTGCGCGCGTCGTCGCTCATCGGCCCGGAGGGGTACGTGGCCGAGCGGATCGCCGCGTTCGCCGAGGCCGGCGTCACGACGCTGATGCTCCAGCCGCTCGACGACAGCCGCGAGGCCCGCCTGCGCACCGTGGAGACGATGAAGCGCCTCGCTGCGTGATCTGTCGTCCTCCGGACGACACCGCGGCCAGGCGCCGTCCCGGCCGTCCTCCCTCACCGCAGCGCGTCCTCCCCCACCGCCTGCCCCCAGGGAGGACACGCGACGATCAGGTCACCTGATCCCGGCGCGGGGGGCGGGGATGCGAAAGGGCCCCGCAGGTCTGACGACCTGCGGGGCCCTTTCGTCACTGCCTACCGGGGGTCAGCCCCGCCAGTCGTACTCCTCGAGGCGGACGGCCTCTCCGGTGCCCTGACCGAAGACGTCCGGGCTGTAGTACTGCCCGTCCTCGTAGCCGGCCATGGTGTAGACGGCGGCGCGCGCCTCCTCGGTCGGCTCGACCGTGATGTTCCGGTAGCGGCTGATGCCCGTACCCGCCGGGATCAGCTTTCCGATGATCACGTTCTCCTTGAGGCCGAGCAGGCTGTCGCTCTTGCCCTGGATCGCGGCGTCGGTGAGCACCTTGGTCGTCTCCTGGAAGGAGGCGGCCGACAGCCACGACTCGGTCGCGAGCGAGGCCTTGGTGATGCCCATGAGGACCGGACGCGCCGAGGCCGGCTCGCCGCCCTCGGCGACGACGCGGCGGTTCTCGGTCTCGAAGATCGTCCGCTCCACCAGCGCACCCGGCAGGAACTCCGTGGCGCCCGAGTCGATGATGGTCACCCGCTTCAGCATCTGCCGGATGATCACCTCGATGTGCTTGTCGTGGATCGACACACCCTGCGACCGGTAGACCTCCTGGACCTCGCGGACCAGGTGCAGCTGCACCTCGCGCGGGCCCATGATCCGCAGCACCTCGTGCGGGTCGACCGCACCCTCGGTGAGCTGCTCGCCGACCTCGACGTGGGCGCCGTCCTCGACCCGCAGCCGCGAGCGCCGCGACAGCTTGTCGTAGACGACCTCGTCGGAGCCGTCGTCCGGGGTGATGGTGAGCTTGCGGAACTGCTCGCCGTCCTCGATCCGGACCGTGCCGGCCAGCTCGGCGATCGGGGCCTTGCCCTTGGGGACACGGGCCTCGAAGAGCTCCACCACACGCGGCAGACCGTGGGTGATGTCCTCACCCGCGACACCACCGGTGTGGAAGGTGCGCATCGTCAGCTGGGTGCCGGGCTCACCGATCGACTGGGCGGCGATGATGCCGACCGCCTCGCCGACGTCCACCAGCTTGCCGGTCGCGAGCGACCGGCCGTAGCAGGTGGCGCACGTGCCGAGCAGCGACTCGCAGGTCAGGACGCAGCGGACCTTGACCTCCGCGACACCGGCGTCGATCAGCGTCTGGATCAGCACGTCGCCCAGGTCGGCGTTCGCCGGGGCGATGACCGTGCCGTCCTCGGCCACCACGTCGGCGGACAGGGCGCGGGCGTAGACGCTGGTCTCCACGTGCGGGTCACGGGTGACCACGCCGTCGACCAGCGTGCCGATCGGCATGAGGACGCCGCGGTCGGTCCCGCAGTCCTCCTCGCGGATGATGACGTCCTGCGAGACGTCCACCAGACGACGGGTGAGGTACCCGGAGTCGGCGGTCCGCAGCGCCGTGTCGGCCAGGCCCTTGCGGGCACCGTGCGTGGAGATGAAGTACTCCAGCACCGACAGACCCTCCCGGAAGTTGGCCTTGATGGGCCGCGGGATGATCTCGCCCTTGGGGTTGGCGACCAGACCGCGCATACCGGCGATCTGGCTGATCTGCATCATGTTGCCTCGGGCGCCCGAGTTGACCATGACCCAGACCGGGTTGGTGGTCGGGAAGTTGTCCACCATCGCCTGGCTGACCTCGGCCCGCGCGCGGGTCCAGATCTCGATCAGCTCGCCACGACGCTCGGCGTCGGTGATGACGCCCCGCTCGTACTGCTTCTCGATCTTGGCCGCCTCGGCCTCGTGCCGGTCGAGGATCTCCTGCTTGACCGGCGGCGTGACGACGTCGTCGATGGCGATGGTGACGCCCGACCGCGTGGCCCAGCGGAACCCGGCCGCCTTGAGGGCGTCCAGCGTCGCCGCGACCTGCACCTTGGGGTAGCGCTCGGCGAGGTCGTTGACGATCGCCCCGAGCTCCTTCTTCGGCACCTGGTAGTTGACGAAGCGGTAGTCCTCGGGCAGGGCCTCGTTGAACAGCACGCGGCCCAGGCTGGTCTCGACGACCGCGGGCTGACCCGGCGTCCAGTCCTCCGGCTGCTCCCACGGCTCGTTGACCTTGCCGTTGTCGACGCCGAAGACCTCGTCCAGGCGGATGTAGGCCCGCTCCTGCAGCCCCAGGGCACCCAGGTCGTAGGCCATGACGGCCTCGGAGGCCGAGGAGAACGCCGCCGGCCGGCCACCGTCGGCCTCGTGCCGCGAGGGCACCAGGGTCGTCAGGTGGTAGAGGCCCAGCACCATGTCCTGGGTCGGCGCGGTGATCGGACGACCGTCGGCCGGGCTCAGGATGTTGTTCGAGCTCAGCATCAGGATCCGGGCCTCGGCCTGGGCCTCGGCCGACAGCGGCAGGTGCACCGCCATCTGGTCACCGTCGAAGTCCGCGTTGAACGCCGTGCAGACCAGCGGGTGGATCTGGATGGCCTTGCCCTCGACCAGCTGCGGCTCGAAGGCCTGGATGCCCAGGCGGTGCAGCGTAGGCGCCCGGTTGAGCAGCACCGGGTGCTCGGTGATGACCTCTTCCAGCACGTCCCAGACGACGGGGCGGGCGCGCTCGACCATCCGCTTGGCGGACTTGATGTTCTGCGCGTGGTTGAGGTCGACCAGCCGCTTCATGACGAAGGGCTTGAAGAGCTCCAAGGCCATCTGCTTGGGCAGTCCGCACTGGTGCAGCTTCAGCTGCGGCCCGACGACGATGACCGAACGGCCGGAGTAGTCGACGCGCTTGCCCAGCAGGTTCTGACGGAACCGGCCCTGCTTGCCCTTGAGCAGGTCGCTCAGGGACTTCAGGGGACGGTTGCCCGGGCCGGTGACCGGCCGGCCGCGACGGCCGTTGTCGAACAGCGCGTCCACGGATTCCTGGAGCATCCGCTTCTCGTTGTTCACGATGATCTCGGGCGCGCCGAGGTCGAGCAGACGCTTCAGCCGGTTGTTCCGGTTGATCACGCGGCGGTACAGGTCGTTCATGTCGCTGGTGGCGAAGCGGCCACCGTCGAGCTGGACCATCGGGCGCAGGTCCGGCGGGATGACCGGGACGCAGTCCAGCACCATGCCCATGGGCGAGTTGCGGGTCTGCTGGAACGCCGCGACCACCTTGAGCCGCTTGAGCGCGCGCAGCTTGCGCTGCCCCTTGCCGCTGCGGATGGTCTCGCGCAGGGAGGCGGCCTCGGCGTCGAGGTCGAAGCCGGACAGCAGCTTCTGCAGCGCCGCTGCGCCCATGCCGCCCTCGAAGTACTCGCCGAAGCGGTCCCGCAGCTCGCGGTAGAGGCCCTCGTCGGCGATGAGCTGCTTGACCTCGAGCTTGCGGAAGGTGTCCATCACCTCGTCGAGGCGGTCGATCTCCCGCTGCGCGCGGTCGCGCAGCTGGCGCATCTCGCGCTCGCCGCCCTCGCGCACCTTGCGGCGCACGTCGGACTTGGCACCCTCGGCCTCGAGCTCGGCGAGGTCGGCCTCCAGCTTCTGCTGGCGGGCCTCGACGTCGGCGTCGCGCCGGTTCTCGAGGTTGGACTTCTCGGCGCTGATCTCGGCCTCGATGGTCGGGAGGTCGCGGTGGCGCGCCTCGTCGTCGACCGAGGTGATCATGTAGGCCGCGAAGTAGATGATCTTCTCGAGGTCCTTGGGCGCCAGGTCGAGCAGGTAGCCCAGGCGGGACGGCACACCCTTGAAGAACCAGATGTGGGTGACCGGCGCGGCCAGCTCGATGTGGCCCATCCGCTCACGACGCACCTTGGCGCGGGTGACCTCGACGCCGCAGCGCTCGCAGATGATGCCCTTGAACCGGACGCGCTTGTACTTGCCGCAGTAGCACTCCCAGTCCCGGGTGGGACCGAAGATCTTCTCGCAGAAGAGACCGTCCTTCTCCGGACGCAGGGTCCGGTAGTTGATGGTCTCGGGCTTCTTCACCTCACCGTGGCTCCACTGGCGGATGTCGTCGCCGGTGGCCAGCCCGATGCGGAGCTCGTCGAAGAAGTTGACGTCGAGCAAGGTGTGACCCCTTTCAGGGGATCGTTACTGCACATTCTGGAAATGTTGTGGCTGGAAGGCCCCCTCCCCGGGTCCCACCCCGAGCGTGCGAGGGGTGGGGAGGGAGGGGGTCCTTTCTCAGACGTCTTCGACGGACGACGGCTCGCGGCGGGACAGGTCGATGCCCAGCTCCTCCGCGGCCCGGAAGACCTCGTCGTCGGTGTCGCGCAGCTCGATCGCCTGCCCGTCGCCGGAGAGCACCTCGACGTTGAGGCAGAGCGACTGCAGCTCCTTGAGCAACACCTTGAACGACTCCGGGATGCCCGGCTCGGGGATGTTCTCGCCCTTGACGATCGCCTCGTACACCTTGACCCGGCCGAGGATGTCGTCGGACTTGATGGTGAGCAGCTCCTGCAGCGCGTAGGCCGCGCCGTAGGCCTGCATCGCCCAGCACTCCATCTCGCCGAAGCGCTGACCACCGAACTGCGCCTTACCACCCAGCGGCTGCTGCGTGATCATCGAGTACGGGCCGGTCGAGCGGGCGTGGATCTTGTCGTCGACCAGGTGCAGCAGCTTCAGGATGTAGACGTAGCCGACGGCGATCGGCTCGGGGAAGGGCTCCCCGGAGCGACCGTCGAACAGCCGCGCCTTGCCGGTCGGCGCCACCATCCGCTTGCCGTCGCGGTTCGGGATCGTCGAGCCCAGCAGGCCGATGATCTCGTCCTCCTTGGCGCCGTCGAAGACCGGCGTCGCGGTCCGGGTGCCCGGGGCCGCGGCCTTGGCGGCCTCGGGCAGGCTCTTCGCCCAGTCCGGGTCGCCGTCGACCTCCCAGCCCTGCTTGGCGATCCACCCGAGGTGCATCTCGAGCACCTGGCCGACGTTCATGCGGCCCGGCACGCCGAGCGGGTTGAGGACGATGTCGACCGGGGTGCCGTCCTCGAGGAAGGGCATGTCCTCCTGCGGCAGGATCTTCGAGATGACGCCCTTGTTGCCGTGGCGCCCGGCGAGCTTGTCGCCGTCGGAGATCTTGCGCATCTGGGCGACGTAGACCCGGATCAGCTCGTTGACGCCGGCGGGCAGCTCGTCGCCGTCCTCACGGGAGAACACCCGGACGCCGATGACCTTGCCGGACTCGCCGTGCTTCACCTTGAGCGAGGTGTCGCGGACCTCACGGGCCTTCTCGCCGAAGATCGCGCGCAGCAGGCGCTCCTCGGGGGTCAGCTCGGTCTCGCCCTTGGGCGTGACCTTCCCGACCAGGATGTCGCCGGGGACGACCTCGGCACCGATGCGGATGATGCCGCGCTCGTCGAGGTCGGCCAGCACGTCCTCGGAGACGTTCGGGATGTCCCGGGTGATCTCCTCGGCGCCCAGCTTGGTGTCGCGGGCGTCGACCTCGAACTCCTCGATGTGGATCGAGGACAGGACGTCGTCCTGCACGAGGCGCTGCGACAGGATGATCGCGTCCTCGTAGTTGTGGCCCTCCCACGACATGAAGGCGACGAGCAGGTTCTTGCCCAGCGCCATCTCGCCCTGGTCGGTGCAGGGACCGTCGGCGATGACCTGGCCGACCTCGACCCGCTGGCCCTCGTCGACCCGCGGGGTCTGGTTGACCGAGGTGCCCTGGTTCGAGCGGCGGAACTTCAGCAGCCGGTAGGTCTGCCGGGTCCCGTCGTCGGCCATGACGGTGATGTAGTCCGCGGTGGAGTCCTCGACCACACCCGCCTTCTCGGCCACGACCACGTCACCGGCGTCGACGGCGGCACGCAGCTCCATGCCGGTGCCGACCAGCGGGGCCTCGCTGCGCAGCAGCGGCACCGCCTGACGCTGCATGTTGGCGCCCATGAGCGCGCGGTTGGCGTCGTCGTGCTCGAGGAACGGGATCATCGCCGTCGCGACCGAGGTCATCTGCCGCGGGGAGACGTCCATGTAGTCGACCTGCTCGGGCGACAGGTAGTCGACCTCGCCGCCCTTGGTGCGGACCAGGACCCGCTCCTCGGCGAGGCGGCCCTGCGCGTCGAGCGGGCTGTTGGCCTGCGCGACGACGAAGCGGTCCTCCTCGTCGGCGGTCAGGTAGTCGATCTGCGTCGTGACCTGGCCGTTCTCGACCTTGCGGTACGGCGTCTCGATGAAGCCGAACGCGTTCACGCGGCCGAACGAGGACAGCGATCCGATCAGGCCGATGTTCGGGCCTTCCGGCGTCTCGATCGGGCACATGCGGCCGTAGTGGCTCGGGTGGACGTCGCGGACCTCCATGCCGGCCCGCTCACGGGACAGACCACCCGGTCCCAGCGCCGAGAGGCGGCGCTTGTGGGTCAGGCCCGCGAGCGGGTTGGTCTGGTCCATGAACTGGGACAGCTGGCTGGTGCCGAAGAACTCCTTGATGGAGGCGACGACCGGCCGGATGTTGATCAGGGTCTGCGGCGTGATCGCCTCGACGTCCTGGGTCGTCATCCGCTCGCGGACCACGCGCTCCATGCGGGAGAGGCCGACCCGGATCTGGTTCTGGATCAGCTCGCCGACGGTGCGCAGGCGGCGGTTGCCGAAGTGGTCGATGTCGTCGACGCCGTGGTCGGGCTCGCCGGCGTGGAGGCGCACGACGTACTCGATGGTGGCGACGATGTCGTCCTCGGTCAGCGTGCTGGTGCTCTGCGGCACCTCGACGCCCAGCTTCTTGTTGACCTTGTACCGGCCGACCTTCGCCAGGTCGTAGCGCTTCGGGTTGAAGAACAGGTTCTCCAGAAGCGCCTGCGCCGACTCACGCGTCGGCGGCTCGCCCGGCCGCAGCTTGCGGTAGATGTCGAGCAGGGCCTCGTCCTGCCCGGCGATGTGGTCCTTCTCCAGGGTGGCGAGGACGGTCGGCGACCACTGGAAGTGCTCGCGGATGCGGTCCTCGGTCCAGCCGAGCGCCTTGAGCAGCACGGTGACCGGCTGGCGCCGCTTGCGGTCGATGCGGACGCCCACGGTGTCGCGCTTGTCGACGTCGAACTCCAGCCACGCGCCCCGGCTGGGGATGACCTTGGCGCTGAAGACGTCCTTGTCCGACGTCTTGTCCAGGGTCTTGTCGAAGTAGACGCCGGGGCTGCGGACCAGCTGGGAGACGACGACGCGCTCGGTCCCGTTGATGACGAACGTGCCCTTGTTCGTCATGATCGGGAAGTCGCCCATGAACACCGTCTGGCTCTTGATCTCGCCGGTGGTGTTGTTCATGAACTCGGCGGTGACGAACAGCGGCGCCGCGTAGGTCATGTCCTTGTCCTTGCACTCCTCGAGGGACGCCTTGACGTCCTCGAAGCGCGGGTTGGAGAAGGACAGCGACATGGAGCCGCTGAAGTCCTCGATCGGGGAGATCTCCTCGAGGATCTCGGCGAGGCCGCCGACGGCGTCGGCCTGCTCCTCGGGCGAGAGCGTGGCCCGCCACTCGGGGCTGCCCACGAGCCAGTCGAACGACGCGGTCTGGAGCGCGAGGAGGTCCGGGACCGCGAGGGGCTCGGAGATCTTGGCGAACGAGACCCGCAGCGGCGCGCCGGGGATCTTCTGCTGGTCGGCCTCGCCGGTGCGGGGACCGCTCTGCGGGGCCGGGGTGGTCTGGGTGGTGCCGGACTCGGTGGTGCCGGGGGTGATGCTGGTGGGGCGAGAGCCTGCCAAGATGCGTCCTTCCAAGGACCTCACGACGTGCGGGCGGTGGGCTGCGGGGTCGTCCTGGGTCGTCGTCGGTAATGGCGAGGCTGTCCGCGACGGCCGCGAGAGCCCGCCGGACAGGTCAGCACGGGAGCTGCCCGGGGGATTCCCGGGCACCCGTCGTGACCCGTCTGGGCGGGCAGGCAGTCAGAGGGCAGCGCAACAGGAGACCCTACCCCTGCTGAAGCGCTAAGTCCACGTCGGGGGTACCGGTGCGAGCGGTGCCACATCCGCGGGTCGCGCAGCCGGCAGGGCCGACGGGGTGTGCGCCGGATCCATCATGACAGCGGACGCACCGCGGTGGTACCGCCACGCCGAGCGGCGACCGCCGGACCGGCCCCTCCGGCAGGGTCCTTCAGCTCGTGGTGAGCAAGGTCAGCTCGCTGATCTTCCACTCGCCGTCGACCGTCACCATGCGGACCTGGACGGTCTGCACGCAGGACTGCGCTCCCTCGGGGGTCATCTGGCACTCCGACCCCTCGGGCGGCTGCTGCTGCCCGGTGGTGACCGAGCGGACGACGTACTGGCCGAAGACGACGAGCGTCGCGGTGTCCTGCGCGTCGTTGATCTGCTGCAGCCCGACGTCGTTCACCTCGTAGCTGGTGGTCGCCGACACCTGCTCGTAGGTGTCGATGATCCCGCCCTGGGACAGGTCCCGCTCGTACTGCTCGCGCAGCTCGCCCGTGAGCACCGCGAGCTTGCCCTGGACGCTGCCCTCCGAGTCCTCGTAGTCGTAGGCGTAGAGCGCCCGCACGCCGTGGCCGGCCGCGTCGATCACCGCGGTCTGGACGTAGCCGGGGTCCAGCCGCTCCCGCAGGAGGAGACCGGTGCCGACGGCGGCCAGCAGGCAGAGCACTGCGAGCACGGCCACCAGCGCCCGGCCCGGACGCCGGCGGCCGGCGGACGACGCGTCGGCGGCCGGCGCGCTGCCGCGGGCCGCGTGGCGCCGGGCGGAGCCCGCCCGCCGGGCGGCACGACCGGCCGTGTCCGCCGGGCCGGTGGCCGTGTCCGCCGGGCCGGTGGCCGTGTCCGCATGGTCGGTTGCGGGGGGCGCGCCGGCCGGACCGGCCGGCGGGGCGCCGTCCTCCCGCTCGCGCCGGCTACCGGCGACCCGGGGGCGGGGGCTGGGCCGGGCCGCGGGCCTGGGGCGTGCCGTGGGCCGCGGCCGCTCCTCCGGTGTCTGGCTCATCGCGACCTCACCCTCCCCGGATCGCGGACAGCAGCCACCGGCCGTCGACCTTCGTCAGCTCGACCTCGATCCGGTAGCGCAGCAGCTGGGCCTGCTCGTCGACGTTGCTCTTCTGGGTGGACTCGATGACCAGGAGCGCGGCCGCCTCGTCCTCGTCGGCCCGGGTGACGCCGGCCCCGACGACCTCGGTGCTGACCACGGCCTCGGACTCGACGATCTGCTGGCGCCGGGCCTCGAGCTGGGCGATCGTCTCCTCGCCCAGCTCCCCGGTCGCCACCTGCTCGATCTGCCGGATGTCCTCGTCGAGCGTGACGTGGTCGAACGAGGTGAGGTCGACCACGTGCGCCCGGGCGGCCTGCAGCGCGTCGACGTAGTCGTCGGTGCGGATGGACGACGGCTCCGCCCGGGTGGACCACAGGAACGCCAGGGCGGCGACGAGCAGCACCAGGAGGCCCGCCAGCAGCGGCACGACCGGGACCGCCGGCCGGGTGGCCGCGACGCCGGACGCCGGCTCGTCGGCCTGCTGCTCCCCGGCGTCCACGTCGGCGGGCGGTGTCTCCTCGGCGACGGCGACCGGGGCGCCGCTCGCCCGGTCGCCCCGGGACGTCCGGGACCGCGCGTCACTGCTCACCCGCGCATCCTCCTCTGTCGTCTCGTGGGCCGGGCCGATGGCGCACCGTGATCGACCCGGATGGGTGGTTCACGCGCCGGTGCGGGCGAACGGGCTGGCGTTCAGCAGCTCGCCGAGGAGCTCGTCGAGGCCGGTGAGCACCGGCGGGCGCGTGCCCCCGCCGCTCTGCGTCCCCGTCCCGCCGACCCCGCCGGAGCGCCCGATGTTCTGCTCGCCCCGGATGTTCGACCCGGTCTCGTCGACGCCGTCCCCGGGGGCCGGGTCGGCCCCGTTCACGACCTCGCACCGCACCACCTCGGTGTCCAGCGCCTGCACCGCTCCGGGCCCGGAGAGGGACCCCGTCGACACGTAGCCGCTGGTGCACGCGTGCGGGTCGCCGGCGTTGAGCACGAACCCGAAGTGGGCCCGCATGGTCCCGCCGTCGTCCCGGACGACGGTGAAGCCACCGGAGACGACGTCGGGGTAGGTGACGAGCAACTGCTCCACGCCGCCCAGGCGCGGGACGGTGACCCGGTTGAGGACGTCGAGGTTGCGGATCAGCGGGCCGAGCCCGGGGCCGGCCTCCGCGACCAGGCGCTGCAGCGCGTCGCCGGCGTCCGGGGCGGTGACCAGGAGGCTGCGCAGGTCGGGGTCGCTGGAGACGAGCGTGTCGCTCACCAGCCGGAGGTCGGCGGCCCACTGCTCGATCGCCGAGCGGCTGGCCACCTGCGTCTCGAGCACCGTCCGGCCGTCGGTGATCAACCGCAGGGTCTCGGGGAGCGACTCCTGGGCCCGGGTGAGCAGGAGGTCGCCGTTGTCGATCAGCCGGCCGAGGTCGTCACCGGCTCCCGCGAAGGCCCGGCCCAGCTCGTCCACGACGATCCGCAGGTTCTCCTGGTCCAGGGAGCCGACCAGCTCGTCGACGTTCAGCAGCAGCTGCTCGACCGGCACGGGGATCGCGGTGCGCTCCTGCGGGATGACCGCGCCCTCCTCGAGGTAGGGGCCCTCGCCGTCGTCGGGCACGAGGTCGACGTACTGCTCCCCCACCGCGCTGCGGGTGGCGACCACGGCCCTGGCGTCGGCGGGGATGGGCTCGGCGCCCGGGTCGATGGTGAGCGTCACGCGCACCCCGTCGTCGACCAGTTCCATGTCGGTGACCCGGCCCACGGAGACCCCGCGGTAGGTCACCTCGGCGTTCTCGAAGATGCCGCCGGAGTCGCGGAAGTCGGCGGCCACCTCGTACCCGGTGCCGAGCACCAGCCGGTCGAGGCCGACGTAGGTGAAGCCGAGGTACGCCATCCCGAGGACGGCCACCATGGCGAACGCCGCGAGCTGCAGCTTGGTGGTCCGGGTGATCACGGCCGGCCTCCCAGCAGGTCGGGGAGGCCGGCGATGCCGCCCTGGCCGGGCACCCGGCCGACGATGCCCTCGGGCAGCAGGGCGCCCGGGCCGGCCTGCGGCGCCGGCGTCCCCGGTCCCCCGGCCGGTGCGCCGGACGCGTTCCCCGGCGGGCTGCCCGGCACGCCGCACCGCTCCCCGGTGAAGTCAGCGGGCGCGGCCTCCTCGAGGGCACCGGTGAGCGGGTCGACGAAGTAGCGGCAGAGCACCTCGGTGAGGTCCAGGTCCAGGCTGGCGGTCATGTTGGTGAACAGCCCGTAGCCCCCGGTCCGCAGGTCCTGCCGGTAGTTCAGCGCCGACAGCGAGCTGGCGGGGAACGGGTAGGTGAGCAGCAGGTCCAGCGAGCCGGCGAGGTCCGGCCCGGCCGAGGCGAGCTGGGTGAGGATCGGCTGGAGCAGCCGCAGGTCCTCCACGGTGTTCGCGCCCGCCTGGTCGATCACGCGGGTCCCCACGTCCCCGAGCCGGGCCAGGCTGTCGAGCATGGAGACCAGCAGGTCGCGCTGCTGGTTCACGACGTCCAGGCCGGGGCCGATGGTGTCCAGCGCCGTCTCGATCGTCTCGGTGCGCTGGGCCAGGCTCGCCGCCAACGCGTCGACGCTGTCCAGCGCCCGGCTGATCTCCGACCGCTGCGCGTCGAGCCCGCCGATGAAGGTGTCCAGCTGCCGCAGCGTGCTGCGGATCGCCTGCTCCCGGCCCTCCAGGGCCACACCGAGCTCCCGGGTGATCGTCTGCAGCTGGGCGAGCCCTCCCCCGTTGAGCACGAGCGAGAGGGCGCCCAGCAGCTCCTCGACCTCGACGTTGCGGTTGGTCCGGTCCAGCCCGATCCGGGCGCCGTCGGCGAGCGCGCCGCGCGGCTCCTCGTTCCCCGGGGGCGCCAGCTCGACGAACTTCTCGCCCAGCAGCGAGGTCTGCTGGACCATCGCCACCGCGTTGGCCGGCAGCTCGACGTCCCCGTTGACCGAGAGCGTCACCAGCGCGGTCCAGTCCTCCCCCAGGTCGATCTCCTCGACCCGGCCGACCGGCACGTCGGCGACGCGCACGCCCGACTGCGGCACCAGGTCCAGGACGTCGAGGAACTCCACCTGCACCGTGTAGGGCTCGTCGCCGAGGTCAGCCCCGCCGGGCAGGCCGAAGGAGTAGGCGCCGCGGAAGTCGCAGCCGGCGAGCAGCAGGACGCTCGCGGTCAGGGCGGTCGCCCGGGCGAGTGGCCGGGTCACGGCTGTCCTCCCGCGAGGTCGGGCAGGCCGATCAGCGAGCCGCCGGTGCGGCCCCCGGCTGCGCCGCCGCCGTAAAGCGCGGTCAGCAGCTCCTGCAGGTCGCTCACGCCGTCTCCGTCGAGGTCGTCCAGGGCACCGTCGGCGTCCGCGTCCCCCGACAGCAGCCGGGTGCAGATCTGCTCGATGGGCGGTAGCTGGAGGCCCTGGGTCAGCGGGTCGGTGACCACGTCGGGCACCAGGTCCAGGTCCAGCCGCAGCCGCCCGGTCGCGCCCAGGACCTGGCAGACGATGACCTCGGGGCTGGTGGCGCCCATGGAGTTGTCCCGGGTGTCCAGCGTCCCGTAGTCGGGGTTGTAGGCGTGGGACAGGTTGCCCAGCGCCGCGGGGGCGACGTCCAGCACCTCGGCCAGGGCGTCCCGCTGCTGGACCAGCGCGAGGGTCACGTCGGCCAGCCGGTCGACGTTCGTGCGCAGCAGGTCGGTGTTGTCCTGCACGAAACCGGCGACGTCGCCGAGCGCCTGCGACAGCAGCTGGATCGCGGCGGCGAGGTCCTCGCGCTCGCCCTCGAGCAGGTCGGCGACGGCGGCGAGGTTGTCGTTGAACACCCCGACCTGGTTGTCGATGGTGGCCAGCGCGCTGGTGAACCGCTGCAGGTTCTCGACCGAGTCGAAGAGCCCGTCGCGGTTCTCGGCCAGCGTCTGCACCGCCTGGGAGAAGCCGGTCAGCGTGCGATTGAGGTCGTCCCCGGTGCCCTGCAGGTTCGCCGCCCCGACGTCGATCAGGTCCGACAGGGCGCCGTCGGCGTTGGCCCCGGTGGGACCCAGCGCCGCGGAGAGCTCGTCCAGGGCGCCGTACACGGCGTCGAGCTCCACCGGCGTCGCGGTCCGCTCCAGCGGGACCTCCGCACCGTCGCGCATCGCCGGCCCGCCGTCGTACACGGGGGCGAACTGCACGTACCGGTCGGAGACCAGGGAGGGCGCGAGCACCACGGCGTTCGCGTCGGCCGGGATGTCGTAGTCGTCGTCGATCGCCATCTCGACCCGCACCCGGTCGCCCTCGGGACGCACCTCGGTGATCTCCCCGACGTCGATGCCGAGGACGCGGACGTCGCTGCCCGCGTACAGCCCGACCGCCTGCCCGAACCAGGCCGTGACCCGGTACTGGCCGGCCGGCCGGAGCACCGTCCAGCCCAGCGCGCCGACCAGCACGAGCGTGGCGGCCACCGCGACGCCGCGCTGCAGGGAGCCGCTCATCAGTTGCCCTCCTGGCAGGACACCGGCACGCCGGGGCCCCCGCACACCATGCTGCCGACCACGCCGGGCAGCAGGTTGTCCACGAAGCTGTCGAACCACCGGCCGTTGCCGAGGGTGCTGGTGAACACCCGGACGAACGGCGCCAGCCGGTCGACGGTCTGGGCGAGGTTCTCCCGGTTGCGCGCCAGGATGTCGGTCACCCGCGAGAGCTGCGCCAGCGCCGGCGTCAGCGCCTCGCGGTTGTCGGCCACCAGACCGGAGAGCTGCGTCGAGAGCTCCTGGGTGCTGGTGAGGATCGAGTCGATCAGCTGCCGCCGCTCCTGCACCGCGGTGAGCAGCGTGTTCGAGTCCAGGATCAGCCGGGTGAACTCCCCGTTCCTGTCGGCCAGCACGTCGGTCACCGTCCGCGTCGCCGAGAGCAGCTCGCGCAGCTGGGCGTCGCGGGAGGCGATGGTGTCCGACAGCCGGGCCAGCCCCTGCAGCGAGCTGCGCACCTCGTCCGGCGTCTCGGCGAAGGTCTCGGCCAGCACCTCGAACGAACCGGCCAGCTGGCCGGTGTCGAGGTCCTGCACCGTCGTCGACAGGTCGGCGAAGGCCTCGACGACGTCGTAGGGCGACGCCGTGCGGGTCAGCGGGATCCGCTCGTCGGGGTCCAGCTCGGCGGATCCGCGCGGCACGAGGGCAAGGTACTTGGCGCCGAGCACCGTCTCGATCTTGATGGCGGCCTCGGAGCGGTCGCCCACGAAGGCGTCCCGGACCCGGAACTCGACGGTGACCGCGCCGTCCTCCAGGGCCAGGCTCTCGACGGTGCCCACCTTGACGCCGGCGACCCGGACCGGGTCGTCGGGCCGCAGGCCGGCCGCCTCGGAGAACTGCGCCCGGTAGACCGTGCCGCCGCCGATGAGCGGCAGGGACTGGGCGTTGAACGCCAGCAGCACGAGCGCGGTGATCACCGTCAGGCTGACCGCGCCGATCGTCACGGGGTTGCGGCTGCGGAAGGGACGCGGTCCGCGGGCCATCAGCTGCACCCCCGCTCGCCGTTGCGCAGGCCCCCGGTGGGCACCTCGACGGCGTTCTCGGTGCCGTCGGGGTTGCTGACCGGCAGCACGACGTTGCCCGAGGCCCCGCAGAGGAAGAAGTTGAACCAGCTGCCGTTGACGGCGGTCCGGGTGATCAGGTCGAGCTTGGTGGGCGCGAGCTGGAGGAAGTCCTCGAGCACGTCCCCGCTGTCGGCCAGGGTCGTCGACAGGTCCTCCAGCGCGCGGATGTCGGCGGTGAGGGGAGCGCGGACGTCGACCAGCAGGTCGGTGGTGGACCGGGCCAGCCCGTCGATGGTCTGCAGCGAGTCGAAGATGGCCTGGCTGTCACCGGCCAGGCCGGTGACGAACTGCTGCAGGCTCACGACGAGCCCCGAGAGCTGCTCGTCGCGGGCGGCGACGCTGCCGAGCACGGTCGTGAGGTTGTCGATGACGCTGCCGATGACGGCGTCCTTGTCCGCGAGCGAGTCGGTCAGGGAGGCGACGTGCGCGAGCAGGCTCTGCACCGTCCCGCCCTCGCCCTGGAAGACCTGGATGATCTCGAAGGAGAGCCGGTTGACGTCCGCCGGCGACAGCGCCTGCAGCAGCGGCTGGAACCCGCCGAAGAGCGTGGTCAGATCCAGGGCGGGGGTGGTCTGCGCCAGCGGGATGAGCGCGTCCTCCGAGAGCACCCGGCCCGCGGAGCCGTCGCCCTCCTCCAGCGCGACGTACCGCTGACCCACGAGGTTGCGGTAGCGGATGGTCGCCTCGACCCCGGCCGGCAGCGGCACGTCGGCGCTGACCTCCAGCACCACCTCGGCGACCGGACGGTCGATCCCCTCGGCCAGCCCGATGCCGGTCACCTGGCCCACCCGGACACCGGCGATGCGCACCTCGTCGCCCTCCACGAGGCCGGCGACGTCGGTGAACTGCGCCCGGTACCGCACCTGGTCGCCGTAGCCGGCGTTGGTGATGGTGCTGATGAGCACGTAGCTGGCCAGCACGGTCACCAGCCCGAACACCAGCAGCTTGGTCAGCGGCGCGGCCAGCCCGCGCAGCGCGCCCCTCATCGCAGGGCCACCTGGGTGCCGCGGAGCAGGGGGGCCAGCGTGGAGACCGCGAGGTCGGAGACCTGCTCGGGTCCGATCCCGGTCTGGTGGGCGAGGATGCTGCGCACGAAGTCCAGCTCCGCTGTCGATCCGGCGAGGTCGTAGGGCAGGGAGTTGCCGGCCCTGGGGTTGGGGTCCCCCGCTCCCTCCGGCACGTCCTCGGGGCCGCGGCCACCGAGGCAGACGGGGTTCCCCGAGAAGGGGTTGTCCGCGGAGTCGACGCCGTCCTCCGGTGGGGTCGGGCAGTAGTACTCGCCGCGGTCGGCGGCCCGGATGAGACCGTCGATGTCGTCGAGGCCCTGGCAGTCGGGGCCGCTCCGGTCCAGGTAGGCCGGCTGGTCGCCGGGCACGTAGGGGTTGCGCGGCGGCAGGGTGACGACGATGTTCAGGTTGAGCGACGGGTCGCCGTCGGCGCCGAAGGCCTCGCTGATCATCGGGTTGAACCGGGTGAGCCCCTCCAGCAGGCACGGGTAGACCGGGGAGTACTCGGCGAAGAGGCCCAGCACCGGCCGGGACGTCTCGGCCAGCGAGATGATGGTCCGCTCGTTGGCCTCCAGGAAGCCGGCCGCCGCGTCGCCTGCGGACCGGCCCACGGTGAAGGTCCGGCGCAGCTGCTCCTGCTGGTCGACCAGGGTCGTGCTGGTCACGGCGAGGTTGTCGAGCACCGCGAGCAGGTCGTCGGCGGCGGACTCGTAGGTGTCGGCGAAGTCGGCGAGTCCCGAGATGTCGGCCTGCAGCTCCGGCAGCACGCTGTTGAGCTGCGCGGTGTACTCCCCGACCGCGGCGAGGTTGGCGCCCAGCCGGTCGCCCCGGCCGCGCAGCGCGTCGGCGACCGCGCCGAGGGTCGTGGAGAGGTCCTGCGGCTGGACGGCCTGCAGGAGCGGCAGCAGGCCGTCGATCACCCGCTGCAGCTCGATCGCGTTCTCGCTGCGGTCCTGGCCGATGACGTCGCCGTCGGCGAGCCGTTCGGCGGTGGGTCGCTCGGGAAGCTCCAGCGAGACGAACCGCTCGCCGAACAGCGTCTTGGGCAGCAGCCGGGCGGTGACGTCGGCGGGGATCTGCTCCAGGTACTCGGGCCTGATCGCGAGCTCGAGCTCGGCGCCGTCGCTGCCGGCCCGCACCTCCCGGACGTCGCCCACGATGACGCCCCGGACCTTGACGTCGGAGGCCTCCTGCAGCTGGTTGCCGGCCGTGTCCGCCAGCAGCGTCACCCGGGCCACCTCGGTGAACGCCTTCTGGTAGGCCGCCACGGCCAGGCCCAGCAGCAGCGCGAGCACCACCAGGAAGGCCAACCCCTGCAGCCGCCGACGGACGACCATACCTCTCGTTCCGCTCATGCGCCGTTCACCCCGCGATCCGCACCGTCGTCGTGGAGCCCCAGATCGCCAGCGACAGGAACAGGTCGATGACCATCACCGCGACGATCGAGAAGCGCACCGCCCGGCCGACCGCCAGCCCCACGCCCGCGGGCCCCCCGCCGGCGCGGAAGCCGTAGTAGCAGTGGCTCAGGATGATCACCACGGCGAAGACCAGGACCTTGAGGAACGACCAGAACACGTCCTGCGGCGGCAGGAACAGGTTGAAGTAGTGGTCGTAGGTGCCGGCTGACTGCCCGTAGGCCTGCGTGGTGATCGTGCGCGTGGCGAAGTAGCTGCTGAGCAGCCCCAGCACGTACAGCGGGACGACGGCGATGAAGCCGGCGACGATGCGGGTGGTCACGAGGAAGGGCAGCGAGGGCACCCCCATGACCTCGAGGGCGTCGATCTCCTCGTTGATCCGCATGGCACCGATCTGCGCGGTGAAACCGCAGCCGACCGTCGCCGAGAGCGCCAGCCCGGCCACCAGCGGGGCGATCTCCCGGGTGTTGAAGTAGGCCGAGAGGAAGCCGGTGAAGGCCGAGGTGCCGAGCTGGTCCAGCGCGGCGTAGCCCTGGAGCCCCACCTCCGTACCGGTGAAGAAGGACAGGAAGGCGATCACGCCGACCGTGCCCCCGATGACCGCCAACGCGCCGGACCCGAACGTCACCTCGGCCAGCAGCCGGAAGGTCTCCCGCTTGTAGCGCCGCAGGGCGCGCGGCACCCAGCCCAGCGCCCGCCCGTAGAAGCTCAGCTGGTCGCCGAGGTCGTCCAGGGTGTCCAGCGGCCGCCGGTAGACGGTGGTGGCGAGCCGGCGGACCCGGACCCGGACCCGGTCGGTGGGTGAGAGGAGCGCCATCACGCCCCCTTCGGGGGGACGAGCTGGAAGTACAGCGCCGTCATCACGAAGTTCACCGCGAACAGCAGCAGGAAGGTGATGACCACCGCCTGGTTCACCGCGTCACCCACGCCCTTGGGGCCGCCCCCCGCGTTCAGCCCCTTGTAGGCGGCGACGGTCCCGGCGATCAGGCCGAACACCAGGGCCTTGATCTCGCCCGACCAGAAGTCCTCCACCTGGGCCAGGGCGCTGAACGAGGCCAGGTAGGCGCCCGGCGTACCGCCCTGCAGCACGACGTTGAAGAAGTAGCCCCCGGCCACGCCGACCACGCTGACCAGTCCGTTCAGCAGGACGGCGACCAGCATCGAGGCGAGCACCCGGGGCACGACCAGGCGCTGGATCGGGCTGATCCCCAGGACCTCCATGGCGTCGATCTCGTCGCGGATCTTGCGGGCGCCGAGATCGGCGCAGATCGCCGACCCCCCGGCGCCGGCGATCAGCAGCGCGGTGACGATGGGGCTGGCTTCCCGCAGGACGGCGAGCACCGAGGCCGATCCGGTGAACGACTGGGCCCCGAGCTGCCGGGTCAGCGAGCCCAGCTGCAGGGCGATGACCGCCCCGAAGGGGATCGCGACGAGCGCCGTCGGCAGGATCGTCACGCTGGCGACGAACCAGGTCTGCTGGACGAACTCGCGCACCTGGAACGGCCGCTTGGGCAGCGCCCGCAGCACGTCGAGGGCGAAGGCGAACAGCTTCCCGCTCGCCGCGAGCGGCCGGGTCGGCGAGTACTTGCCGTCCAGCAGCCCCGGGGCGACCGGCTTCTCGGTCGCGGTCACCCGGCGCCGCCGACGCGGGGCAGCACCACCGCGGGGGCCGGGCTCCCCGGCTCGGGACCCCAGTGCCGGCCACCCGCGCCGGGGGTCGGGCGGAAGAGGCCTGCGTCGGCCTGCGCGAGCAGGTCCGGCGGCAGCGAGGCGCGGATGGCATCGGCGGTGGCGGGGTCGAACTGGTGCAGCATGCGGGCCACCCGCTCCTGGCGGCGGCGCACGGCCTTGCGCTCCGGCAGGCCCGGGGAGGGGTCCAGCTGGGGCGGCACGGCATCCCCGCCGCTGGCGCCCTTGGGTCCGATGCCGTTGTGCCGGTCGCCGCCGCGGGCCTCCAGTGCGGCCATCTCGGCCTCGACCTGGGCGACGTCCTTCTCCTCGCTCATCCCGATGGGGCCCTCGCGGCGGCCGTTGAGGAACTGGCGGACGACCGGCTCCTGCGAGGTCAGCAACTGCTCCCGCGGGCCGAACATGGCCAGGTGGCGGCGGAACAGGAGGCCGAGGTTGTCGGGCACCGTGCGGGCGGTGCCGATGTCGTGGGTGACGATCAGGAAGGTGGCGTCGATCTGCGCGTTGAGGTCGACGATCAGCTGGTTGAGGTAGGCCACGCGGACCGGGTCGAGGCCGGAGTCCGGCTCGTCGAACAGGATGATCTCGGGGTCCAGCACCAGCGCCCGGGCGAGGCCAGCGCGCTTGCGCATCCCGCCGGAGATCTCCCCCGGCAGCTTCCCCTCGGCGCCCTGCAGACCGACCATGTCCATCTTCTCGAGGACGATCCGCCGGATCTCCGACTCGCTCTTCCTCGTGTGCTCGCGCAGGGGGAAGGCGATGTTGTCGAAGAGGTTCATCGAGCCGAAGAGCGCGCCGTCCTGGAACAGCACGCCGAAGAGCTTGCGCACCTCGTAGAGGCGGGACTCGCTGGTGTTCACGATGTCGGTGTCGGAGATGACGATCGAGCCCCGCTCGGGCTTCAGCAGGCCGACCAGCGACTTGAGGAACACCGACTTGCCGGTGCCCGAGGGCCCCAGCAGCACCGAGATCTCCCCCGGCGGGAGCGTGAGCGTGACGTCGCTCCAGATGTTCTGGCTGCCGAACGACTTGGTCAGCCCCGAGACCTCGACTGCGACGCCCACGTGTCCCCTGCCTCCCGTTCCGGCCGGCCCGCCCGGTCCCCGCCCCGCCGCGTCGGAAGGCCCCCGGCGGGGCGCTCGACCGTGGTGGGTCCCGTGGTCCGGGGCCCTGGCCTGCGCTCCTACCGGTCAGTAACGACGCGGTCCGGCGAAGGTTACGTGTGTCACGCAGTTCCCGTGACCCCCGTCTCCCCGTTCGCGGTGCGCAACCACCCGGACATGCGACAGGGGCCGCCCTCCCGAAGGAGGACGGCCCCTGTGGTGAGGCGGTGGAACCGCCCCGGCGCAGGGACCCCGGCCCGAGCGGAGCGAGGGCTGGGGGTGCCGGGGTCCTTTACTTGACGGTGACGGTGGCGCCGGCGCCCTCGAGAGCGGCCTTGGCCTTCTCGGCGGCGTCCTTGGCGACCTTCTCCAGGATCGGCTTCGGCGCGTTGTCGACCAGGTCCTTGGCCTCCTTGAGGCCGAGCGAGGTCAGGCCGCGCACCTCCTTGATGACCTGGATCTTCTTGTCGCCGGCAGCCTCGAGGATGACGTCGAACTCGTCCTGCTCCTCGGCGGCGGCAGCGCCACCGTCGCCGCCACCGGCGGCCGGGGCGGCAGCAACGGCGACGGGGGCAGCAGCGGTGACCTCGAAGGTCTCCTCGAACTGCTTCACGAAGTCGGACAGCTCGAGGAGGGTCATCTCCTTGAACGCGTCGAGCAGATCCGCGGTGGAAAGCTTGGCCATGATGTCTCCTTCTGGGTCAGTCGGTGCTGGCCGCGGCGTCCGCGGCGTCAGCGTCGGGGGTGGTGTCAGCAGCAGCAGCCTCGGGAGCGCCGGCCTCGGCCGGCTTCTTCTCCTTGAGCGCCTCGGCGAGCCGGGCGACCTGCGACAGCGGGGCCTGGAACAGCCCGGCAGCCTTGGTCAGGTTGCCCTTCATGGCGCCGGCCAGCTTGGCCAGCAGCACCTCGCGCGGCTCGACGTCGGCCAGGGCGGTGACCTCGGCGGGGCCGACGGTGCGGCCCTCGACGACGCCGCCCTTGACGACGAGCAGCGGGTTGGCGCGCGCGAAGTCGCGGATGGCCTTGGCGGCCTCGACGACGTCACCCTCGATGAAGGCGATCGCGGTCGGGCCGTTGAGCAGCGGGGCCAGGTCGGGGTGCCCGACCGAGTCCGCCGCCCGCTTCGTCAGGGTGTTCTTGACGACGGCGTAGCTGCTGCCCTCACCGAGGGAACGACGCAGCTGGGTCAGCTGCGCCACGGTCAGCCCGCGGTACTCGGTGAGCACCGCCGCGCTGGACGACTGGAACCGCTCGGTGATCTCGTCGATCACCGCGGCCTTCGCCTGCGTGGGCATGGGCCTCCTCTCGTCTGTCGGGCGACTGCTGGACGCTGCACGACTGCGTGCGTCGAGGGGCCCGGAGACGAGGAACGCCCCGGCGCAGGGCGCACGGGGCGAGGGGCGGGCGCGAGCGCCTGCCGATCGAACCGTCCTCCTGCGCGGGTCGCCCGGTGCTCCGGGACCTTCGATCGCACGCGGACGTGCGACGACCAGCGGTCTTGGGGGGAACGGTGGCAAGAGTACCCCACACGACGACGGCCCCGCCGCGCGGGTGCGCAGCGGGGCCGTGGCGAGGCGATGGAACGGCCACCCTTCAGGGGCCCGCGCCGAGCATGCGAGGCGTGGGGGGAAGGGTGGTCCTTCTACTCGTCGACCGTCAGGTTGCGGGTGCGGTTCGGGTCGACCGGGATACCCGGGCCCATCGTGGTCGAGATGGTGACCTTCTTCAGGTACCGCCCCTTGGCCGACGACGGCTTGGCGCGCAGCACCTCGTCGAGCGCGGCCGCGTAGTTCTCGACCAGCTTGGCCTCGTCGAACGAGGTCTTGCCGATGACCAGGTGCAGGTTGGCCTGCTTGTCGACGCGGAAGTTGATCTTCCCGCCCTTGATGTCGTTGACAGCCTTGGTGACGTCGGGGGTCACCGTGCCGGTCTTCGGGTTGGGCATCAGGCCACGGGGGCCGAGGATGCGGGCGATGCGACCGACCTTGGCCATCTGGTCCGGCGTCGCGATCGCGGCGTCGAAGTCCAGGAAGCCGCCCTGGATGCGCTCGATCAGGTCGTCGGAGCCCACGACGTCGGCGCCGGCGGCCTCGGCCTCGGCGGCCTTGTCACCGGTCGCGAAGACGATGACGCGGGCGGTCTTGCCGGTGCCGTGCGGCAGGTTGACCGTGCCGCGGACCATCTGGTCGGCCTTGCGCGGGTCGACGCCCAGGCGCATGGCCACCTCGACGGTGGCGTCGTAGGCGGTCGTCGACGTCTCCTTGGCCAGCGAGGTGGCCTGGAGCGGGCTGTACAGGTTGTCGCGGTCGACCTTCTCGGCCGCTGCGCGGAACTTCTTGCCGTGCTTCGCCATGGTGGTTCCTCTCGCCCGGACGGTGCCGGGGATCGTGTGGTTCGCGGGCCAGGCGTGGCCCTCCCACGAGTGCAGGTGGTGCGGGTGCGGGCTGAGGTCAGCCCGTGACGGTGATGCCCATCGACCGGGCGGTGCCGGCGATGATCTTCTCGGCCTGGTCGAGGTCGTTGGCGTTGAGGTCGGCCATCTTCGTGGTGGCGATCTCGCGGACCTGGTCACGGGTGACCGTGGCGACCTTGGTCTTGTGCGGCTCGCCCGAGCCCTTCTCGACACCAGCGGCCTTCAGCAGCATGCGCGCCGCCGGCGGGGTCTTGGTGACGAACGTGAAGGTGCGGTCCTCGAAGACCGAGATCTCCACGGGGATGACGTTGCCGCGCTGCGACTCGGTCGCGGCGTTGTACGCCTTGCAGAACTCCATGATGTTGACGCCGTGCTGACCCAGCGCCGGACCCACGGGCGGGGCGGGGGTGGCCGCACCGGCGTTGATCTGGAGCTTGATGACCGCGGTCAACCGCTTCCTGGGGGGCATGCTCTGTTCTCCGGTTCAGTTGGGTGGTGAGGTCTTCGGACCCGTCCGTCAGATCTTCTGGACCTGGCTGAACGAGAGCTCGACGGGCGTCTCGCGGCCGAAGATGGAGACCAGCACCTGCAGCTTCTGCTGCTCGGCGTTGATCTCGTTGATGGTGGCGGGCAACGTGGCGAACGGGCCGTCCATGACGGTGACCGACTCGCCCACCTCGAAGTCGACGACGGCGGCCGGCGCGGCGGCGGCGCCGCCCGAGCTCGCGGCGGTGGCCTCGGCGGCCCGCGGCGCCTGCGGCGTGGTGGCCGGGGCGAGGATCTTCACGACCTCGTCGATCGTCAGCGGGGACGGCTTGGAGGTCGCGCCGACGAAGCCGGTGACCCCGGGAGTGTTGCGCACCGCGCCCCACGACTCGTCGTTGAGCTCCATGCGGACCAGCAGGTAGCCCGGCAGGACCTTGCGGTTGACCTGCGAGCGCTTGCCGTTCTTGATCTCGGTGACCTCCTCGGTGGGCACCTCGATCTGGTAGATGTAGTCCTCCACGTCGAGGGACTGGATGCGCGCCTCGAGGTTGGTCTTCACCTTGTTCTCGTAGCCCGCGTACGAGTGGACGACGTACCAGTCGCCGGGGGCGATCCGCAGCGCCTTGCGCAGCGACTCGACCGGGTCCTCGTCCTCCTCGACCGCGACCTCGGAGTCCCCGGCCGGCGCGGCCTCCGGGTCGGTGGCGAGCGTGTCGGGGTTCCCGGTCTCGATCTCCGGCGTCGCGTCGGCGACCTCGCCGTCGGAGATGGCGGCACCCGCGCCCAGGTCGGCGGTGTCGCTGGACCCCTCGGCGGCACCGGACTCACCGGCGCCGGTCTCGACGTCGGCGGTGCCGCGCTCGTCGAATCGGGCGTCGTCCAGATCGGTGCCTTCGACCGCGTTGTCGGTCTCGAAGGGCTCGCGGGGGTCGGTCACAGGGTGTCTCTTCCTTGTCAGGGGGCGTTCAGGCGCGGGGACGGCGGATCAACCGAAGACGGCGAGCACGCCCTGCGCGAAGAGCAGGTCGAGCCCGGCCACCAGCGCGACGATGAACGCGACGAACACGATCACCACGGTCGTGTAGGTGATCAGCTCCCGCCGGCCCGGCCAGATGACCTTGCGCAGCTCGGCGACCACCTCGCGCAGGAAGCGCATGATCGAGCGCCGGGGCTGGTGCTCCTCGGCGCGCGCCCGCTCCGCAGCCGCCCGGGAGCGGGTCGGGCTGCCGTCGCGAGCCGGCTCGGCGGCCGACCGGGCGGCGCGACGCGACCGCGTGGCGGGCTCGTCGTCCTCGTCCCCGTCGACGGTGATGCGGCCCCGCCGGCGGGTGCTGCGGTCCCGCGCGGCGACGACCTTGTCCTCGTCGGCCTCCGCGTCGCCGGCCACCTGGTCCTCGGCGGCCTCGAGGGCGGCGGCGTCGTCGACCCCCGGCGCCTCGCGGTCCAGCTGCTCGTCGGTGAGCTCGGCGTCGGAGGCGGCGCGCGCGTCGTCCTCGCGGCCCGGCTTCTCGTCGCTCACTGCGCCTCGCTCGCCTCGTCGTGGTGGCCTCTCCCGCGAGGGCCGTCGGTCGGTCGTGCCGGTGTCCTGCTGGCAGGGGTGACAGGACTTGAACCTGCAGCCTGCGGTTTTGGAGACCGCTGCTCTGCCAATTGAGCTACACCCCTATGCCCTGGGTGGGCCCCGGAGCGTCTCGCCGCCACGGTGGCGCCGGCCCGGGAAGGGATCCGGGGCACGCCGGTGGCGGGGTCAACAGGCCCCGGTGAAGCCAGTGTACGGGACCGTGACGGGCGGAAGCGAACGTCCCACCGGGCCTGCCCCCGGCCGGGGCATCTCCCCCGGTCGGCCACCCGCGCCGGACCGGGCGGGCAGCCCGCGGCCGTGGTCTTTGACACGATGGCCCCATGACCGACGTCTCCGCACCGGGGTCCGCCTCCCAGTCGACCGAGCTGCCGCCCACCGCGCGCCGCATCTCCCGTCGCATCGGCGCCATCGCCGAGTCCGCGACGCTCGCCGTGGACGCCAAGGCGAAGGCGCTCAAGGCCGCCGGGAAGCCGGTGATCGGCTTCGGAGCCGGCGAGCCCGACTTCCCGACACCGGACTACGTCGTCGAGGCCGCGATCACCGCGGCCCGGACGCCGGCCATGCACCGGTACACCCCCGCCGGCGGCCTCCCCGCGCTGAAGGAGGCCATCGTCGCCAAGACGGCGCGCGACTCCGGCCTGCGGCTGACCCCCGCGCAGGTGCTGGTCACCAACGGCGGCAAGCAAGCGGTCTACGAGGCTTTCGCGACGATGCTCGACCCCGGCGACGAGGTCCTGCTGCCGGCGCCCTACTGGACCACCTACCCGGAGGCCATCCGGCTGGCCGGGGGCGTGCCGGTGCCGGTGGTGGCCGACGAGCAGAGCGGCTACCTGGTGTCGGCGGCGCAGCTCGAGGCGGCGCGCACCCCGCGCACCAAGGCCCTGCTCTTCTGCTCCCCCTCCAACCCCACGGGCGCGGTCTACCCGGCCGAGCAGGTGGAGGAGATCGGCCGCTGGGCGCTCGACGCCGGTCTCTGGGTGCTGACCGACGAGATCTACGAGCACCTGACCTACGGCGGGGCCTCGGCGCCGTCGATGCCGGTGCTGGTGCCCGAGCTCGCCGACCGGTGCGTCGTGGTGAACGGCGTCGCCAAGACCTACGCCATGACCGGCTGGCGGGTGGGCTGGATCGCGGGCCCGGCCGACGTCGTCAAGGCCGCCACGAACCTCCAGTCGCACGCGACGTCGAACGTCGCGAACGTGTCGCAGGCCGCGGCCATCGCCGCGCTGACCGGCGACCTGTCGGCGGTCGCCGAGATGCGGACGGCGTTCGACCGGCGCCGGCAGACCATCGTGTCGATGCTGCGGGAGATCCCCGGCGTCGCCTGCCCCGAGCCGCACGGCGCCTTCTACGTCTACCCGTCGGTCAAGGGGCTGCTCGGCCGCTCGATCGGCGGGCGCACGGCCGGCAGCAGCGCGGAGCTGGCCGAGCTGATCCTCGACCAGGCGGAGGTCGCGGTCGTCCCGGGCGAGGCGTTCGGGACGCCCGGGTACATCCGGATGTCCTACGCGCTGGGCGACGACGACCTGGTCGAGGGCGTCTCGCGGCTGCAGCGGCTGCTCTCCACGGCCGGCTGAGCAGCGGCGCCGCCGCCGGCCCCACCGCGGGCGTGGCGGCGGCGCGGGCGGTCAGGCCAGCCGGACGACCGCGCGGGCGAGGGAGAGCACCTTCTCGCCGTCGCTGGTGACGGTGAGGTCGACCCGCGCCCGCCCGTCCTCCAGCAGCGCGGCCACCCTTCCGCGGACGGTCAGCTCCGCCCCCCGGTCGTCGTCCGGGACGACCACGGGCCGCCCGAAGCGGACCTGGTACTCGACCAGCGCCACCGGATCCCCGGTCCAGCCGGTGACCGCCCGGGCGGCGAGCGCCATGGTCAGCATGCCGTGGGCGATGACGCCGGGCAGGCCGACCTCGCGGGCCACCCGCTCGTTCCAGTGGATGGGGTTGAAGTCGCCGGAGGCACCGGCGTAGCGGACCAGGTCGGCGCGGGTGACCCGGAGGACCAGCTCGGGGAGCTCGGTCCCGACCTCTGCGGTCATGCCGCACCTCGCGCGACGAGCATCGAGGTGGCCGTGCAGACCGCCTCGCCGTCCTCCGTGGCGAGCTCCACCCGGGCCGTCAGCAGGTCGTTGCCGGCGACGGTGCGGGCGGCGTCGATCGTGGTGGTGGCGACCAGCCGGTCGCCGGCCCGGATCGGGCGGTGGTGGGTGAACTTCTGCTCGCCGTGGACGACGCGGCTGTAGTCCAGCCCCACCTCGTCGTCCGCGAGCACCGCGAAGGCGGCCTCGAGGCTCACCACGACGGCGAACGTCGGCGGCGCCACGACGTCGGGGTGGCCGGCCGCACGGGCCGCGTCGGCGTCGTGGTGCACCGGGTCGGTGGCGCCGACGGCGGCCGCGAACTCGGCGATCTTCGCCCGGCCGACCTCGTAGACGGCAGAGGGCGGGTAGCTGCGCCCGACCAGTGCCCGGTCCAACGCCATGCTCCCGCCCTCGCTCAGCAGCCGCGAACCGTCAGCGGGTCTCGCGGTGCAGCGTGTGCTTGCGCTCGCGCGGGCAGTACTTCTTCAGCTCGAGCCGGTCGGGGTCGTTCCGCCGGTTCTTGCGGGTGATGTAGTTGCGGTTCTTGCACTCCTGGCAGGCCAGGGTGATCTTCGGACGGACGTCGGTGGCTGCCACGGGAGTGCTCCTAGCCTTGTGGGACAGGACCCGGGACCGGGCCCTGCTGCCGAACCGGCTGGATGCCGACACGGCGACGGACCCGGGACGCCGGGTCCGTCGGGAGTAGCGGTGACCGGACTTGAACCGGTGACACAGCGATTATGAGCCGCTTGCTCTACCAGGCTGAGCTACACCGCCGGGATGACCACCCGGGCCGGTCTCGCGACAGGACCGGTAGGTCAGGTTACTGCCAGAGCCCCTTTACGGAATCGAACCGTAGACCTTCTCCTTACCATGGAGACGCTCTGCCGACTGAGCTAAAGGGGCGTGCTCGGAGCCGTCGAAGACTCTACCAAGCCGCTCGTGGCGACCGGCGGGGGCCCTCCGGACCGTGCGGGACGACTGTAACAGCCGCTCCGGGCGGCCCGTCCGGAGGCCGGCGACGTGCTGGCACGACCCCGCGTCGGGGCCCCGCCGCGGGGTCGCGAGCGGCGGAGGGACCGTGGGTCCGTCTCAGGTGCGGACGAACAGCCGGCGGTAGGTGGCCCCCGGCGCGGCCGAGCGCACGCCGGTGCGTGCCAGCAGCCACTTCTCCAGCCGGTCCTCGGGCAGCGGCCGGCTGATCAGGAAGCCCTGGAGCTTGTCGCAGCCCATGGTGATGAGCTGGTTGCGCGTCATCTCGTCCTCGACGCCCTCGGCGACGACGCACAGCCCCAGGTTGTGGGCCAGCTCGATGATCGAGCGCGCGATGAAGGACTCCCCCTGGCTGGTGGCCATGGTGAGGACGAAGGACTTGTCGATCTTCAACTCGTCGATGGGCAGGTGCCGGAGCTGGGAGAGCGACGAGTAGCCGGTGCCGAAGTCGTCCATGGAGAGCCGGAGCCCCAGGTCGTGCAGCTCGTCCAGCACGGGGCTCTCGCGCACGGAGTCGTCGACGACGCTGCTCTCGGTCAGCTCCAGGATGAGCAGCTCCCCGGGGACGCGGTGGCGCTCCAGTGCGCCGCGGATGCGGTCCACCAGGTTCGGCTCGCTCAGCGAGAACGCGGAGACGTTCACCGCGACCGAGAGCGAGATGCCCTGGTCCAGCCAGCGCCGGCACCGGGCCAGCGCGAGGTCCAGGACGTGGTCGGTGACCGCGCCGATCCGGCCGATCTGCTCGGCGAGGCCGATGACGTCCTCGGGCGGGATGCTGCCGTAGCGCGGGTGGGTCCAGCGGACGAGCGTCTCCACCGAGACGATGTCCGACGTCTGGGCGTCGATGACCGGCTGGAAGACGACGCCGATCTGCCCGTCGGCCATGGCCTGCTCCAGCTCGGTGCCCAGCTGCAGGCGGCGCAGGCTCTGCTGGTCGAGCACCGGGTGGTAGCTGGCCACGCCGCCCGACTCCGCGGCCGCGAGCAGGGCCACGTCCGCGCGCTGCATGAGCGTGCCCGCGTCGGTGCCGTGCACGGGGGCTGCCGCGACGCCGATGGTCAGCGAGACCTCCAGGTCCAGCCCGGCCACCCGGACGCGCGTGGCCGCGGCCTCGCGCAGCCGCCGGGCCGCCTGCTCGGTGGCCTTCAACGACAGGCCGGGGAGCAGGACGGCGAACTGCTCCCGTTCCATGCGGGCCAGCAGGGCGCGCGGCGGGGCGTGCTCGCGGAGCAGGCCGGCGGTGACCAGGAGCAGCTCGTCGCT
Organism: Blastococcus sp. SYSU DS0541; assembly: GCF_054050875.1. Lineage (NCBI taxonomy): Bacteria > Bacillati > Actinomycetota > Actinomycetes > Geodermatophilales > Geodermatophilaceae > Blastococcus > Blastococcus sp. SYSU DS0541. The sequence goes on along the minus strand of NZ_JBJHAD010000002.1, from coordinate 274,960 downwards.
CGCGGCGTGCCCGAGGGTGTCGGTGACGTCGGCGTAGGTGCCCAGGGAGGCGAGGATGAGCCCGGCCCGGTCACCGGCCGGGTCCGCGGTCACGAGCGCGTCGATCTCCGCCGCGAGCCGCTGCCGGTTGGGCAGCCCGGTGAGGCGGTCGTGGTCGGCGTCGAAGCGGATGCGCGTGAGCAGCTGCTGCTGCCGGATCGCCGCGTTGACGTGGGTGAGCATCGACTCCAGGGCGCCGCGCTCGGTGCTGCCGAAGGAGACGGCGTCGCTGCGGCGGTCGCAGACCTCCAGGTAGCCCGGTTCTCCTGCGGCCGTGGTGACCGGTGCGCCCAGCACCTCCGCGACCCCCCGGCGGGCGAGCGCCGCCGCCTGGGCCTCGTCGGCACGCCCGGCCGAGACGTGGACGGCCCCCGACGAGGCGACCGCGCGGCGACGCAGCACGTCGTCGGGGTCTCCGGGCCCGTCGTACCAGTCGGCACCGCTCTCGGTGGCGACGACCAACCGCGGGCCCTCGTCGAGGTAGGGCGGCAGCCAGAGGGCGACCCGCTCCGCGTTCAGCAACTCCTGCACCGCCTGCACGATGTGGCGGGTGCCCACCTCGTCGGGCTGGACCTGCTCCACCCGCCGCGCGAACTCGTAGACGCGCTCCAGGGACTGGCTCTCCCGGGTCACCTCCGCGAACCGGCGGTACAGCAGGACCAGGGCCGCCGTGAGAGGCGCGAGGATGAGGAGCGACCACAGCGTGACGTGCAGCACCAGGAGGATCGCCAGGCCGACGAGCACGGCGACCGGCGACACGACGACGACCGGCACCAGCAGGCTCGTCCAGATCGAGCGCCCGGGGTACCCCTGGGTCACGGTGATCGCCCCGGCCACCATGACGGCGGCGACGGCGTTGGCCGCGAAGACCGCCAGCAGGCAGGAGATCCAGGTCCAGGGCTGGCTGACGTCGCCGCCCGACATCAGGTCGAGCACGAACACCGCGACGGCGCTGTCGATGACCGCGACGGCGACGTTGAAGAGGATCTTGGCCGGCGAGAACCGCTGGAGCGCCAGCACGAGTCCGACGGCCGCCGCTCGGGTCACCGCCGTCCAGGCGCCACCGAGCTCGAGCAGGGCGATCACGAGGGCGAGCTCGCTGGCGGAGTTCACGAAGCTCTGGCGGCGGAACTCGATGTGGACGTAGACCCACTCCCCCAGCACCGCGGCCAGGAAGACGGCGCCCAGCAGGATGCCGCTCACAGGATCCACCCCGCGCGTCAGCAGGGCCGCGCCCAAGGGCGCCGCAATGGCCAGCGCGAGTCCTGTGGCGACCCAGGGGCTGCGGACGGTACGCGAGCGACTACGCTCGCTGACCTCCTGCTCAGCCACGTGCACGGCACTCTCCCCGGTCGTTGGGCGGGCGAAAGGCTAGCAGCGGTGTCGATCACCGCCACCCTCTCCGCACGCGGGAGAGGGACCCGCTCGCCGAGGTGATCGGCAAGTGCTGCCCCGAACATGAGGAGGGGGCAGCCGCCCCGGAGGGACGACTGCCCCTTCTGGACCAGGGGGGCGGCCCGATCAGGCCTGGCGACCCCAGCGGACGCCACGACCCCAACGCACACCCCGACCCCAGCGGACTCCGCGGGCCGAGCTGTCCTCACGCTGCATGCTGCTGTTCATGGCGCCTCCCTCGTGGCACGACAAAATGGCTGAATGCGGCAGCCATCCACGCGCGGGGGCAGAGCGTCGTCGAATACGGACCGCGCGGGCGACACTCCTTCCCGTCACGGGTCGCCACAAGCATCAGGGTCACGACACGCCGTTGGCGACGCCGAGTCGTAACCGTGCGCCACATTGATCACACGACGGGTGACCCACTTCGCCGGCGGGGGGCGGCCCACGGCCCTCGACGCCGGCGGCGCGATCGGTCCCCGGACCGCCGAGCGGTGATCCACGCGCCCGCGCCGTCCACAGGAACCGCCGGGTGCCACGAGGACGGGTGAACCGTCGTCCACAGTGTCCACAGATCGTGTCCACAGGTCGTGGACAACCGCGGGTCGGTGCTTACGCTGCCGCGCGTGCACCCCGACCAGGACGACCGCGAGCGCGGGTCGACGCTCCCGTTCGTCCTGGTGTGCTGGCTGGTCGCCGCGCTGATGGCCGTCGGGGCGATCGCGGCGTCCGACGCCTTCCTCGAGCAGCAGGAGGTGCAGTCGGTCTGCGACAGCGCCGCCCTCGCCGCGGCGAACCGGGCCGACGAGGCGGTGCTCTACGCGCAGGGGGTGGGCACCGAGCTCCCGCTCAGCCGCGCCGCCGCCCAGGCCGCGGTGGCCGACCAGCTGGCCGACGGCGACCTCGCGCTGGACAGCTGGGCGGCCGAGACCGACGGGGCCGAGGTGACCGTGCGGTGCACCCGGTACGTGGACATCGCGTTCGGCTGGCTGTTCCTGGCCGGGCAGCAGCTCGAGCGGACCGCCGTCTCCAGTGCGCGGGCACCGACGGCGCCCTGATCCGGCCCCGGGACGGCGACGGCCCCCGACCGGGTGGTCGGGGGCCGTCGTACCGGGCGTGGCGGGTGAAGGATTCGAACCTTCGTAGGCTAAGCCGACGGATTTACAGTCCGCTCCCATTGGCCACTCGGGCAACCCGCCCCGATTGGTACGCGGGAGAGACTACAAGACGAGGGCCCCGGCACGTGACGGGTCCCCACCGACGGGCCGCCGTGGCGGCCTCGTCCCGCACGGAGAGGAAACGACATGGCCGACGCATCCTTCGACGTCGTGAGCAAGGTCGACCGCCAGGAGGTCGACAACGCCCTCAACCAGGCGGGCAAGGAGCTCTCGCAGCGCTTCGACTTCCGCGGCACCAACGCGACCATCGCGTGGGCCGGCGAGGACGGCGTCACGCTCCAGGCCGACACCGAGGAGCGCGTCGCCGCGGCGCTGGAGGTGTTCAAGGAGAAGCTGATCAAGCGCAACATCTCGCTCAAGGTGCTGGACGCCGGCGAGCCCCAGGCCTCGGGGAAGAGCTACAAGATCGGCGCGAAGATCAAGCAGGGCATCGAGTCCGACACCGCCAAGAAGATCGCGAAGATCATCCGGGACGAGGGGCCCAAGGGCGTCCAGGCGCAGATCCAGGGCGACCAGCTGCGGGTGAGCGGCAAGAAGCGCGACGACCTGCAGGCCGTCCAGCAGCTGCTGCGCGGCAAGGACCTCGACGTCGCCCTGCAGTTCGACAACTACCGCTGAGCCCCCGCCTGGGCCGACGCCGGAGGCCGGGCGCGCGACACCGGACGGCGGGCACGGCTGCGGTGCACCGGGCCGTACCCTCGTGGGTCGGTGTCCGTCCGGGACGCCCGACGACCCGTGGAAGGCCGGAGTGACTACCCGCAGACGCATCGCCGCCCTGGGTGGCGCGGTGGCCATCGGTGGCTTCGTCGTCTTCGCGGCGAACTACGTCCCGCCCAACGAGCGCGCCAGGGTGGACGAGGGGGCAGAGCTGCTCAGCGGCTCCCTCGTCGGGGCCGGCTCCAGCGCCCAGCAGGCGGCCATGCAGGGCTGGGCGGCCGGCTTCAGCGCCGTCCAGCCCCGGCTGGACGTCAGCTACGACCCCATCGGCTCCGGCGGCGGTCGCGAGCAGTTCCTCGCAGGTGGGACCGACTTCGCCGGCTCGGACGCCGCGTTGGACGCCGACGAGCTCGCGCAGGCCGCCGAGCGCTGCGGCCCCTCCGGCGTCTTCGAGCTGCCGAACTACATCTCCCCCATCGCCGTCGTCTACAACGTCGACGGCGTCGACGAGCTCAACCTCTCCCCGGGGACCCTCGCCGGGATCTTCGACCAGCGGATCACCCGCTGGAACGACCCGGCGATCGCCGCCGACAACCCCGGGACCGCGCTGCCCGACCTGGCGATCGCCCCGGTGAACCGCGCGGACGAGTCGGGCACCACCGAGAACTTCACCGAGTACCTGGCGGAGGCGGCGGACGGCGGGTGGCCGCACGAGCCCGACGGCAGCTGGCCGGTGCCCGGCGGCGAGGCGGCCCAGGGGAACTCCGGGGTCGTGGCCGCCGTCCGCGGTGGGCAGGGCACCATCGGTTACGCCGACCTGAGCCAGGCCCGCGACCTCGGCGTCGCGAACATCGGCGTGGGTGGGGAGTTCGTCGCCCCGTCGGCCGAGGCCGCCGCGGCCGTCGTGGAGAACTCCCCGCGCCTCGAGGGCCGCGGTGAGCACGACGTCGTCATCGAGCTGAACAGGGACACCACCGGGTCCGGCGAGTACCCCATCGTGCTGGTCAGCTACCACATCGGCTGCATGGAGTACGACGACCCGGAGGTCGCCGAGCGGCTCCGGGCTTTCATGACCTACGTGGTCAGCCCCGAGGGGCAGCGAGCCGCCGCCGAGGTCGCCGGGTCGGCCCCCATCTCCGACGGCCTCCGGGAGCAGGCGCTGGACGCGATCGACGCGGTCCGCCCGATCTGAGACCCGGCGCGCGTCAGCGCTGGCCGAGCTCGCGCCCCATCTGCTCCAGGCGGGCGATCCGCTGGGCCATCGGCGGGTGGCTGGCGAAGAGCGAGGCCATGCCCTGACCCCGGAACGGGTTGGCGATCATCAGGTGGCTCTGGGTGACCAGCCGCTCCTCCTGCGGCAGCGGGCGGGCCGCCGTCCCCCGCTCGATCACCCGCAGCGCATCGGCGAGCGCCAGCGGGTCCTGCGACAGCTGGGCACCCGAGGCGTCGGCCTGGAACTCGCGGCTGCGGCTGACCGCCATCTGCACCATCCCGGCGGCGAGCGGGCCGAGCAGCATGAGCAGCAGCCCGCCGATCATGTTGCCGCCGCCCCGGTCGGCGTCGGAGCGGCCGCCGAACAGCGACGCGAACATCGCCATGTGCGCCAGGTAGGTGATCACCGTGGCCATGGCGCCGGCGACCGAGCTGATCAGGATGTCCCGGTTGTAGACGTGGGAGAGCTCGTGGGCGAGCACCCCGCGCAGCTGCCGCCGGTCGAGCAGCTCGAGGATGCCCTGGGTGACGCAGACGGCCGCGTTGCGCGGGTTGCGCCCGGTGGCGAACGCGTTCGGCTGGTTCGTCGGGCTGACGTAGAGGCGGGGCATGGGCTGGCGCGCGTCGGTCGCGAGCTCGCGCACGATCGCGTACAGCTGCGGGGCCTGGGTCTCGGTGACCGGGAAGGCCCGCATCGCGCGCAGCGCCAGCTTGTCGGAGTTGAAGTAGGCGTAGCCGTTGACCGCGAGCGCGACGAACAGCGCGATGAGCAGACCCCCGCGCCCGCCGATGAGCGCCCCGGCCATGAGGATCAGCCCGCCCATCAGACCCAGCAGGAGGGCGGTCTTCAGTCCGTTGGTCATGCGTTGCACGCCTCGTCCAACGCCGTCCCCGCACCCCCCGTTCCCGGCGGGCCGGCCGCCGCTCCCCCGCTCGGGTGCCCCGTGGAATGCCCGGGGCGCCACTGCCGTTGCCCCCTGTGGACGCGGTGACATCCTCGCCGCTGCGGAGTGTCCGGTTGCACAACCCGGGCGCGTACACACGCACGTAACCTCGCCCGGTGGAGGTAGACCGCTGATGACTGGCACCAACCCGACCGTCGCGCCGTCGGACCCGCACGGCGCCCCGGCCACCCCGGTGTCCGGCTCCGCGCCCGGTGGGCTCGTGAAGAGCGTCGTGGAGCTCGACCGCGTCGTGATCCGGCTGGCCGGTGACTCCGGCGACGGCATGCAGCTGACGGGCAACCGCTTCACCAGCGAGACGGCGTCGTTCGGCAACGACCTCAAGACGCTGCCGAACTTCCCCGCCGAGATCCGCGCGCCGACGGGGACCCTGCCGGGCGTCAGCTCCTTCCAGCTGCAGTTCGCCGACCACGACGTCATGACGCCGGGCGACGCCCCGGACGTGCTCGTGGCGATGAACCCGGCCGCGCTCAAGGCCAACCTCGCCGAGCTCCCCGGCGGCGGTCTGCTCATCCTCGACTCCGACGAGTTCACCCCGCGCAACCTGGCGAAGGTCGGCTACGCGACCAACCCGCTCGAGGACGGCTCGCTCGAGGGGTGGCAGACGGTCAGCGTGCCGCTGACGTCGATGACGCTGGACGCGCTCGCCGACTCCGGGCTGGGGAAGAAGGAGGCCGAGCGCAGCAAGAACATGTTCACCCTCGGCCTGCTCTCGTGGATGTACCACCGGCCCACCGAGGGCACGATCCGCTTCCTCGAGCGCCAGTTCCGCCGCAAGCCGGAGATCGCCGCGGCCAACATCGCCGCCTTCCGCGCCGGCTACAACTACGGCGACACCACCGAGGCCTTCGCCGTCTCCTACGAGATCAAGCCCGCCCCGATGAAGCCCGGGCGCTACCGCAACATCTCGGGCAACCAGGCGCTGGCCCTCGGGCTCGTGGCCGCCGGGCAGCGCTCCGGCCTGCCGGTCTTCCTGGGCGCGTACCCGATCACCCCGGCGTCGGACATCCTCCACGAGCTGTCCCGCCACAAGGCCTTCGGCGTGCGCACCTTCCAGGCCGAGGACGAGATCGCCGGCATCGGCGCGGCGCTCGGCGCCTCCTTCGGCGGCGCGCTCGGCATCACGACGACGTCGGGCCCGGGCGTGGCGCTCAAGGCCGAGACGATCGGGCTGGCGGTCATGACCGAGCTGCCCCTGGTCATCGTCGACGTGCAGCGCGGTGGCCCCTCCACCGGGCTGCCGACGAAGACCGAGCAGTCGGACCTGCTGCAGGCGATGTTCGGCCGCAACGGCGAGGCGCCGGTGCCGGTCATCGCCCCACGCTCCCCCGGTGACTGCTTCGACGCCGCCGTCGAGGCGGCGCGGATCGCGCTGACCTACCGGACGCCGGTCATGCTGCTGTCGGACGGGTACCTGGCCAACGGCGCCGAGCCGTGGCAGATCCCCGATGCCGACTCGCTGCCCGACCTGACGCCGGCGGTCGCGTTCGCCACCGAGCCCAACGGCGAGGACGGCGAGTTCCTCCCCTACCTGCGCGATCCCGAGACCCTGGCCCGCGCCTGGGCGATCCCGGGCACCGCGGGGATGCAGCACCGGATCGGCGGGCTGGAGAAGGCCGACCGGACCGGGAACATCTCCTACGACCCGGCCAACCACGACTTCATGACCCGCACCCGGCAGGCCAAGATCGACGGCATCGCCGCCTCGATCCCGGCCACCGACGTCGATGACCCAGACGGCGACGCGCGCGTCGCCGTCATCGGGTGGGGCTCCACCTACGGCCCCATCGGCGCCGCCGCACGCCGGATCCGGAGCTCGGGCCGCAAGGTGGCCCAGATCCACCTGCGCCACATCAACCCGTTCCCCGCCGACCTCGGCGAGGTCCTGGCCCGGTACGACCGGGTCATCTGCCCGGAGATGAACCTCGGGCAGCTGGCGCTGCTGCTCCGCGCGAAGTACCTGGTGGACGTGCAGAGTCACACCCAGGTGCGCGGGCTGCCGTTCCGGGCCGCCGAGCTCGCCGCGGTCATCCAGGACGCCATCGACACCGTGACCCCCGCAGCTGTGAACGGAGCACCCCAGTGACCGCCGTCGAACTCGGCATGCCGGACGCGCCGACCCCGATCGACGCCGCCATCGCCCGCTCGCTCGAGCAGCACGGTCCCAAGCAGACCGAGCTCAAGGGCAAGGACTTCAAGACCGACCAGGAGGTGCGCTGGTGCCCCGGGTGCGGTGACTACGTCATCCTCAACGCGGTCCAGAGCTTCCTGCCCAGCCTCGGCATCGCCCGCGAGGACATGGTCATCGTCTCGGGCATCGGCTGCTCGAGCCGCTTCCCGTACTACATGAACACCTACGGGATGCACTCGATCCACGGCCGCGCCCCGGCGATCGCCACGGGCCTGGCCGCCTCGCGCCCCGACCTGTCGGTGTGGGTCGTCACCGGTGACGGCGACGCGCTCTCCATCGGCGGCAACCACCTGATCCACGCGCTGCGGCGGAACGTCAACATGACGATCCTGCTGTTCAACAACCGGATCTACGGCCTCACCAAGGGCCAGTACTCGCCCACCTCCGAGGTCGGCAAGGTCACCAAGTCCACGCCGATGGGCTCGCTGGACCACCCGTTCAACCCGGTGTCCCTGGCGATCGGCGCCGACGCGACCTTCGTCGGCCGGGCGATGGACTCCGACCGGAAGGGGCTCACCGAGGTGCTGCGGCAGGCCGCCGAGCACCAGGGCACCGCGCTGGTGGAGATCTACCAGAACTGCAACATCTTCAACGACGGCGCGTTCGACCTGCTCAAGGACCCGTCCACCGGCCCGATGTGGACGATCCCGCTGGAGCACGGCAAGCCGCTGGTGTTCGGCCCGGACGGCGCCTCGTGCGTGGTCCGCGACGACTTCGGCGGGCTGCGGATCGCCGAGACCAACCAGGTCGACGCGAGCGAGATCGTCGTGCACGACGCGAACCGGGAGGACCCGTCCTACGCGTTCGCGCTGTCGCGGCTCTCCTCTCAGGACCTCCGCTACACCCCGATGGGCGTCTTCCGGTCGGTCCGGAAGCCCTCGTACGAGGCGATGATGGCCGAGCAGCTGCACGAGGCCCGGCTGCAGGGCCCGGGCGACCTCGACGCCCTCCTCGCCGGCGGCGACACCTGGGAAGTGCAATGACCCGGTCGTCCTCCGGACGACACCGCCATGACACTGCCGTCCTCCGGACGGCACCGCGACCACCTGCCGTCCCCCGGTGAGCTGAGCCGCTGCGTCGCGCCTGCGCGAAGGCCCTCCGGGCCCTCACTCGGCACGACAGATCGCGGTCACCTCCCGTGCGACGCCGCCAAGACGTCGCCCAGCACGGTCAGCGCGCCGCGCAGCTCCTCCCGGGTCGGAGCGGCGAACCCGACGACCAGGCCGGCGCGCCGGTCGCCCGCGCCGACGGTGTGGCGGGCCAGGCCGTCGACCGCCACACCCCGCGCCGCGGCCGCGCTCCGGACCATGTCCTCCACGGCGGGGGCGGGCAGCGGCACGAGGACGTGCGCCCCCGCCGCGTCGCCCTCGGCCCGGCAGCCGGCGGCAGCCACCACCGCGCGCACCTCGCCGGCCCGGGCGACGAGCTCGCGCCGCAGGCGCCGTAGGTGCCGGGCGAGATCCCCTGAGGCCGCGAACGCCGCGAACACCCGCTGCCCGGCCCGCGCCGGCCGGGTGCCCGTGGCGGTCCGGCGGGCCAGCAGGGCCGCGCGCAGCGGCTCGGGGGCCACCACCCACCCCACGCCGAGCGTCGGGCTGAGGATCTTGCTCGTGGTGCCCAGGTGGACGACGACGTCCGGCCCCAGCGCGCCCAGCAGCGGCAGCGGCGAGACGTCGTAGCGCAGCTCCCCGTCGTAGTCGTCCTCCAGCACCCACCACCCCTCGGCGCGGGCCCGGGCCACCAGCGCCAGCCGTCGGGCGGCCGTCATCCGGCGGCCGAGCGGGTACTGGTGGGCCGGCGTGCAGTAGACGGCGGACACCCCGGACGGGATCGCCTCCACGACCAGGCCGTCGCCGTCGACCGGAACCGGGACGACCTCGACCCCGGCCTCCCGCAGCGCGCCGCCCACCCGCTGGTAGCCCGGGTCCTCGACCGCCACGCGGCTGCCCGGAGGGAGGACGCGGGCGACCTCCCCGACCGCCGCGGAGGTGCCCGCCGTGGCGAGCACCTCCTCCGGGCCGGCGCCCAGGCCGCGGTGCCGCAGCAGGTGCCCCGCCACCGCCGACCGGAAGTCCGGGTCCCCGGCGGCGTCGGGGCGGGCATCGGGAGCACCGTCACCGGCTGCCCGCCAGGCACGTCGCCAGGCCGCGCGGTCGAGCACCTCCAGGCACGGAGAGCCGGCGCGCAGGTCGACCAGCGCCGCGGTGTCCGGTCGCCGGGCGGCCGGGGCGGGAGCCGACGGCGGGGCCGTCGTCACCGCGCCGAGGACGTAGGTGCCCGCCCCCCGGCGGCCGCCGAGCCACCCCTCGGCGAGCAGCTGGTCGTAGGCGGCGACGGTCACGGTGCGGCTCACCCCCAGCGCCGCGGCGAAGGCCCGCGTGGAAGGCAACCGGTCGCCGGGGCGCAGGGTGCCGTCGGCGGCCGCGGCGCGCAGCGCCTCGGCCAGCTGCACCGACAGCGGCGTCCCCGAGGAGCGGTCGAGCACCACCGGCGGGACGTCGATCACGGCGCTCCTGACAGGAGGAGAAGTGGACTGCCGGGAATCTAGCGGATTGGCCGTTCCGGGGGTCCACCTGCACCGGCCAGGATCGGTGCCGTGGACACCGACGCGCCCCTCTCGCCCACCGACCGCAGCACCGTGCGCCGGGGTGCGACGCGCGCCCGCACCGACCGGGCCGACCTCCACGCCGTGCTGGACGCCGGGCTGATCGGCCACCTCGGCGTGCAGCTCGGGGACGCCCCCGTCGTGCTGCCCACCGGCTACGGGCGGCACGGCGACACCCTCTACCTGCACGGTTCGACCGGGGCGGCCACGCTGCGGTCGGCGGCGACGGGGGCGCCGGTCTGCTTCACGGTCACCCACCTGGACGGCATCGTCTACGCGCGCTCGGCCTTCCACCACTCGGTCAACTACCGCTGCGCGGTCGTGCACGGGCGGGCCCGCCTGGTCACCGACCCCGACGAGCGCCTGCTCGCGCTGGAGGTGCTCACCGAGCACCTGGCGCCCGGGTCGTGGGCGGCCACCCGCCGCCCCGACCGCAAGGAGCTGGCCGCCACCGCGGTGCTGGCCCTGGACCTCGCCGAGGCCAGCGTGAAGATCCGCACCGGCCCACCCGGGGACGACGAGCGCGACATCGAGGGCGCGGAGGTAGCCGACCCGGTGTGGGCCGGCGTCCTGCCCCTGGTGACCGTGCCGGGCGAGCCGCAACCGTGCCCGCTGCTGCCCGCCGGGACCGCCGTCCCGCCGCGGGTGGGCGGCCGGGTCCTCAGCCCTGCGGGGTGACGCGGAGCAGCTGGTCGCGGTCGTCGCCGTTGTCGGTGGTCACGTACAGCGCGCCGTCGGTGCCCAGCTCGACGGTGCGGATCCGCCCGTAGGCGCCGTCGAGCTCGGGCAGCCGGAACTGCTCGACCAGGGACCCCGACTCGTCGAGCCGGAGGGCGAGGACGTGCTGCCCGCGCAGCGCGCCCAGCACGAGCAGCCCGTCGTAGTCGCCCCACTGCTCGCCGTCGAGGAAGGTGCCGTCGCTGGGCGCGATCGGCGGGGCGCCGGAGTCCCAGACCGCCGGCAGGGCCCCCTCGATCTCCGGGTCGGTCATCGGAACGCTCTCGTCGTAGCCGCCGTCGCCCACGGGGTCCCAGCCGTAGTTGCCGCCCGGCCGCAGCAGGTTGACCTCGTCGTTGCGGTCGGGGCCGTGCTCCACCGAGTAGGTCTGGTCCACGCCGGGCCGGACGGCGAGGCCCTGCACGTTGCGGTGCCCGTAGGTCCAGATCAGGTCTTCGGCGCCGTCGTCGGGCGCCACGAACGGGTTGTCGGGCAGCGCCTCTCCGGTCTCCGGATCGGCGCGGAGGACCTTGCCGGCCAGCGAGCCGAGGTCCTGCGGGGTGGTGCCGACGGCGTTGTCGCCGGTGCCGACGAGCAGCGCGCCGTCCGGGCCGAACGCCAGCCGGCAGCCGCCGTGGCGCCCGGAGCGCTCGTTGACCGGGATCCCGCCGATGAGCGGGTCGTCGACGCGCGTCGCCGCGCTCCAGTCCTCGGCCGCGGCCCAGGCGATCACCTCGATCGAGGAACCGCCGCCGCCGGTCACTCCCTGGCAGGTGTAGAACCGCCGGTCCTCCGCGAAGCCCGGGTCCAGCGCCAGCCCCATGAGGCCGGTCTCCCCCACCGCGAACAGGTCGCCGAAGTCGGCGCGCACCTCCTGCACGGTGCCGTCCGGCAGCACCGCGGTGAGGCCGCCGGCACGCTCGTCGACCAGGAGCGTGCCGTCCTCGGTCTGCACGACGTCCCACGGGTGGTCCAGCCCGTCGGCCACGACCTCGACCCGCAGGGACGGGGCGCCGACGGGCGCCTCGGTCGTCGGCGGCGTGGAGACCGAGCCGGCGTCCTCCTCCGACCCACCCGAGCAGGCGGCCAGGAGGAGGGCGGCCCCCACGCACGGCCCCGCCGCGAGCCGGCGAGCGGAGGGCGGCATGGGGGTCCTCTCAGCTGGTGCGCGTGACCACGTAGTCGCAGAGGGCCGAGAGCGCGTCGCGCACGTCGCCCTCGGGCACCCCGGCCAGCCGGGCGCGCGCCCGGTCGGCGTACTCGCGGAGCACGCCGGTGGCGCGGGCCAGCGAGCGGGAGGACCGCAGCAGCGCGAGCGCCTCGGCGTGCCGGGCGTCGTCGGTGACCGGGCCGGCCACGAGCTCGCGCAGCCGGGTCTCCGCGGGGTCGTCGCCGGCCAGCGCGAACAGCACCGGCAGGGTCGCGATCCCCTCGCGGAGGTCGGTTCCCGGCGACTTCCCCGAGACGCCGTCGGTGCTGACGATGTCGATCAGGTCGTCGGAGATCTGGAAGGCGACGCCGACCTCCTCGCCGAACTCGGTGAGCGCCTCGACGAGGGCGGCGTCCACCCCGGCGAAGGAGGCGCCGAAGCGGGCCGACGTCGCGACCAGCGACCCGGTCTTGTCGGCGAGCACCTGCAGGTAGTGGGCGATCGGGTCGTCGCCCGGCTGCGCGCCGACCGTCTCCTTGATCTGCCCGGTGACGAGCCGCTCGAAGGTCCGCGCCTGGATCCGGACGGCCTCTGGCCCCAGGTCGGCGAGGATGTCGGAGGCCCGGGCGAAGAGCAGGTCGCCGGTGAGGATGGCGATGCTGTTGCTCCACCGGCTGTTGGCGCTCGGCGCCCCCCGGCGCACGGCGGCCTCGTCCATGACGTCGTCGTGGTAGAGCGTCGCCAGGTGGGTGAGCTCGCAGACCACGGCGCCCTGCGTCACCTCCGGGGCGGAGGCATCCCCCAGCTGCGCGGCCAGGAGCGCCAGCATCGGCCGGAACCGCTTGCCGCCGGCGGCCATCAGGTGACCGGCGGCCTCCCGCACGAACGGGTGCTCGCTGCCGACCGCGACGGCCAGCTCGGTCTCCACCCGGGCCAGCCCCTCCGCGAGCGCATCCCCGAGGTCGCCCTCGGGCAGCCAGGGGCCGATGGTCGACGCCGGGGTGGAGATCCGGTGCCAAACCTCGGGGGGAGTGCCGTCGACTGCGGCACGGGCTCCGGTCATCAACCGACGAATCTAGCCGCCTGCTGCGCGACGTCGAGCACCGCCCCGGGGAGGATGCCGAGCGCGAGGGTCGCCGTCGCTGTCACCGCCAGGACCAGGGTGGTGGGTACGCCGGGCACGCCCACGGTGGGCCCGTCGGCGACCGGCTCGGAGAAGTACATGAGCACGATGACCCTCAGGTAGAAGAACGCGGCCACGGCGCTGGCCAGCAGCGCCACCAGGGCCAGCGGCCAGGCGCCCTGCTCGATCGCCGCGCGGAAGACGGCGAACTTGCCGGTGAAGCCCGCGGTGAGCGGGATCCCCGCGAGCGCCAGCAGGAACAGCGTCATCACCGCTGCGGTGAGCGGCGAGCGCGCGCCCAGCCCCGCCCACTGCGACAGGTGGCTGGCCTCCCCGTCGCCGTCCCGCACCAGGGTGAGGACGGCGAAGGCGCCGAGCGTGGTGATCCCGTAGGCGAGCAGGTAGAACATCGTCGCCGCGAGCCCCGAGCCGGTCTCCCCCGGCCCGAGGCCGATGACGCCGGTGAGCAGGAAGCCGGCGTGCGCCACCGACGAGTAGGCGAGCATGCGCTTGAGGTCGGTCTGGGTCAGCCCGAGCACCGCGCCCACGACCATGGAGGCGATCGCCGCGGCGTAGATCAGCGGCCGCCAGGTCCACTCCGCGGTGCCGAAGGCGACGTAGAGCAGGCGCAGGATCGCCCCGAAGGCCGCGACCTTGGTGCAGGCGGCCATGAAGGCGGTGACCGGGGTCGGCGCGCCCTGGTAGACGTCGGGCGTCCAGGTGTGGAACGGCGCCACGCTGGCCTTGAAGAGCAGCCCGACGATCAGCAGCGCCAGGCCCAGGACCAGCAGCACTCCGCCGCCGTCGGCGCTGACCGCCTCGCGGACCTCGCTGAGCCGGACGCTCCCGGTGGCCCCGTAGACGAGCGCCAGGCCGTAGAGGAAGAACGCCGAGGCGAAGGCGCCCAGGAGGAAGTACTTGACCGCCGCCTCCTGGGAGAGCAGCCGGCGCCGCCGGGCCAGCCCGCTGATCAGGTACAGCGGGAGGCTGAGCACCTCCAGCGCCACGAACATGACCAGCAGGTCGTTGGCCGCGACGAACAGCATCATGCCGCCGATCGCGAAGGTGGCCAGCGGGTAGACCTCGGTCTGCACGCGGGGCACGGTCGCCAGCTGGCGGTCGCGCGGGCTGCCGGCCGGGACCGCGGCGCTCACCACGAACGCCGACCGCGCCGGGTCCAGCGACCGCTCGGCGAAGAGCAGGATCGACAGCGCCCCCAGCCCCGCGATCGTCGCCTGCAGGAACAGCGCCGCGCCGTCGACGGCGAGCGCGCCGACGGCGGTCACCTCCCGGGTGCCCGCGAGCAGCAGCGTCGCGACGAGCGCCCCCACGGTGCCGGCCAGCGCCAGGCCCACCTGCACGGGGTGCCGGAGCCCCCGCGGCACGAAGGCCTCCACCAGGATGCCGGCGCACGCGGCGCCGAACACGACCAGCAGGGGGGAGAGCGCCCCCCACGACAGGTCGGGTGCCTCGATCATCGGTCGATACCTCCGGAGGCGCCCAGGTCGTCGAGGGTGGCGACGACGGCCGGTTCGATCAGGTCGATCAGCGGCTGCGGGTAGAAGCCCAGCGCGATGATCAGCACCACCAGCGGGGCGACGACGGCCAGCTCACGACGGCCGAGGTCCGAGACCCGCAGGGTGCTCCGCGGAGCGGTGAGCACGGCGGTGGCTCCCCCGCCGGCCGGCGCCGGCTGCGCCGGGTCCTCCTGCAGCAGCACGCCGCGGGGCGGCCCGTGCATGGTGCGCTGGTACATCAGCAGGACGTACAGGGCGGCCAGGATGATGCCCAGCGTCGCCAGCACCGTGAACACCGGCCGCTCGGGGAACGAGCCGATCAGCACGAGGAACTCGCTGACGAAGCTGTTGGTGCCCGGCAGCGCCAGCGAGGCGAGCCCCGCCACGAGGAACGCCCCCGCCAGCAGCGGTGCCTTCGCCGCCACCCCGCCGTAGTCGGCGATCCGGCGGGAGCCCCCGCGGGCGATGAGCATGCCGACCACGAGGAACAGCAGGCCGGTCGCCAGGCCGTGGTTGACCATGTACAGCACCGCGCCGGTGCCCGCCTCGGTCGTGAAGGCGAAGATGCCGAGCGCGATGAACCCGAAGTGCGAGATGGAGGTGTAGGAGACCAGCCGCTTCATGTCGCTCTGCCCCATCGCCAGCAGCGCGGCGTAGAGGATGCCGACCACCGCCAGCACCAGCACGAACGGCGCGAAGTACCGCGAGGCGTCGGGGAACAGCGGCAGGCAGTAGCGCAGGAAGCCGAAGGTCCCCACCTTGTCCAGGACGCCGACCAGCAGCACCGCGCCGCCGACGGGGGCCTCGGCACCGGAGTCCGGCAGCCAGGTGTGGAACGGCACCAGCGGGGCCTTGATCGCGAAGGCGATGAAGAAGCCCAGGAACAGCAGGCGCTGGACGTCCGGGTCGATCTCGAGCTGCCGCAGCGTGTCGAAGGCGAAGGTGCCCTCGCCGAGCGCGCCGGCGCTGACCACGTAGAGACCGATGACCGAGGCGAGCATCACCAGCCCGCCCACCAGGCTGTAGACGAAGAACTTGACCGCCGCGTACTGCCGGCGCGGCCCGCCGAAGCTGCCGATCAGGAAGTACATCGGCACGAGCATCGCCTCGAAGAAGACGTAGAACAGCAGCACGTCGGTGGCGACGAAGACGCCCACCATCATCGCCTCGAGCAGCAGCAGCCAGGCGAAGAAGACCCGCGCGGGGCGGGGCCCGGCGTCGGCCTCGTGCCAGGAGGCCGCGACCACCAGCGGCACCAGGACGCCGACCAGCAGCACCATCACCAGCGCGATGCCGTCGACGCCGAGGGCGAACTCGGAGCCGAAGTCGGGGATCCAGGAGACCGACGTCGTGAGCTGGAACCGCGCCCCGCCGACGTCGAAGGCCAGCGTCGTCAGCACGGCGAGCAGCAGCACCACGAGGCTCACCGCGAGGGTCACCTGCTTGGCCAGCAGGTCGCGCCCGCGCGGCAGGCCGGCCACCGCCGCGGCTCCGACGGCCGGCACGGCGATCATCGCCAGCAGCCAGGGGAAGTCGCTCACCGCAGCACGTCCTCTCCGAAGTACCCGTCGGCGTTCATCCCGCCGTCACCGCCAGCAGGGCCCCCGCGACGACCACCGCGCCGCCGAGCATGCCGAGGGCGTAGGTCCGCACGAAGCCGGTCTGCGCCCGGCCCAGCCGCGACGACGAGCCGCCCAGCCCGGCGGCCAGGCCGTTGACCGCGCCGTCGACGCCGCGGTTGTCCACCCACACCAGCGCGCGGGTGAGCCACTGGCCGGGGCGCATGAAGAGCGACTCGTTCACGGCGTCGGCGTAGAGGGCGTTTCGGGCGGCCCGGGTGACCGGTGAGACCCGCACCGGGGCGGTGACCGGGACCTCGCGGCGGCCGACGAAGAGCCAGGCGGCCAGCACGCCGAGCAGCATCACGACGGTGACGACCAGGCCGATCACCGCGGGGGCGACGACGTGCTCGGCCTCCGCCGGCTCGCCGTACACCGGCTCCAGCCAACCCGAGAGCGGGAACACCGACACCAGCAGCGCGCCGGAGGCGACCGAGCCCACGGCGAGCACGACCATCGGCGCGGTCATCACCGTCGGCGCCTCGTGCGGGTGGACGCCCTCCTCCCACCGCGCGCGGCCGAAGAAGGTCATGAGCATCAGCCGGGTCATGTAGAACGCGGTGAGCCCGGCGCCGAGCACGGCCACCCCGCCGAGCACCCAGCCCCAGACGTCGCCGCGGTCCAGGGCGGCCTCGATGATCGCGTCCTTGGTGAAGTACCCCGACAGGAACGGGAAGCCGATCAGCGCCAGGTAGCCCAGCCCGAAGGTGGCGAAGGTGATCGGCAGCTTGTTCCACAGCGCCCCGAACCGGCGCATGTCCACCGAGTCGTTCATCGCGTGCATGACCGAGCCCGCGCCCAGGAAGAGCCCGGCCTTGAAGAAGCCGTGGGCGAGCAGGTGCGCGAGGCCCGCCACGTAGCCGGCCGGGCCGAGCCCGACGGCCAGGAACATGTAGCCGATCTGGCTGACCGTCGAGTACGCGAGCACCTTCTTGATGTCGTCGTAGGCGCACCCGGCTATCGCCCCGATCAGCAGGGTCAGCGCCCCGACGGCCAGCACCACCGCGCGGGCGGTCGGCGTCAGGTCGTAGATCGGCGCCGAGCGGGCGATCAGGTAGACCCCGGCGGTGACCATCGTCGCCGCGTGGATCAGCGCCGAGACCGGCGTCGGGCCCTCCATGGCGTCGGGGAGCCACGCCTGCAGCGGGAACTGACCCGACTTGCCGCAGGCCCCCAGCAGCAGGAGCAGCCCGATCGCCGTGATCGTCCCCCCGGCGAGGGTGCCCACCGAGCCGAAGACGCCGTCGTAGGACGTCGTCCCGAGCTGGGCGAACATCACGAAGATCGCCAGGGCCAGGCCGACGTCACCGACCCGGTTCATGATGAAGGCCTTCTTCGCGGCGGTGGCCGCCGCCGGGCGGGTGTACCAGAAGGCGATGAGGAGGTAGGACGCCAGGCCCACGCCCTCCCACCCGACGTAGAGCAGCACGTACCCGTTGCCGAGCACGAGCAGCAGCATCGCCGCCACGAACAGGTTGAGGTAGGCGAAGAATCGCCGTCGCCCCGGGTCGTGGGCCATGTAGCCGATCGAGTAGACGTGGATCAGCGAGCCGACGCCGGTGATCAGCAGGACGAAGACCGCCGACAGCGGGTCGTAGAGCAGCCCGGCGGTGACGTCGAGCTCACCGGTGGCGATGAAGGTGAACAGCTCGACGTCGGCCGGCGCCCCGTCCTGACCGGCGAGCTGCACCGTGCAGAGGACCGCGAGCAGGAAGGCGACGCCGACCGTCGCCGTCCCCAGCAGGTGGCCCCAGCGGTCGGTGCGGCGACCGCCCAGCAGCAGCACCGCGGCGCCGGCCAGCGGCAGCGCGATCAGCAACCACGACCAGCCCAGCAGCCCGTCGGCGGGCAGTGCGTCACTCATGAGTGGGCCTCAGACACAGGTGTCCCCGTCTCGCCGTCAGTACTTCAGCAGGTTGGCGTCGTCGATCGAGGCGGACCTGCGGGTCCGGTAGATCGACATGATGATCGCGAGACCGACGACCACCTCGGCGGCGGCGACGACCATGACGAAGAGCGCGATGATCTGGCCGTCGACAGTCCCGGTCGACCGGGCGAAGGTGATCAGCGTCAGGTTGACGGCGTTGAGCATCAGCTCCACGCACATGAACACCACGATCGCGTTGCGCCGCACCAGGACGCCGACGGCGCCGATGGTGAACAGGATCGCCGCGAGCACCAGGTAGTAGGACAGGCTCACCGGTGCTCACCGCCCTCGCGGCCGCCCGGGACGTCGCTCACCGTGGGGGTGAGGGAGCCCAGCGCGGCGTCCGGTGAGCCGAGCTGCTGCCGGCCGGTGCCCCGGGGCAGCGGCTCGACCTGCTGCGGCTCGATGCCGGTGGCGAGGCTGTCCTCGGCGATGCCCCCGTCGGGCAGCCGACCGGGAGCGGCGACCGAGGTGGCGCGGGCGTAGACCCCGGGGCCGGGCAGCGTCTGCGGGCGGTCGGTGAGGAACCGCGCGCGCGACAGCTCCTTCTGGCCCTTGCGGCTGGCGGGGTCGCGCTCGGCCTGGGTGAAGACGAGCGCGCCGACCGCGGCGACGATCAGCAGCGCGCCGGTGACCTCGAAGGCCAGCAGGTAGCGGGTGTAGAGCAGGGCGGCGATCGCCTCGACGTTGCCCGCGTCGGGGCCGCCGGGCCCGGCCTGCACCGCCTCGAGCCCCACCACGGGGAGGTCCTGCGTCGCCCGCGCGATGCCGGCGCCGACGAGCGCGGCGAAGCCGATGCCCAGCAGCGTGGCCGCCACCCGCTGCCCGCGCAGCGTCTCGACCACCGAGTCCGAGGAGTCCCGGCCGACCAGCATCAGCACGAAGAGGAACAGGATCATGATCGCGCCGGTGTAGACGATGATCTGCACGGCGCCGAGGAAGGGCGCGGACTGGACGACGTAGAAGACGCCCAGCGAGAGCATCGTCAGCACCAGCCAGAGCGCCGAGTGCACGGCGTTGCGGCTGAGCACCATGCCGAGGGCGCCGGCCAGGGAGAGCGGGCCGAGGATCCAGAAGACGACGGCCTCGCCGGTGCCGACGACGAGGGTGGCGTCCGGCGTCACGACCGCACCTCCGGCTCGCGCAGGTAGTAGTCCTTCTCGTCGTCGCCGAGGCGCATCGGGTGCGGGGGCTGCTCCATGCCGGGCAGGAGCGGGGCCATGAGCTGCTCCTTGGTGTAGATCAGGTCGGCCCGGTTGTCGTCGGCCAGCTCGAAGTCGTTGCTCATCGTCAGCGAGCGGGTCGGGCAGGCCTCGATGCACAGCCCGCAGAAGATGCAGCGCAGGTAGTTGATCTGGTAGACCGCGCCGTACCGCTCACCGGGCGAGTAGCGGGCGTCCTCGGTGTTGTCCCCGCCCTCGACGTAGATGGCGTCGGCCGGGCAGGCCCAGGCGCACAGCTCGCAGCCGACGCACTTCTCCAAGCCGTCCGGGTGCCGGTTGAGCACGTGCCGGCCGTGGTAGCGCGGCTTGGTCACCTTCGGCTCGAAGGGGTACTGCTCCGTGGTCACCGTCCGGAACATCTGCGCGAAGGTGACCCCGAAGCCCTGGACGGGCGCCGGCACCAGCCGGTCGCGCAGGGTGGGGCGCACGGCGGGCGTCGCGGCCGTCGCACCCGTCGGGCGCTCGACCTCCGCGCTCCCGCGCCGGGCGGGGTCGCCGCTGCGGCTCTCAGGCATCGCCGTCCTCCTGGGAAGTGGTGCTCGTGGGTGCGCGTCGTCCGGTGCCGACGACCGTGCCGTCGGTCGCGACGGGTTCCCGGCGCAGGCGCGGGGAGGGAGGCACGACCAGGTCCATCGGCGGGACCGGGAAGCCGCCCTCCGACCGGCTGGGGGTGCCGGCGGGGCGCCGCCCACCGGCCGGGGGCAGGACCTCGGGCTCGGGGTCGGTGGCGTGGACGCCGCCGGCCGCGGCCTCCTCGGCCATCACCCGGGCGTCCCGGTTCGCCGTCCGACCGGCCAGGGCCAGGCCGAGCAGCACCAGGACCGCGACGGGGACGCCGACGAAGAGCGCCACCTGGCCGGTGGAGAGGTCCGCCTCGCGGGAGAGGGTCCGCATCGCGGCGACGACGAGGATCCACACCAGCGCGACCGGGACCAGCACCTTCCAGCCGAAGCGCATGAACTGGTCGTAGCGCAGCCGGGGCAGGGTGCCGCGGAGCCAGATGAAGACGAAGAGCGCGGCGACGACCTTGAGGAAGAACCAGAGCAGCGGCCACCAGCCGCTGTTCGCGCCGTCCCAGATGGAGACCGGCCACGGCGCCCGCCAGCCGCCGAGGAAGAGCGTCGCGGCCAGCGCCGAGACGGTGACCATGTTGATGTACTCGGCGAGGAAGAACAGCGCGAACTTCAGCGACGAGTACTCGGTGTGGAAGCCGCCGACGAGCTCGCTCTCGGCCTCGGGCAGGTCGAACGGCGCGCGGTTGGTCTCGCCGACGACGGCGATCACGTAGATGACGAAGGAGACCGGCAGCAGCACGGCGTACCAGCTGGGGCCGGTGAACTCCAGGCCGAAGAAGGAGACCTCGTTGCCGTCGGCCTGCGCCGCCACGATCTCCGACGTCGACATCGAGCCGGCGTAGAGGAACACCGCGACGATGGAGAGCCCCATCGCGATCTCGTAGCTGATCATCTGGGCCGCGCTGCGCATGCTGCCCAGCAGCGGGTAGGTCGAGCCCGAGGCCCAGCCGCCGAGCACGATGCCGTAGATGCCCATGGCCGACATGGCCAGGATGATCAGCACGCCGATCGGGGCGTCGGTCAGCTGCAGCGGCGTCTGCTCGCCGAAGATGCTGACGACCGGGCCCATCGGGATCACCGAGAAGGCGACGAACGCCGGGATGGTGGCGATCACCGGGGCGAGGAAGTAGACCGGTTTGTCCGCCATCGCCGGCATGATGTCTTCCTTGAACGCCAGCTTCAGCCCGTCGGCGAGGCTCTGCAGGGAGCCGCGCGGCCCGACCCGGTTGGGGCCGATCCGCTGCTGCATGCGTGCGACGACCTTGCGCTCGAGGACGATCGCGAACAGCGTCATCAGCACCAGGACCGCGAAGACGCCGACGACCTTGATCAGCACGATCCACCAGACGTCCTGGCCGAAATCGGCCAGCGTCGGCTGCTCGGGCGTGGCCCAGACGTTCATCGCGCGTCCCCCAGCGGGTGCGTCGTGGCGCCGGTGGGCACCGGCGAGGCCGACAGCCGGACGACGCCGCCGGGCCCGGTGCCCAGCGCGGTCCGGATCTCGCTGCCGGGCGAGCGCATCGGCAGCCACACGACCTGGTCGGGCATCGCGGTGACCGCCACCGGCAGGGTGACCGAGCCCGTCGCGCCGCTCACGGTGAGCCGGTCGCCGTCGGCGAGCCCGAGGCGCGCGGCGGTGCCGGCGCCGACGCGGACCACCGGCGGCCGGGCGGTGCCGGCGAGCTCGGGTTCCTCGCGCTGGAGGGTGCCGACGTCGAGCAGCTGGCGCCACGAGGCGAGCACGGCCTCGTCGTCGCGGAGCGCCGGGGTGTCGGGGGGCGCGACGTCGGGTCCGGGGCTCTCCGCGGCGGAGCGGCGGGCGCCCAGCGCGGCGAGCGCGGCCCGCGCGACCTCCGGTGCGGGGAGGCGCAGGTCGGTGCCCATCGCCTCGGCCAGGCCGTGCAGCACCCGGCCGTCCCCCAGCCGCCCGGTGCCGTGCAGGGTGGCGTCGAAGGGACGCAGCCGCCCCTCCCAGTCCAGGTAGCTCCCCGCCTTCTCCGACGACGCCGCCACCGGCAGGACGACGTCGGCGCGCTCGGTCACCTCGGTCGGGAACATCTCCAGGCTCACGACGAACGCCGCCGCGTCCAGCGCCGCCCGCGCCAGCGCGGGGTCGGGCAGGTCGGCGGGGTCGACCCCGCCGACGAGCAACCCGGGCAGCCGGCCGGCGCAGGCGTCGGTGAGGATGCCCGTGACGTCGCGGCCGGGGGCATCGGGCACCGCCGCGGGGTCGATGCCCCACACCGCGGCCACCTCGGCTCGGGCGGCGGGGTCGTCGACGGCGCGGCCGCCGGGCAGCAGCGTGGGGAGCGCGCCGGCCTCCACCGCGCCCCGCTCTCCGGCGCGACGGGGCACCCAGGCCACGCGGGCACCGGTCGCCCGGGCCAGCGCGACCAGCGCGGTGAGCGCGCCGGGCACCTCGGCCAGCCGCTCACCGGCGAGCAGCACCGCGCCCGGCTTCCGCAGCGCCTCGACGGCGGGCCCACCCCAGCTGCCCTCGGCGAGGGCGAGCAGCGACCGGGCCTCCGCGCCCGGCACCGTGGTGAGCACCGTGGCGTCCAGCTTCTGCGCGGCGCGGGTGGCGAAGGGTGCCAGGTCGAACACGGCGAGGCCGCCGGTGCGCACCGCCCGGCGCAGGCGGAGGAAGAGGATCGGCGACTCCTCCTCCGGCTCCAGACCGGCGAGCAGGACGGCGGGCGCGGTGCCGACGTCCTCGTAGGTGACGGCGCCGGTCACGGGTCCGGTGCCGGCCACCGCGGCGCCGAGGAAGGCGAGCTCCTCCGCCGAGTGGGCGCGGGCCCGGGCGTCGACGTCGTTGGTGCCCAGCGCGACCCGGGCGAAGGTGGCCCAGGCGTAGGCGTCCTCGAGCGTGAGCCGCCCGCCGGGCAGCACGCCGACCCCGCCCTCGGCGCGGGCGCGGCGCAGGCCGTCGGCCGCCTCCGCCCAGGCCTCGGGCCAGGAGGCGGGCTCCAGCACGCCGTCCCGGCGCACCAGCGGGGTGGTCAGCCGCTCGTTGGAGGTGGCGTAGCGGAAGGCGTAGCGGCCCTTGTCGCAGGTCCACTCCTCGTTGACCGCGGGGTCGTCACCGGCCAGCCGGCGGGTGACCTTGCCCCGCCGGTAGTCGGTGCGCATGGCGCAGCCCGAGGCGCAGTGCTCGCAGACGCTGGGCTCGCTGCGCAGGTCGAACGGGCGGGCGCGGAACCGGTACTGCGCGCTGGTGAGCGCGCCGACCGGGCAGATCTGGGTGGTGTTGCCGGAGAAGTAGGAGGAGAAGGGCTCGTCCTCGTAGATCGCGACCTGCTCCAGGGCGCCCCGCTCGAACAGCTCGATGAACGGGTCACCGGCGACCTGCTGGGAGAACCGGGTGCAGCGGGCGCAGAGCACGCAGCGCTCGCGGTCGAGCAGGATCTCGCTGCTGATGGGCAGCGGCTTCGGGTAGGTGCGCTTCTCCCCCTCGAACCGGCTCTCGGCCCGGCCGTTGCTCATCGCCTGGTTCTGCAGCGGGCACTCGCCGCCCTTGTCGCAGACCGGGCAGTCCAGCGGGTGGTTGATCAGCAGCAGCTCCATGGTGCCCTGCTGCGCCTTGTCGGCGACCGGGCTGGACAGCTGCGTGCGCACCGCCATGCCGTCGCTGACGGGCATGGTGCAGGAGGCGACCGGCTTGCGCTGGCCCTCGACCTCGACCAGGCACTGCCGGCAGGCCCCGATCGGCTCGAGCAGCGGGTGGTCGCAGAACCGCGGGATCTGCACGCCGATCATCTCGGCGGCCCGGATGATCAGCGTCCCCTTGGGCACGGCGACGTCGAAGCCGTCGATCGTGCAGCGGACGGCGTCCTCGGGCGTGTGCGGACCGGGCGCGCCGGGTGGGACGGCCGGCGCGGGGTCGGGGCTGGTGGGGGTGAGTGTCACGAGGCGGCTCCGACCGGCTCGAGGCGGAGCGACCGGCCCAGGCGGGCCTGCTCCTCGGGCGGCAGCAGGGCGACGTAGTCGTCGCGGAAGTACTTCAGGGAGCTGGAGATGCAGCTGGTCGCGCCGTCGCCGAGCGCGCAGAACGACCGGCCGAGGATGTTGTCGCAGGTGTCGGTGAGCAGGTCCAGGTCGGCGGCGGTGCCCTGGCCGTCGACCAGCCGCTGCAGGATCTGGACCAGCCAGTAGGTGCCCTCGCGGCACGGGGTGCACTTGCCGCAGCTCTCGTGCGCGTAGAACTGGGTGAACCGCAGGGTGGCTTCGACGATCGAGTCGGTCTCGTCGAACACCATCAGCGCGGTCGTGCCGAGCATGGAGCCCGCGGCGGCCACCGAGTCGAAGTCCAGCGGGACGTCGAGGTGCTCGGCGGTGAAGTACGGCGTCGACGAGCCGCCCGGCGTCCAGAACTTGAGCTCGTGCCCGGGGCGGACGCCGCCGGCCATCTCCAGGAGCTCCCGCATCGTCGTCCCCATCGGGGCCTCGTACTGCCCGGGGCGGACGACGCGGCCCGACAGCGAGTAGATCTTGGGGCCGGGCGACTTCTCCGGCCCGAAGGCCTTGAACCACTCGGCCCCGCCGCGGACGACGAACGGCACGCTGGCCAGCGTCTCGACGTTGTTGATGACCGTCGGCGCGCCGTAGAGGCCGGCGACCGCGGGGAACGGCGGCTTGAGCCGGGGCTGGCCGCGGTAGCCCTCGAGCGAGTCCAGCAGCGCCGTCTCCTCGCCGCAGATGTAGGCGCCGGCGCCGGCGTGCACCACGAGCTCGAGGTCGTAGCCGGAGCCGAGGATGTCGGTGCCGAGGTAGCCGGCGGCGTAGGCCTCGCCCACCGCGTTGAGCAGCCGCCGGTGGGCGTGCACCGCCTCGCCGCGCACGTAGATGACGGCGAACGTCGACCGGATCGCGTAGGCGGAGATGATCACGCCCTCGATGAGCGAGTGCGGGTCGGCCATCATGAGCGGGAGGTCCTTGCAGGTGCCGGGCTCCCCCTCGTCGGCGTTGACCACGAGGTACTTGGGCATCGCCGCCGGGCCGGAGGGCTCCTCCCCGGGCTTGGGCTGCGGGATGAAGCCCCACTTCATGCCGGTCGGGAAGCCCGCGCCGCCGCGGCCGCGCAGCCCGGAGTCCTTGACCATCGTCACGAGCTCGTCGGGGTCCATCGAGAGCGCCGTCCGCAGGGCCGAGTACCCCTCGAGGCGCTCGTAGGTCGACAGCCGCCAGGAGTTCTCGGCGCCCCAGCGCGAGGTGAGGACGGGGGTGAGGGGCATGGTCAGCGCCTCCGCTTCGGTGCTCGGCCCTGGGTGGTCCGGGAGGGCCGGTCGGACCCCTCGCCGGCCGGGGGTGGGGTGGCGGGGCTCTGGTCGCCGGTGCCCGGCTCGGCGCCCGCGGGCGTCTCCGTGCCGGAGCGGCCGTCGGGCAGCCGGCGACCGGCGGGTTCGGGGGCGTCGGGGTGCGAACCGGCGGCACCGGCCTTCTCCGCCGGGGTGTCCGCGGCGGCGACGCGCGCGTCCGCCGCCTCCTGCCCGGGGGTCTCGCCGGTGCTCCCCGACGGCCGGACCGTCTCGCGCGGCTCACCCGCGTCGGACGGGTGGGGCTCCGGCCCGCGCATCGGCGGGGCCTGCTCACCCCGCTCGGCGGCGAGGTGCAGCCCCCGCAGGGTCGGACCGTAGTCACCGGGGGCGTCGACGGCGGCGGCCGCGGCGGCGTCGTCCGGGTGCTGGGAGAACCCGGCGAGCTGGCGGGAGACGCCCCGGAAGTCGGTGAGCGGGGCGCCGCGGGTGGGCAGCGGCTTCTCGCCCCGGCGCAGCGCCGCCACCAGCGCGCGGGCGCTCTCGACGTCCTGCTGGTCGTAGAACTCGTAGTCGACGGTGACCACGGGCGCGTAGTCGCACGCGGCGAGGCACTCGGCGTGCTCGAGGGTGATGGACCCGTCGGCGGCTGTCTCGTCGTGGTGCACGCCGAGGTCGGCCGAGAGGGCGTCCATGATCCGCTGCCCGCCGAGCACGGCGCAGAGCGTGTTGGTGCAGACGCTGACCAGGTGCCGGCCGGTGGGGCGGCGCTTGTACATCGTGTAGAAGGTCGCGACCGCACCGATCTCGGCCTTGGTCAGGCCCAGCTCCTCGGCGCAGAGCGCGACGCCCTCGGGGGTGACGTAGCCCTGGTAGCTCTGCACCAGGTGCAGCATCGGCAGCAGCGCCGAGCGCGGCTGCGGGTAGCGGGTGATGATCTCCCGCGCCTCGAGCCGCGCCTGCTCGGGCAGCGGCGGCACCTCGGCCAGGGAGCCGGCGTCGACCGGGCTGGAGTCCAGCCCGGTGACCGCCGTCCCCTCCGGGCTGCCTGGCAGTGCACTCATCGGTCCACTCCCCCCATCACCGGGTCGATCGATGCGATCGCGGCGATGACGTCGGCGATCATGCCGCCCTCGCTCATCGCCGCCGTGGCCTGGAGGTTCACGAAGCTGGGGTCGCGCACGTGGACGCGCCACGGGCGGGTGCTCCCGTCGCTGACGACGTGGTAGCCGAGCTCGCCGCGGGGCGACTCGATCGGCACGTACACCTGGCCGGCCGGCACCCGGAAACCCTCGGTGACCAGCTTGAAGTGGTGGATCAGCGCCTCCATGGACTGGCCCATGATGTGCGCGACGTGCTCGTGGGAGTTGCCCATGCCGTCGGGCCCGAGGGAGAGCTGCGCCGGCCAGGCGATCTTGCGGTCCTCGACCATCACGGGGCCGGGCTCGAGCCGGTCCAGCGCCTGCTCGATGAGCTTGAGCGACTCGTTCACCTCCGACATGCGCACGAGGTAGCGGCCCCAGGCGTCGCAGGTGTCGGCGGTGGGGACCTCGAAGTCGTAGGTCTCGTAGCCGAGGTAGGGCTCGACCTTGCGCAGGTCCCAGGGCAGGCCGGTGGCGCGCAGGATCGGCCCGGTGACGCCGAGCGCCACGCAGCCGGTGAGGTCGAGGTAGCCGGCGTCCTTGAGCCGGGCCTGCCAGATCGGCTGGCCGGTGAGCAGCCGGTGGAAGTCGGTCACCCGCTTCGGCATCACCTGAAGGAACTCGCGGATGTGCTCGACCGCCCCCTCGGGCAGGTCCTGCGCCAGGCCGCCGGGGCGGATGTAGGCGTGGTTCATCCGCAGGCCGGTGATCTCCTCGAGCAGGTCGAGGACCATCTCCCGCTCGCGGAAGCCGTTGGTCATACCGGTGAGGGCGCCCATCTCCATGCCGAAGGTGGCCAGGGCGACCAGGTGCGAGGCGATCCGGTTGAGCTCCATGACGAGCACGCGGATGGTCTGGGCGCGCTGCGGCACCTCGACGCCGAGCAGCTTCTCGACGGCCATGCAGTAGCCGGCCTCGTTGAACAGCGGCGCGAGGTAGTCCATGCGGGTCACGAAGGTCGTGCCCTGCACCCAGTTGCGGTACTCGGTGTTCTTCTCGATGCCGGTGTGCAGGTAGCCGATGACCACCCGCGCCTTCGTGACCGTCTCGCCCTCGAGGTCGAGGACCAGCCGCAGGACGCCGTGCGTGGACGGGTGCTGCGGGCCCATGTTGACGACGAGGCGCTCCTCGCCGTGCGGATCGGCCCCGAGGGTGACGTCCCAGTCCCCGCCGGTGACGGTGTAGACCCGACCCTCGGTGGTCTCCCGCGAACCCGCGTACGGGTCGGCGGGGTCGTAGGTCGTGCTCATCGCTGCCCCTCCTCGACGCCGGTCACCGGTAGGCCCGCCGCGTGTCCGGCGGCGGGATCACCGCGTCGTGGTACTCCACCGGGATCCCGCCGAGCGGGTAGTCCTTGCGCTGCGGGAACCCGTCCCAGTCGTCGGGCATGAGGATCCGGGTCAGCGCCGGGTGGCCGTCGAAGACGACGCCGAACATGTCGTAGGTCTCCCGCTCGTGCCAGTCCGCCGTCGGGTAGACGCCCGTGACCGAGGGGACGTGCGGGTCCTCCGCGGTGACCGCCACCTCCAGCCGGATGCGGCGCCGGTAGGTCATCGAGGTCAGGTGGTAGACGACGTGCAGCCGCGGCCGGCCCGGTGCGACCGCCGGGCCGCCGCTGTCGAGGTAGTCGACGCCGGAGACGCTGCTGCAGAGCTCGAAGCGCAGCGCCTCGTCGTCGCGCAGCGCCCGCACGAGGGTGAGCAGGTGCTCCCGGCCGACGAAGTAGGTGATCTCGCCGCGGTCGACGAGCACCCGGTGGACCGCGGCGGCGTAGGTGCCCTCGCCGACGGCCTCGATCAGCGCGTCGGTGACCTCGTCGAACCAGCCGCCGTAGGGGCGGTCGGTGGAGTGCAGCGCCACCGCCCCGCCGGGCTCGACCCGGACCAGCCCGCCGAACCCCGAGGTGTCCCCGCTGCCGGCGACCCCGAACGCGCCCGTGCGGAACCCGCCGGAGGGGGCCGTGGCGTCGTCGTACCCGGCCTCCTCGCGGCCCGGGACGACCTCGCCGCCGTCGTTGCTCATCGCCGGTCCCCCGCGCCCGGGAGCAGCACCGCGTTGCCGTCCCGGCGCTCGATCAGGAACTGCCCGGTGCGCCCCTCGGCGGCCGCCGCCTCGTACGCGCGGCGGGCCTCCTTGTCCACGCGCACGGTCGACGGCATCTCGACGTGCAGGTCCTTCGCGGTCCCGTCCGCCTGCGCCCGCTCCAGCTGGCGGGCGCGCTTGGCGCCCAGAGGCTCGTGCTGGATCTTGTGGTGCAACTTCAGGATCGCGTCCATGAGCATCTCCGGCCGCGGCGGGCAGCCGGGCAGGTACATGTCCACGGGGACGACGTGGTCGACGCCCTGGACGATCGCGTAGTTGTTGAACATGCCGCCCGAGCTCGCGCAGACGCCCATGGCGAGCACCCAGCGGGGCTCGGGCATCTGGTCGTAGATCTGGCGCAGGACCGGGGCCATCTTCTGGCTCACCCGCCCCGCGACGATCATCAGGTCGGCCTGCCGCGGCGAGGCGCGGAAGACCTCCATGCCGAAGCGGGCCAGGTCGTAGCGGCCGGCCCCCGACGCCATCATCTCGATCGCGCAGCAGGCCAGCCCGAACGTCGCCGGCCACAGCGACGACTTGCGCGTCCAGTTCACCAGCTTCTCCACGCTGGTCAGCAGGACGCCGCTGGGCAGCTTCTCCTCGAGTCCCATCAGATGTCCCCTAGTCCCACTCGAGCCCGCCACGCCGCCACTCGTAGGCGAAGGCGAGGAAGACGGTGCCGATGAACAGGACCATCGCGACCAGCCCCCAGACGCCGAGGGCGTCGTTGGCGACGGCCCAGGGGTAGAGGAAGACGATCTCGATGTCGAAGACGATGAACAACATCGCCGTCAGGTAGTACTTCACCGGGAACCGGCCACCGGTGAGCGGCTGGTCGACCGGCTCGATGCCGCACTCGTAGGCCGCGAGCTTGGCGCGGTTGTGGCGCCGGGGCCCCACGAACGGGGCGACGGCCACCGAGAACAGCGCGAACGCCGCAGCGAGCGCGAAGAGCCCGACGATCGGGACGTATGTCGACAGCATCAGCGGCACCCTAGGGTGATGGAGGTCACGTACGGGTCACGATCCGACCACGGAGCGTCCGTGTCGGGTTGGCGGGTCGTCACGGCAGCCACTCAGGTCGCCGGGGTCAGTCGGAGGAGCACGGCGAGCGCCCGGTCGACGACGTCCCCGTCGCGGCCGTCGCTGAGGTTGCCCATCACCCGCAGCATGGCGTCCGTGATCGCCGGACGGCGCAGGCCGCGGGCCATGGCCAGGCGGACCACCGCCGGGCGGGCCAGCAGCGCGAGGAAGCCCAGCCCCAACCGGTGGTGGCGGCCGAGCTCGGCGCGCAGCCGGTCGGGGTAGCGCTGCAGCACCGCCTCGCGCGCCGCGCCGGCCGGGCCCGCGAGCGCGGCCACCACGGTCTCCGCGGCCATCCGGCCGCTCTCGAGGGCGGCGCTGATCCCCTCGCCGTTGCAGGGGTTCACCGTGCCGGCGGCGTCCCCGACCAGCAGCAGCCCACGGGTGTAGGCCGGGCCGCGGGAGAGCGCCATCGGGAGGCCGGCGCCCCGCAGCGGGCCGACGGCGTCGTCCTCACCCAGGCCATCCTCGGCGGGGAAGAGATCCAGCCACCGGCGGAGGACCGATCGGCGGTCCGCCCCGGTGCCGCGCCGGGTGTCGAGCAGGCCGTAGCCGACGTTCGCCGTCCCGTCGCCCATGCCGAAGATCCAGCCGTAGCCGGGCAGGGTCTCGCGCGACGGGCCGTCGGCGGTCAGGTCGAAGGCGATGTCGAGGTAGTCGTCGTCGCTGCGCCGGCTGCGCACGTACCCCCGCAGGGCGACCCCCAGCGGGCGGTCGGTGCGGCGCACCAGGCCCAGCCCCTTGGCCAGCCGGCCCGACAGCCCCTCCGCGGAGACGACCAGCGGCGCGCGCCACGTGACCGGCTCTCGGTCGCCGCCCGCCTCCCCGCGGACCCCGACCACCCGGCCGTCGTCGTCGAGCAGCGGTTCGGTGACGGTGGTGCCGGTGACCAGGCGGGCGCCGGCCGAGCGTGCCTGGTCGGCCAGCAGCGCGTCGAGCTCGTGGCGGGTGCGCACGAGGCCGTGGTCGGGCCAGGAGTCCAGCCGTGGCCAGTCGACCTCGGCGACCCGCCCGCCGCCGTGCACGCGGAGCCCGCGGCGGCGCACCCAGCCGGGCCCGGCGGTGTCGACGTCCATGTCGTGCAGCGCCTTCACCCCGCGCGGCGTCAGCCCGTCGCCGCAGACCTTCTCCCGGGGGAACTCGGCCTTCTCCAGGAGCGCGACGTCCAGCCCGGTGCGGGCCAGGTGCCAGGCCGCACTGGAGCCGGCCGGCCCAGCACCGACGACCACGACGTCGGCAGCGTGCGCCGCTGCGGTCCGCGCCATGTCGCCCCTCCGGTCCGTCGTCGACCCCGATGCACCTTGTGAAAGAGTTCACAAAGTCGTCGGTCCCGAGTCTAGGCCGCGGTGTGATCTAGCCGACAGTCCCCCCTCGGCGCAGGGCCCTGAGCACCTCGTCGTCGGAGGTCTCGGAGAAGTCGTCGTAGGCCTGCCCGACCGATCGGAAGCCCGTCGGCGCCTCGGGGCACACCAGGTCGTCGACGTCGGCGGCGAGCTGGGCGAGGGCAGCGGGCGGCCCCACGGGGACGGCGACGGTGAGGCGGGTGGGGCCGTTCGCCCGCACGGCGGTGACAGCGACGCGCATGCTCGCGCCCGTGGCGAGGCCGTCGTCGACGAGCAGGACGTGACGGCCGGCCACGACGGGGGCCGGCCGGTCGCCGCGGTACGCATCGGTCCGGCGGCGCAGTTCGGCGAGCTCGCGGTCGCGGACGGCGGCCACCGCGTCGGGGTCGGGTGCGAAGCGATCCCGGACCGCGGGTACCCAAACGGTCTCCACGCGGTCGCCGATCGCCGCGAGCGCGCCCATCGCCAGCTCCGGCTGCCCGGGTGCGCCGAGCTTGCGGACGACGAGGACGTCGAGCTCCGCGCCGAACGCGCCGGCCACCTCCGCGGCGACGGGGACACCTCCGCGGGGCAGCCCGAGCACCAGGGCGCCGGCGCCCACCCGCCCGGTGAGCGCGCCCGCCAGCACCCGCCCGGCGTCGCGGCGGTCGGCGTAGCGGGCGCGCTGCACGGCGGTCCTAGACCACGGGGACCGGGTCCGGTCCCGGGGTCGGCGGGTTGCCCGGCTGGTCGGGGTCGGGCTTCGGGATCGGGTCGGGGAGCGGCTCCACCGGGTCCGTGGGCGCGGGGTCGGGATCCTGGGGCTGCGGCGTGGTGGGACTGGTCATGGTCCGACGCTAGGACACTTCCGCCGACCGCCCCACCCCGCGCGCGCACCCACGGCTGCGCATCACGTGCCGCGCACCCGCAACGGAGGCGCCACCACGCAGAACTGGACACCTCTCGCCGGAGGCCCTCAGAAGGGCGGCGGATCGACCGTCGGCACCCCTGCCCGGCGCGGCGCGGGCAGCGCAGGTTGTGCCGTCAGGTCGCGCAGACCCGGCGGCCGGGTCGCCCGGGTGATCCCGCTGGGCGTCGTCACCCGCAGCGTGCCGTCGGGCAGCAACTCGAAGCGCCAGCCGCGGGCGAAGGTCTTCAGCCGGTGGTGCGTACGGCACAGGCAGCAGAGGTTCTCGCAGGAGGTGCGACCGCCGCAGTCGTAGGGCACCACGTGGTCGGCGTCGGTGCGCGCGGCCGGTCGACCGCACCCGGGGTGCCGGCAGGTGCGGTCGCGAAGCCGGAGGAACCGTTCCTGGGCCGCGGAGGGGTCGTGCCCGGCCACCGCCGCCGGGCGCCCCACCAGCGGGCAGCCGCAGTCGGCAGCCGCGCCGTGCGTGGTGCAGCCGCGGATGGCGAGCCGGCGCAGCTCGGTGGCGGTCGCGGCGGCGAGGAGGGCGCCGTCGTCGCCGGTGATCGCCACCGCCAGGCTGCCCGCCGGCGGGGCCTGGACCCCCAGCGCGCCGAGGCGCGCCATGAGCTCCCGGAGGTGGGCGGCGGTGATCGGGGTGCCGTCCACGCTCGGCCCCGTCTCGCCGCCGATGCCGTCCGCACGCCCGGCCGATGCACCGGTGCCACCCGACCGGGCCAGCGCCGCCAGCGGGGCAACCACCGTGACGTGCCCGGTCATCGCCGGGCGGGAGGTGTCCCACGGCCGCAGGACCAGGGCGGCGTGCGCCTCGGCCCGGAGGACCCCGATCGGCCGGTCGTCGCCCCCGGTGCGGGCCAGCTGGGCGGCCTGGTCGATCGCCGACCACATCGCCGCCGCCACCGGCGGGGGCAGCTCGGTGGTCAGGGCGGAGAGCCCGTCGCCGATCGCGTGCACCCGGACCCCGGCCCGCGCCTCGGCCTCGACGCGCCGCCGTTCCGCGAACTCCTCGTCCGCGGCGATCCCGGCGGCCACCAACCGGGCGCGCAACCGGCCGGACGACAGCCCCGACGCTCCGGGGAGCAGGCCGGGGACCACGGCCGCGATCACCTCGTCCGAGGCATGGCCGAGCACGCCGGCGAAGACCCGGGCGCGGAACCAGTCCAGCTCGCCGGCCGCGCAGGCGGCCCAGACCGCGGGCATGCGCTCCACCAGCACGTAGGCGTCGGAGAGCACGCCGGTGGCGAACGGGCGGGAGCAGTTGAGCACCGCCGCCAGCTCGTCGGGCAGGAACTCGCTCGTCCCCGGGACCGGCGACCCCGGCCCGCGACGGCGCGCCCCGGGATGCCCCGGAGGTGGGTCGTCGGTGTCGGGCCGGTCGGCGGCCAGCCCCAACACCAGCTCGGCCTCGTAGGCAGCGTCCATGGCACGGCGCGCCTGCAGCCGCCGCAGCTCAGCCGCCTTCTCGGCGGCGGACAGCACCCCCACCGGCAACCGCGAGACCGTCGGCGGCAGCTCGAGCAACCAGCCGACGAGCGCACCCTCGACCGGGGTCCGGCGCAGCTCGGCGGTGGTCATGGATCGAACATAGGTGCGAGGTACGACAGATTCTTCGGCCCGCCGACCGGCGGGCTCAGGTCGACCGGCTGACCGGTGAGGAAGAGTGGCGCAGTCGGGCTCTGCCGCGGCCGCGGGCCCTCGTGTCGTTCCAGCCCGGCAGCTTCAGGCCTTGCGGCCCCGGTGCAGGGCGACGATCCCACCGGTCAGGTTGTGCCAGGCGACGTCCGCCCAGCCGGCCCCCTGCAGGCGGGCGGCGAGCGCCGGCTGGTCGGGCCAGGCGCGGATCGACTCCGCCAGGTAGACGTAGGCCTCGGGGTTGCTGCTCACCGCGCGGGCGATCCGCGGCAGCGCCTTCATCAGGTACTCGGTGTAGACGGTGCGGAACGGCGCCCAGGTGGGGCTGGAGAACTCGCAGACCACCAGCGTGCCGCCCGGCCGCGTCACGCGGGAGAACTCGCGGAGCGCCGCGTCGGGGTCGGCGACGTTGCGCAGCCCGAAGGAGATGACCACGCCGTCGACGCTCTCGTCGGCCAGCGGCAGCGCCATCGCGTCACCGGCCACCTTCGGCACCGGACGGGCGGCGCCGGCGCGCAGCATGCCCTGGGAGAAGTCGCAGGCGATCGCGTGCACGCCGCCGGCCGCGAGCTCCACCGTCGAGACCGCCGTGCCCGCCGCGACGTCCAGCACCGTCTGCCCCGGGCGGGCGCCCAGCGCGTCGCGGGTGGCCCGCCGCCACGAGGCGTCCAGGCCCCCGGAGAGCACCGTGTTCGTGATGTCGTAGCGCTCGGCGACCCGGTCGAACATCGCCGCGACCTCGGCCGGCCGCTTGTCCAGCCCGGCCCTCACGCCGGCGGTGTGCGGGTTGTCTCGCCGGTCTGCCACGGCGTCGACGCTACAAGGCTGCCTAGTCTGGGTTCGTGACCGCGGCCGCCCTGACCTCCCCGGCAGCGGCCGCACGCACCGTCAGCACGGTCCGCGCGGACGACGCGGGCGAGCTGCTCGACCTGCTCCCGGCCGGCGGCGGGCTGTCCTGGGTGCGCCGCGGCGAGGGCCTCGTGGGCTGGGGCGAGGCCGCCCGGCTCGAGGTGTCCGGGCGCGGCGCGCTGGCCGAGGCCGCGGACTGGTGGGAGGAGTACTCGGCCGGGCTCGAGGTCAGCGACGACCTCGGCGTCCCCGGCTCCGGCCCGGTGCTCTTCGGCAGCATCGCCTTCGACCCGGTGGCCGGGACGTCGGTCTTCGTCGTCCCCGAGGTGGTGGTGGGGCGGCGCCACGGCGTCGGGTGGGTCACCGCGATCGGCACCGCGCCGGAGCTGCCGGCGCCCGTCCCGGACGGCACAGGACCCGCCCCCCGCCTGCGCTACGCCGACGGGGCGCTGGACCCCGCGAGCTGGTGCGCCGCCGTCGCCGAGGCGGTGGAGCGGATCGCCGCCGGGGACCTGGCCAAGGTGGTGCTGGCCCGAGACCTGCTGGTCTCCGCCGAGCCCGCCCTGGACGCACGGCGGCTGCTGCACCGGCTGGCCGGGCGCTTCCCCGGCTGCTGGTCCTTCGCCGTCGACGGGTTGCTCGGCGCCACCCCCGAGCTGCTGCTGCGGCGCAGCGGGCAGCAGCTCTCATCCCGCGTGCTGGCCGGCACCGCCCCGCGGGGGGCGGGCGCGGAGGACGAGCGGCTGGCCGCGGCGCTCCTCGGGTCGGCGAAGGACCGCGCCGAGCACGCGCTCGCCGTCGACTCGCTGGTGCGCGCCCTGGAGCCCTACTGCAGCGAGCTCACCGCGCCGGAGGAGCCCGAGCTCCTCACCCTCGCCAACGTGCGCCACCTCGCCACCGACGTCGTCGGCACCCAACGCGCCCCGGCCGGCCTGCTGGAGCTGGTGGGCGCGGTGCACCCCACGGCCGCCGTGTGCGGCACCCCCACCGCCGACGCCGCCGCGCTGATCGGTGAGCTGGAGGGCATGGACCGCGGTCGCTACGCCGGGCCGGTCGGCTGGATCGACGCCCGGGGCGACGGCGAGTTCGGCCTCGCCCTGCGCTGCGCGGAGCTGACCGGTGACGGCGGGGCGCGCCTGTTCGCCGGCTGCGGCATCGTCGCCGGCTCCGACCCGGCCGCCGAGCTGGCCGAGACGCAGGCGAAGTTCGCCGCCTTCCAGGCCGCGCTGGAGTCCTGACCCACACGGAACCGGTGTCGTTTCCGTCCAAGACCACCGATGCCGCAGCCCCTACGGTCCGGTGGTGGGACGGCCCGAGGACGCCGCCCGAGCAATGGGGAACGACTCCCCCTGAACCGTGGAGGCACACCATGCCGCGCCAACTCGTCTGGACGGGCTTCATGACCCTGGACGGTGTCGTCGACTCCCCCGGTGGAGCCGTCGAGGGGCACCCCAGCGGCGGCTGGGTGCTGCGGACGCCGCTCGTGCCCGAGTCGTTCGCGCTCAAGGCCGAGGAGCTCGAGGAGACCAGCGCGCTCATGTTCGGGCGGCGCAGCTACGAGGCGTTCTCCGGCAGCTGGCCCGCCTCCGAGGACCACATCGCCTACCGCGACCTGCCGAAGTACGTCGTCTCCGGGTCGCTCGGGGAGGATGCGCTCGTCGACGGCTGGGGCCCCCAGGAGATCCTGCGGACCACCGAGGACGTCGCCGCGCTCAAGGAGACCGAGGGTGGCGCGATCTTCATCCACGGCAGCGCGGAGCTCGCACGGAACCTCGCCCACGCCGACCTGATCGACCGGTACAACGTGCTGGTGTTCCCTGTGCTGCTCGGCTCGGGCAAGAGCGTGTTCAGCCGCACCGACGACGACCGGCGCCAGCTGTCGCTCCGGGAATCGGCGTCCTACTCGAACGGCGTCATCAAGGCCCTCTACGACGTGGTCCGCTGAGGCGTCAGCGGGAGCGCGCCGCCGGTCCCCCTGCGCAGCTGGCCGGCGGTGCGGCCGATGTACCGCCGCAGCGCGCGGGCGAGGTGCGGCTCGTCGTAGTAGCCGAGGTCAGCGACGACGGTGGCCGCGGTCGCCCCGCCCAGCAGCAGCGCGGTGGCGGTCCTGGCGCGCCCGATCTGCTCGATCGCGCCCCGGCTCAGGCCCGTCGCCGCGCGGAAGCGGCGCTCGAGCGTGCGGTCGGAGCCGGGCACACCACCTCCGCGCAGGGCCGAGGTGACCAGGGGGTCGCGCACCACGCAGCCGCCGCGGACGAGCCGCTCCACCAGCGCCTCGGCGTCATCCGCGCCGGGCGTCTCCCAGCGATTGCCGTGGAGCCGGAAGTGCCGTCGCGTCGTGTCGGGCAGCTCGATCCCCGAGTCGACGAGGGCCGAGGTGGGCGTCCTGCGCAGCGACGTGCCGACCGCGAACTCGATGCCCACGAACGAGGCGCCCTCGGGCACCGGAGCGCTGCTGGTGCGGGTCTCCGGACCGGTGACCGCCGCGTACGGGACGCCGTCCCGCTCCCAGAACACGAGGCCCCAGGTCTCCGACGCCACCGACGTCATCTGCGACACCCCGGTGCTGCCCCCGGTCCACACCGAGGAGATCCAGGGCGAGCCGGAGGCGCGCGTCCGGATCTCCAGCCCCACGCCGGGGAACCTATCGCGGGGCGCGCCCTCCGCCCATCGGCCGGCGCACCCGGTCGTCACCCCAGCGCGTCGGCGGCCGCCTGCCGAAGCCGGCCGGCGAGCTCGGCCTCGGCGCGCTGGTCGGTGCGGACGACGACGACCTGCGGGCCGCCCAGCCCCAGCACCGCCGCCAGCTCCGCCGGGGTCGACACCCGCGCCGCCGGCCAGCCCAGCGTCTCGGCCACCGCCACCAGGTCGCGCCCGTGCGGGGTGCCGAACACCCGGCGGTAGTCCGCGGCGTGCCGGTCCTGCCCCGGTTCGAGCTGGGCGAAGATCCCGCCGCCGTCGTTGTCGGGCACCACCACGGTGAGGTCCGGCCGCGGCTCACCCTCGCCGAGCAGCAGCCCGGTCAGGTCGTGCAGGAACGTCAGGTCGCCCATCAGCGCGAACGCCGGCCCCCCATGGACCAGAGTGGCCCCCACGGCGGTCGAGACGGTCCCGTCGATGCCCGCGACCCCCCGGTTGGCCAGCACGCTGACGTCGGCCCGCGGGACGGCCAGCCGGTCGACGTCGCGCACCGGCGTCGAGGACCCCAGGACCAGCAGCGCGCCGGCGGGCAGCGCGGCGACGACGTCGCGGGCCAGCCGCGCGGCCGTCATCCCCGGCGCCTCGTCCAGCACCGCGTCGACCGCCGCACCCACCCGCTCGGCGGCCGCGTGCCAGGTGGCGGCCCACTCCGCGTCGACCGGTTCGTCGGGCTCGGCACCGGCCAACAGCCGCCGGACACCGGTGCTCGACCGCCCGGCATCGGCCCACCGCGGGGAGGCGCTCACCGTCTCGACCGTGACGGCCGGGTCGGCCAGCAGGGCGTTGACCGGCCGGGAGAGCGTCGGGCGGCCCACCACGAGCACCCGCTCGGGCCGGTGGGCGGCCAGCCAGCTGGCCGCCCCGAGCGCCAGCACGCCCCCGCGGAGCCCGCCCGGCAGCCCCCAGAACGCGCTGCTCGGCTCGGCGACGACCGGCCACGCGGAGCCCTCCGAGATCCCGGGTGCGGCGTGCAGCGGGCCGTCGCCGGCGATCACCAGCGTGCGCGGCGGCAGGCGGAGCACCCGCCCCGCCCACCCCGCCGACGGCTCGGCCGCCGTCCACGGCCGCCCGCCGGGACGGCCCGCCCAGGGGCCGGCGGGCTCGGCGGGGTCGTCGTCGGGCAGCAGCGGCTCACGGAGCGCGAGGTTCAGGTGCACCGGACCGGGGTCGGCCGAGAGCGTGCCGCAGGCGATGGTGAGCGCCTTGGCGGCGAGCGAGCGCCAGTAGCGGTTCTGCGCCTCCTCACGGCCGGCCTCGGGCACGCCGACGTCGGCCGCCCAGCGCACCGCGCCGCCGTACAGCCCGGCCTGCTCGATGGTCTGGTTGGCGCCGGTCGCGCGGAGCTCCGGGGGCCGGTCGGCGGTGAGCGCCAGCAGCGGCACCCCGCTGGCGTCGGCCTCCAGCACGGCGGCGTGCAGGTGCGCGGTCGCCGTCCCCGAGGTGGTGACCACCGGCACCGGGCGGCCGGACCGCTTCGCCAGCCCGAGCGCGAGGAAGGCCGCCGTCCGCTCGTCGATGCGCACGTGCAGCCGCAACCGGCCCTCCCGCTCGGCCGCCGCGAACGCCAGGGCGAGCGGCGCGGACCGCGAGCCGGGGGCCAGCACCGCGTCGGTGACGCCGCCGCGGAGCAGTTCGTCGACCAGCACGCGGGCGAACG
Source organism: Blastococcus sp. SYSU DS0541 (assembly GCF_054050875.1). Classification (NCBI taxonomy): domain Bacteria; kingdom Bacillati; phylum Actinomycetota; class Actinomycetes; order Geodermatophilales; family Geodermatophilaceae; genus Blastococcus; species Blastococcus sp. SYSU DS0541. The sequence continues at coordinate 236,220 of NZ_JBJHAD010000002.1, read as the reverse complement.
CGGTGGAGGGGTTCACGCGGCGAGCACCTCGTCGATCCGGGTCAGCCACCGGGCCACCGTCGCCTCACCGGCCGTGGGGACGCGATCCGGCTCCGGCCGCACCACCGGCAGGCCGCCGTCGACCGGCAGCAGCGGGGACGACGACACGTCGCCGGTGAAGAGCGCGACGGTGGCCAGGCCGCAGGCGAACGGCAGCTCCGGTAGGGCGGCGGCCAGCGCCACCCCGGCGGCGATGCCGACGGAGGACTCCAGCGCCGAGGAGACGACGCACGGCAGGCCGTGGGCCTCCGCCACGCGCAGCGCCGCCCGCACGCCGCCCAGCGGCTGGACCTTGAGGACGACGACGTCGCCGGCCTCCCGCAGGTCGACGGCGAGCGGATCGGCCGAGCGGCGCACGCCCTCGTCGACGGCGACGCGCACGTCCACCCGCCGGCGCAGGGCGGCGAGCTCCGGGAGCGTGGCGCACGGCTGCTCGACGTACTCCAGGCCGACGGCGGCGTCGAGCTCGCGGATCCGCCGGACCGCGGTGTCGACGTCCCAGGCGGCGTTGGCGTCGACGCGGATCGCGCCTCCGGGGCCCAGGGCGTCGCGCACCGCCTCGACGCGGGCGCGGTCGTGCTCGTGCGTCTGCCCCGGCTCGGCGACCTTGACCTTGGCGGTGCGGCACCCGGAGCCGGCCACGATCGCGTGCGCCCGCTCCGCGTCGACCGCGGGCACCGTCACGTTCACCGGCACGCTGGATCGCACGGGCGCGGGCCAGCCCTCCACGGCGGCCTCGACGGCGGCGGCCCACCAGCGGCGGCTCTCGGCGGCGTCGTAGTCCCAGAAGGGCGAGAACTCGCCCCAGCCCGCCGGGCCGCGCAGGAGCACCCCGTCACGGACGTCGATGCCCCGGAAGCGGGCCCGCAACGGCACCTCGTAGACGGTCAGCCCGGTGATTCCCGCCGGTAGCGCGGCGGCGGGGACGGCGGTCACGGTGATCAGCCTATGAGAAGGGCCCCTACCCCCTCCCCTCGCAGGCTCGTGGCGGGCCCCTGCAGGGAGCCGCATAGGCTCGTCCCTCGTGGCTCGGCAGCTGACCCTCGTGGCCGCGGGCGAGCTCTCCGACGACGACGTCCGCGCGGCCCTGGACGGCGGGCGCCCGCTGGCCGTGCTGCCCGCCGGCCCCCCGGCCGTGGTCGACGCCGCCCGCGCCGTGCTCCGCCCCGACGAGCCGCTGGAGGCCGGCGCCGACCTCGTCGTCGTCACCTCCGGCTCCACCGGGGGCGGGCGCGGGGTGCTGCTGCCCGCCACCGCGCTGCGGGCCTCCGCGACGGCCACCCTCGACCGGCTCGGCGGCCCCGGCAGCTGGCTGCTGGCGCTGCCGGTGTCGGCGATCGCCGGGCTGCAGGTGCTGTGCCGCTCCCTGCTCGCCGGGCGCACCGCCACCCGCCTCGGCGACGGCGAGCCGCTGGCCGGCGCGCTCGCCCGCATGCCTTCCGGCGACCGCCGCTACACCGCGCTGGTCCCCACCCAGCTCCGCCGCGCGCTCGACGCGGAGCCGGACGCGCTGCGCGCCTTCGACGCGATCCTGGTGGGCGGCGCCGCCACCGATCCGGCGCTGCTCACCCGGGCCCGGGCCGAGGGCGTCGCCGTCGTCACCACCTACGGCATGACCGAGACCGCCGGCGGGTGCGTGTACGACGGCCTGCCGCTGGACGGGGTGGGCGTGCGGATCGCCGACGGCGGCGTGGAGCTGGCCGGCCCGGTGCTGGCGCTGGGCTACCGCGGCGACCCCGGGGGCACGGCGGCGGCCTTCGCCGACGGCTGGTTCCGCACCCGCGACGCGGGCACGCTCGACGCGGACGGCCGGCTCACCGTGCACGGCCGGCTGGACGACGTCGTCATCTCCGGCGGGGTCAACGTCGCGCCCGCCGCCGTGGAGGCCGCGCTGCGGGAACACCCCGCCGTCGCCGACGCCGTCGTCTTCGGCCGCCCGGACCCGGAGTGGGGGCAGCGCGTCGTCGCCGCCGTCGTCCCGGCCGCCGGCGGCACCCCCGCTCTCTCCGACGTGCGCCCGTGGGTGGCCCAGCGGCTCGGCGCCGCGGCCGCGCCCCGGGAGCTGCACCTGATCGACGCGGTCCCCACCCTGCACACGGGCAAGCCCGACCGCCGCGCCGTCGCGGCTCGCACCCCGGAGGTCTGATGGCCACCCCCGCCCAGTGGCTGGCCGGCGCCCGCCCCCGCACCCTGCCGGCGGCGGTCTCGCCGGTGCTCGTCGGCACCGGGACCGCGGTCGCGCTGGACGGCTTCCGGCTCGCGCCCGCGCTGCTCGCGCTGGTCGTGGCCCTGGCCCTCCAGGTCGGCGTGAACTACGCCAACGACTACTCGGACGGGAAGCGCGGCACGGACGCCGACCGGGTCGGTCCCATGCGGCTGGTCGGCTCGGGGGCCGCCACCCCGCGGCAGGTGCTCGTCGCGGCGCTCGCCTCCTTCGCCGTCGCCGGGGTCGCGGGGCTCGCCCTGGCGGCGCTCTCGAGCTGGTGGCTGGTGGCGGTGGGCGGGGTCTGCATCGCGGCGGCCTGGACCTACACCGGCGGCCCGCTGCCCTACGGGTACCGGGCCCTGGGCGAGGTCTTCGTCTTCGTCTTCTTCGGCCCGGTCGCCGTCGTCGGCACCACCTACGTGCAGACCCGCACCCTGCCCGCCCTGGCGTTCGCGGTCTCGGTGCCCGTGGGGCTGCTGATCGTGGCGATCCTGGTGGTGAACAACCTGCGCGACATCGAGGGCGACGCCCGGGTCGGCAAGCGCACGCTCGCCGTGCTGCTCGGTGACCGCGGCACGCGGCTGCTCTACGCGGCGCTGCTCGTCGTGCCGTTCCTGGTCGTCGCCGCCGTGGGCGTCGCGCGGCCGTGGGCGCTGCTCGCGCTGGCCGCCGCGCCCCTCGCGCCGGCCCCCGTGCGGACCGTGCTGGCCGGCGGCCGCGGACCGGCGCTCATCGGGGTGCTCGCCTCCACCGGTGTGCTGACCTTGGTCGCCGGCGTGCTCCTGGCCGTCGGGCTGGCGCTGAGCTGAGCTACCCGGCCGCCCCGCCGCTGAGCCGGTTCCGGAGGTCCTCCTTGGCCGCGCGGCGGGCGACGCTGCGGGCTGCGAGCGCCTCGGTGAGCCGCTCGCGCGAGGGCCGGAGCAGGACGTAGGAGACCGGCATCGACAGCAGCAGGCCGAACAGCAGCCCCGGGAAGCTGCCCAGACCCGCCCACCAGAGGATGAGCACGAGCGCCGCGGCGATCGCGAACCGCCCGACGGTGTAGAGCAGCAGCCAGGGCAGCACCTTCGGGGGCGAGGCCGCGCCCCCCGCGGGGCCGACCGGCGTACCGGCCGGGGTCTGGTCCTGCTCAGCCATGACGGCCCTCCCACTTGGTCGAGAGGACGACCGTCGTCCTCGTGCGTGCGACCCCTCTGATGCGGTTCAACGCGTCGATGGCCTCCTCGAGTGCCGCGATGTCGGTCACGCGGACCTTCACCACGTAGTCCTCGCCACCCGCGACCCGCCAGCAGTCCTCGACGGCGGGCAGGGCGAGCAGCCCGTCCTGGACCCGGGTCTCGTCGACGGCGTCGCTCTCGATCAGGCTCACCAGCGCGGTCACGGGCAGCCCCACCGCCGCCGGGTCGACGACGGCGCGGTAGCCGGTGATCACCCCGGCCGCCTCGAGCTTGCCGACCCGCTCGTGCACGGCGGGCGAGGAGAGCCCCACCTGCCGGGCGAGCTCGGCGTAGCTGGCCCGCCCGTTGGCGCGCAGCAGCTCGACCAGCTGCCGGTCGACGGCGTCGATGGCGGTTCTCCGTCCTGCCCGGGGGCACCCGTGTCGGTTGTGCGGCACCGAGTATCACCGCCGACGTACGCTGGAGTCCGACGAGGGGGTGGGCCCGTGTTGTTCCTGGTGGTTCTCGTGATGGCGGTCGTGGTCGTCGCCCTGGTGGTGCGCGCCGCGGCCAACGCCGGCCCGGAGGGGAGCGCACGCCCCGCCCGCCGCCCGCAGCGGCCCCGGGGCCCGGTGAAGTTCGTGGCTCCCGACGACGACCCCGAGTTCCTCCGCGAGCTCGAGCGGCGGGCCCGCCGGGACGACGGCTCCCCCACGTAGGACCCGGCGGAGAGGTCTCCCTCTCAGGCGGCCGGTGCCGCGCCGAACAGGCGTCGCCAGCCGCGCTTCGGCGGTGTGCCCGCCGTGACGGCCGGCGTCTCCGCCGCCTGCTCGTCCGCTGCCAGGTCGCCCGGCCAGCCGAGCCCGCCTCCCCCGGGGGCGGGCTCGTCGCCCGGCCAGCCCAGGTCGCCCTGCTCGGCCGCGGCCGGGGGCGCGTGGCGGTGGCCGCCGGCCGCGTCGGCCGGCCGGCCGGCGAGCGCCGCGGCGACGAGCGGGTGCGGCGACGCGCCCTCGGCGGCCTCGTGCCTACCCACGGGACGTCTCCCCACCTGCCGGTGCGCTGCTGGTCAGCTCCATGGGGGCATGGAAGCACGAGGGCCGGACAACCGGCGGCATTGACGGCGCGGCGCTGCCCGGACGGGGGAGGCCGTCACTCGACCCCGGCGTAGCTGTGCAGCCCGCTGGAGACCAGGTTGACGAAGGTCAGGTTGAAGATCATAACCGCGAGGCCCACCACGTTGACCCACGCCGCCTTGCGCCCGCGCCAGCCCGGCGTCGTGCGCGCGTGCAGGTAGGCGGCGTAGACGACCCAGGCGACGAAGGACCAGGTCTCCTTCGGGTCCCAGCCCCAGAAGCGACCCCAGGCCGCCTCGGCCCAGATGGCGCCGGCGATGACGGCGAAGGTCCAGATCGGGAAGCCGAGCACCGCGGTGCGGTGGGCGACGCGGTCCAGGGTGGCGGCCACGGGCAGCCGGGAGACGACGCCGGTGCCCTCGTCCGCGCCGGGGCGCGACTTCACCAGGTAGAGGGCGCTGGCGATGCCGCTGACCATGAAGATGCCGAAGCCGAGGATCGCCGCGGTGACGTGGATGGCCAGCCAGGAGGACCGCAGCGCGGCGACGACGGGCGCGGCCTCGGTGTAGAGGCCCAGCCCGATGGCCACGAGGGAGAGCACGACCGGGCCGAGCACGAAGACGCCGATGTGCCGCAGGTTGGGCGTGCGCACCGCGAGCACCACGTACGCCACGACCGCGACCAGCACGACCGCCGTCGCGAACTCGTACATGTTGCCCCACGGCAGGCGGTCGGTCGCCATGCCGCGGGTGACGAGGATGCCGGTGTGGGTGAGCGCGCCCAGCACGGTCAGCCCGATCGCGGCGAGCCCCCACCGGTTGCCCCGCGGCGTCTCGCCGGCTGGGACCTGCTCGGGGGTGCCGCCGTCGGAGCCGGCGCCGACGGCGGCCAGCTCGCGGGTCCGGGACACGCGCCGGCCGAAGGCGAGCTGCGCGCAGAAGGCGAGCAGCGCGACGGAGTAGATGGCGACGCTCACGGAGAAGAGGCTGTCCGACAGCTCGGCCAGCGACGGGTCAGTCACGCGGGGGGACCTCCGGATCGGGTGCGGTGCGGGCGGGCGGGGCCGCGGCCAGCGCGTCCCGCAGTTCGTCGGACAGGGCCTCGAACCGGGAGCCGCCCTCGCCACCGCCGCGCGTCAGCGACGCCAGCGTGAGCACGGTACCGCCGCCGCCGGCGGCCGGTTCGGCCCGGGCGAAGACGCGCTCGCGGCGGAGGAGCAGCATGCCGAGCAGCCCGCCGAGCAGGGCGATGGCCGCGCCCAGCACCCACAGCTGGCCGGGATCGTGGGAGTACTGCAGAGCGGCGAACTCCTTGACCCCGGTGAAGGTGATGCGGGTGCCGTCGGGGAGGTCCAGCGTCTCCCCCACCGACAGGTTCGCGGCACCGACCTCGGTGAGCCGGCCGCGTTCGATCTGGCTCTGGTCGATCGAGTAGACCGACTGCGGCAGGCCCGAGTCGAGGCCGAGGTAGCCGGAGTAGGCGATGAGCGCCACCTGCGGCGCGAGCGGCCGCGGGTCGACCGAGGTGAGCACGCCGCCCTGCAGCAGGCCGGTGGGGGCGAGGAACCCCTCCACCGCCAGCTGCTCCTCCTGACCGGGGACGTCGGGCAGCTTGAGCGCGCCCTCGCTGGCCATCGTCTGCTGGTCGGTGGGCAGGAAGGGCACGGTCAGGTCGGTGAACGTCGTCCCGTCCGGCACGGTGACGGTGAACGTCGGGCTGAAGCCGTGGCCGGTGACGTAGACCCGGTCACCGTCGAGGCGCAGCGGGTCGTTGACGCCGATGGTCCGGGAGCGCTCCTCGCCGGCGGGGGCGCCGTAGCGGATGTCGGCGGTGAACGAGGCGGCGGTGAGGTTCTCCTCGTACTCGGCGCGGAACTGGTCGAGGTCGACGCAGAGCGCGTTGAGGTCGCCGCTGTCGACGAGGGGGCCCGCCGAGTACGTGTCGTACTGCTGGAAGGAGTTGCAGAAGCCCTGCCCCTCGGTGACCAGGATGCTGCCCTCGTAGCCCCACAGCTTCCCGCCGGCCAGGCCGAGCAGGAGGGCCAGCAGGGAAAGGTGGAAGACCAGGTTGCCGGTCTCCTTGAGATAGCCCTTCTCGGCCGAGAGCTCCGGCCCGCGCGCGCCCTGGCGGCGGACGACCCGGAAGCGGCGCACCCGCAGCTTTTCCTCGACGAGGTCGAGCGCGGCGCCGGGGGCCGCCGGCGCGGTCAGCCGCCCGGAGTCCGGCAGCCGCAGGAGGTTCCGCGGTGCCGGCGGCGGCGGGGTGCGCAGGGACCGGGCGTGCTCGGCGGCGCGCGGCAGCACGCAGCCGATCAGCGAGACGAAGAGGAGCAGGTAGACCGCGGCGAACCACGGCGAGCTGAAGACGTCGAAGAGGTAGAGCCGGTCGAGCACCGGGGCGAGCTCGGGGTGGTCGGCGAAGTACTGGTTGACGTTGTTCTGCGACAGCGCCCGCTGCGGCAGGAGCGACCCGGGCACGGCCGCGAGCGCCAGCAGGAACAGCAGCACGATCGCCGTGCGCATCGCGGTCAGCCGCCGCCACCAGCGCAGCAGCAGACCGCCCAGCCGCCGGCCCGCCGAGGGCCCGGGGGGCGGGGCGGGTGCGGCCGGCCGCGGGGGTGCCTCGACGCTCACAGCGCCGAGTCCCCGAAGCCGGTGGCCGCCAGCCACGAGCGCAGCCAGCCCATCATCTCGGTCCAGGCGCCGGTGAGCAGGAGCAGGCCGATGAGGACCAGGACGGCGCCGCCGAAGCGGGTGACGGCGCGGGCGTGCCGGCGCAGGAACGAGGTGGCGCCGACGGCCCAGCGGGCGCCCAGCGCCACCAGCAGGAAGGGGACGCCGAGGCCCAGGCAGTAGGCGACGCCCAGCAGCGCGCCGCGCCCGGCGGTGGCCTCGGAGACCGCCAGCGAGTAGACCGCGCCGAGGGTCGGCCCGAGGCAGGGCGTCCAGCCCAGGCCGAAGACGATGCCCAGCAGCGGGGCCCCGGCGAGCCCGGTGACCGGCCGCGCGCGGAGCCGCTTGGTGCGCTGCAGCAGCGGCAGCCAGCCGAGGAAGCCCAGCCCGACGACGACCGTGATCGCCCCGAACACCCGGTTGAGGGTCTCGGCGTGCTCGACCAGCAGCCGGCCCAGCCCGCCGAACGCGGCGCCGAAGGCCACGAAGACGAGGGTGAAGCCGAGCACGAACAGCAGCGCGCCGAGCACCACCCGCCCGCGGGGCGCGCGGTCGTCCACCGGCGCGCGCACCGCCGTCGCCGTGCCACCCCCGGAGGGCGCGGGTGTAGCGGCCGCGGTCCGGGTGCCGCTGCCGACCAGCCCGGTGACGTAGGAGAGGTAGCCGGGCACCAGCGGCAGCACGCAGGGCGAGGCGAAGCTGATCAGCCCCACGAGCGCGGCGACGCCGGCCGCCACGAGCAGTGGCCCGTCGGTGACCAGGCCGGCGAAGGTCTCCCCCACGGTCAGGCCCCTTCCGCCAGCAGCAGGTCCAGGGTGCCGCGCAGGTCGTCCTGCTGCACCGCCGCGGTGTACACGGCGGCCACCCGACCCTGCCGGTCCAGCACCACGGTCGAGGGGATCGCGTTGGCCGGGTAGTCGCGGAACGCGAGGGCGACCTCGCCGCGCGGGTCGAACAGCGACGGGAAGGTGATCTCCCCGCCGTCGAGGAAGGCCTGCGCCAGCTGGCGGTCGTCCTTGACGTTGATGCCGAGGAACTCGACCCCCTCGGCCCCGACCTCGCCGTAGACCTCCTCGAACTCCGGCGTCTCCACCCGGCAGGGCGGGCACCAGGAGCCCCAGAAGTTGATCACCGCGATCTCGCCGTCCAGCGTCGTCGACTCGAAGGCGCTCCCGTCCAGCAGCTCGCCGGTGAACCGCGGCGCGGCCTGCCGCTCGTCGGCCGGGATGACCTCGCCGGCGGGCGTGCCGGCCACGAAGCGGAACTCGCCGCCGTTGTTGACGTCGACGGCGTCGGAGCCGGTGCTGCACCCGGCGAGCAGCGCCGTCGCCAGGACGGCCGTGAGCACCTTCCTCATGCGCCCGGCACCGCGTCGGGGTCGGTGGCGCCGGCCGGCTCGGCGTACGCGACGCCCACGAACCGGTCGTCCTCGTAGGTGAGCGAGGTGACGCTGGCCAGCGAGCACTCCCGGCGGCGGGGGTCGTGGGCGAAGCGGCGTCCCTCGACGTGCAGGCGGGTGGTCCAGATGGGCAGCTGGTGGCTGACCAGCACGGCCTCGTGGCCGCGGGCGGTGTCGCGGGCGGCCTCGACGGCGGCGATCATGCGCGCGGCGATCTCGACGTACGGCTCGCCCCAGGAGGGCTCCATGGGGTTGCGCAGCTTCCACCAGTTGCGGGGCGCCCGGAAGACGCCGCCCCCGCGGCCGACGACCGTGCCCTCGAAGGCGTTGCCCGCCTCGATGATCCGCTCGTCGACGGCGACCTCCAGCCCCGTGGCCTCGGCCAGGGGGCGGATGGTCTGCCGGGCCCGCTCCAGGGGGCTGGACACCAGGTGGACGACGTCCCGGCCGCGGAACCACTCCGCGGCCGCGACCGCCATGGCCTCGCCGGCGGCCGACAGCCGGTAGCCGGGCAGCCGGCCGTAGAGCACGCCGGCGGGGTTGTGCACCTCGCCGTGCCGGAGGAGGTGGACGACGGTGGTGGTCACGAGGAGCGCTCGCTGTCGATCGCGCCGGTGCGGTGGGCGTCGGCCTCGGCGGCGGCGCGGGCCGCCGCGGGCAGGGCCTCGAGCACGCGGTCGAGGGCCTCGCCGTCGAGCTGCGCGTTGACGAACCAGGCCTCGAACGCCGACGGCGGGAGGTACACCCCGCGGGCGAGCAGCGCGTGGAAGAAGGCGGTGTAGCGGGAGACGTCCTGCGTGCGGGCGTCGTCGTAGTCGCGCACCTGCCGCTCGTCGGGCACGAAGAAGATCGAGAACATGTTGCCGGCCTGCTGCACCCGGTGCGGCACACCGGCGGCGAACAGCGCGGCGCTCGCGGCCCCGCGCAGGACGGCGGAGACCTCGTCGCAGCGGGCGTAGACCTCGTCGGTGCAGTTCCGCAGCGTGGCCAGGCCCGCCGCGACCGCCACCGGGTTCCCCGACAGGGTGCCCGCCTGGTAGACCGGCCCGCTCGGCGCGAGGTGGTCCATGAGGTCGGCCCGCCCCCCGAAGGCCGCCGCGGGCAACCCGCCGCCCATCACCTTGCCGAAGGTGAACAGGTCGGCGTCGACCGGGTCCAGGCCGTACCAGCCCGACCGCGAGACCCGGAAGCCGGTCATGACCTCGTCGAGGACCAGCAGCGCGCCGTGGGCGGCCGTGATCCGGCGGAGCTCGGCGTTGAACCCGTCCAGCGGGGGCACGACGCCCATGTTGCCCGGCGCCGCCTCGCTGACCACCGCGGCGATCTGCGCCCCCCGCTCGGCGAAGACGGCCTCGACGGCGGCGACGTCGTTGTAGGGCAGCACGATCGTGTCGGCGGCGGCCCCGGTGGTGACGCCGGGGGTGTCGGGCAGCCCGAGCGTCGCGACCCCGGAGCCGGCCGAGGCGAGCAGCGCGTCGACGTGCCCGTGGTAGTTGCCGGCGAACTTGACCAGCAGGGGGCGGCCCGTCGCGCCGCGGGCCAGCCGCACCGCCGAGAGGACCGCCTCGGTGCCGGAGTTGACCAGCCGCACCCGCTCGACCGGCGCCACGCGGGCCCGGATCTCCTCGGCGAGCTCCAGCTCGCCCTCGGTGGGGGCGCCGAAGGACAGGCCCCGGCGCGCGGCGGCGGTGACCGCCTCGACGACGGCGGGGTGCGCGTGGCCCAGGATCATCGGCCCCCACGAGCTGACCAGGTCCACGTAGCGCCGTCCGTCGGCGTCGGTGATCCAGGGACCGGAGCCCTCGGCCATGAAGCGCGGCGTGCCGCCGACGGCGCGGAAGGCGCGCACCGGGCTGTTCACCCCGCCCGGGGTGATCTCCTGACCGCGGGCGAAGAGGCCGGCCGAGACCGGGGCCTCGTAGGTGTAGGGCGGGCTGTCCAGCGAGGTCACGTCCCCAGTGTCCCCTCTGCGCCGGGCGACCGTTCGGAGGCGTGGCGCACACCCGCCAGCAGGGCCGCCCGCAGCGCCGCGGGGTCGCGGGTCGGGACGAGCACCGTCCGGCCGTCGGTCAGCCGCAGCGGCAGCCCGGTGCGGCCGCGTGGCAGCGACCAGCCCCCGCCGAGCACGGGGGCGCCGGCGTCGACCCCGGCGTCGGCCTCCCGCAGCGCCGTCGCGTCGACCTCGCGCAGCGGCACCTGCTCGCGGCCCACCGCCAGGCCGTCGGCGTCCACCCGGACCGTCCACACCCGGCGGGCGGAGAGGCAGCCGATGGCGACGACGCCGGGCACCGCGACCAGCGTGACCACCCAGACCAGCGGCGGGACGTCGGGCCCGGGCAGCACCAGGTCCCAGACGACGAGGAGCCCGAGGACCCCGGCGACCAGCCAGAACGGCCGCCAGGAGCCCCCGGGCTCGACGTACGTCATGTCCCCGACCACCACCGGGTCAGCGGGTGAGCAGCCGCGCGGCCTCGACGGCCCAGTAGGTGAGCACCTGGCCGGCGCCCGCGCGGCGGATGGCGACCAGCGTCTCGAGGATCGCCCGCTCGCGGTCCACCCAGCCGTTGGCGGCGGCCGCCTCGACCATCGCGTACTCGCCGCTGACCTGGTAGGCGCTCACCGGCACCTGCACGGCCTCGGCGACGCGCGCCACGATGTCCAGGTAGGGCAGCGCCGGCTTCACCATCACCGCGTCGGCGCCCTCGGCCAGGTCCTGCGCCACCTCGCGCAGCGCCTCGTCGGCGTTCGGCGGGTCCATCTGGTAGGTCGACCGGTCGCCGAACTGCGGGGCACCCTCGGCCGCCTCGCGGAAGGGGCCGTAGAAGCCCGAGGCGTACTTGGCCGCGTAGGCCAGGATCGGCACCTCGGTGGACGCGGCGCTGTCGAGCCCGGCGCGGATCGCCGCCACCTGGCCGTCCATCATCCCGCTGGGGGCCACCAGGTGGGCGCCGGCCTGCGCCTGCGCGATCGCCACGGCGGCGTACCGGTCCAGGGTCGGGTCGTTGTCCACCACGCCCGCCGGGGTGACGACGCCGCAGTGCCCGTGGTCGGTGTACTCGCACAGGCAGAGGTCGGCCATGAGCACCAGCTCGTCGCCGAGGTCGGCCCGCAGGTTCTGCAGCGCCACGTTGACCACGCCGTCGGCGGCGTCGGCCTGCGAGCCGACCGGGTCCTTGCCCGACGGGATGCCGAAGAGCATCAGCCCGCCGATGCCGGCCTCGGCCGCCTCGTGCGCGGCCTTCCGCAGCGAGTCCTGCGTGTGCTGGACCACGCCGGGCATCGAGCCGATGGGCACCGGGGCGTCGATGCCCTCCTTGACGAAGACCGGCAGCACCAGGTCGGCCGGGGCCACCCGGGTCTGCGCGGTCAGCCGCCGCAGCGCGGGCGTCGACCGCAGCCGGCGCCCGCGTGCGAAGCCCGGGTTCGCGCCCTGCACGTGTCCCGCCCCGCCACCCGAGCCGGTCACTTACCCTCGCCGTCCTCCGCCTCGCGCAGCGACAGGGCGTACTCGGCCAGCGCGTCGACCAGCGGCGCGACGGCGGCCGTCTCCGGCTGCACGTCGACCCGCAGCCCGAACTCCTGCGCGCTCGCGGCGGTGGCCGGGCCGATCACCGCGACCACGGTCTTGGCGTGCGGCTTGCCGGCGATGCCGACCAGGTTCCGCACGGTGCTCGACGAGGTGAAGCAGACGGCGTCGAAGCCACCGCCCTTGATCGCCTCGCGCACCGCCGCCGGCGGCGGGGCGGCCCGCACGGTCCGGTAGGCGGTGACGTCGTCGATCTCCCAGCCGCGCTCGACCAGCCCGGCCGCGAGGGTCTCGGTGGCGATGTCGGCGCGGGGCAGCAGCACCCGCTCGATCGGGTCGAGCACGTCGTCGTACTCCGGGAAGTCGGCGAGCAGGCCCTGGCTGGACTGCTCACCCGTGGGCACCAGCTCCGGCTGGATGCCGAAGTCCCGCACGGCCTCGGCCGTCTGCTCGCCGACGCAGGCGACCTTCACACCGGCGAAGGCGCGCGCGTCCAGGCCGAGCTCGACGAACTTCTCCCGCACGGCCTTCACCGCGTTGACCGAGGTGAAGACGATCCAGCCGTAGCGGCCGGTGACCAGGCCCTTGACGGCGCGGTCCATCTGGGCCGGGCTGCGCGGCGGCTCGACGGCGATCGTCGGCACCTCGACCGGCACGGCCCCGTAGGCGCGCAGCCGGTCGCTCATCTCGCCGGCCTGGTCCTTGGTCCGCGGCACGAGCACCCGCCAGCCGAACAGCGGGCGGCTCTCCCACCAGGACAGCCGGCCGCGCTTGTCGACGGCGGTGCCGACGGTGGCCACCACGGGCCCGCTCAGCGGGTCCAGCCCGGCGGTCTTCTCCGCCACGGCGGAGAGCTTGGTGACCAGGCTCTTCTGGCCGGTGCCCGAGCCGCCGGTGGTCACGACCAGGGGGGTGCTGCCGGAGAGGCCGCCCTCCACCAGGCGCACGGCGGCGTCCGGGAGCTGGTCGGCGGTGCCCTGCAGGACCAGCGTGCCGCCGGCCGCCGCGGCGGCGCCGGCCAGCGCGGGGAGGTCCACGCCGCTGCGCAGGTCCGCGGTCACCGCGGTGCTGCCCAGCGCGACCCCCGCGAAGGCGGGGACGGCGGTGGCGGTGGCGACGCCCGGCACCACGTCGAAGGGCACGGAGGTGCGCCCGACGGCGAGCACCTCCTTGACCACGTCGTCGGAGGTGTAGGGGTCACCGGTCACCAGCCGGACGACGACGGCGCCGTTCTTGGCGGCCGCGACCGCACCCTTGGCGACCTCGGCGGGCTCACCGGACACCGGCGTGAGCTCGGTCCCCGGGTTGGCCTCGCGGACGGCGTCCTGGACGGCGGCGGGAACGTCGGGGTCGACGAGGACCACCGCCGCCTCGGCCAGCGCGGCGCTCGCCCGGGCGGTCAGCATGCCCGGGTCGCCCGGGCCGGCGCCGACGAACACGACCCGGCCGGCGTGGCCTGCGGTCTTGCGCAAGCGCGTCATCGCGTGCTCCTGATCCTGGCCCGACTGCGTCGGGCGTCTGGTATGGCCCGAGGCGATCGGGCGTCTTGTGGGGTCTGGGTGGGGCGGGGGGTCACTCGCCGGCCGCCATGAGCGCGGCCGCGCCCCGGTCGAGCAGCTCGGCGGCGAGGCCCCGGCCGAGCGCGGCGGCGTCGGTCAGCGGCCCGGTGGCCGACCCGCGGACGGAGTCGCTGCCGTCCAGGGCGGTCACCGAGGCGCGGAGGAACAGCTCGGGGCCGCTCTCCCCCTCGGCGACCTCGGCGTACGCGGCGACCGGGGCGCTGCACCCGGCCTCGAGCGCGGCGAGGGTGGCGCGCTCGGCCACCACGCAGGCGCGCGTGGCGGGGTCCTCGAGCCGGCCCAGCAGCTCCCGGGTGCGGGCGTCGCTGGTGCGGCACTCCACGGCCAGGGCCCCCTGGGCCGGGGCGGGCAGCACCTGGAGCGGGTCGAGGGTCTCGGTGATCCGGTCGGTGCGGCCGATCCGGCTCAGCCCTGCCCGGGCCAGGACGACGGCGTCCAGGTCACCCGGGCCGCCGGGCGAGCCGGCCACGCGGGCCATCCGGCTGTCCACGTTGCCGCGGATCGGCACGATGTCCAGGCCGAGGCCGAGGGCCCGCAGCTGCGCGACGCGGCGCGGGGCGCCGGTCCCGATGCGCGAGCCGGGCGGCAGCTCGCCGAGCGTCAGCCCGTCGCGGGCCACCAGGGCGTCGCGCGGGTCCTCCCGCACCGGCACCGCGGCCAGGTTCAGCCCCGGCTCGGGCGCGGTCGGCAGGTCCTTGTAGCTGTGCACCGCCAGGTCGATCTCGCCGTCCAGCAGGGCGCGGCGGATCGCGGTCACGAACACGCCGGTGCCGCCCAGCTGGGCGATCGCCGCCGAGGACCGGTCGCCCTCGGTGCTGATCAGCACGAGCTCGACCGGCACGCCGGTGGCGGCGGTCAGGGCATCGGCGACGTCCTGGGACTGCGTCCGGGCCAGCACGCTGGCCCGGGTGCCCAGCCGCAGCGGGACGGCGGTCCCCGCCACCGGGGCGGCGGTGACCTGCACCTCGGTGGCGGTCATGCCGGGCCTCCCGGGCGGTCGGGGTCGACGGTGACGGCGTCGGCCAGCCGGCCGGCGCCGGGGGTGACGTCGGCGTCGATGCCCAGACCGAACAGTGCCCGCAGCGCGCCGGCGTAGTCGGTGCCGCCCGGCGTGGCGGCCAGCTCCTTGACCCGCACGGTGGGCTCGTGCAGCAGCTTGTCGACCACGCGGCGCACGGTGCGCGCGATCTCCGCGCGGGCCCGGCCGTCCAGGTCGGGCAGCCGGCCGGCCAGGCGGAGCAGCTCGGCGTCCACGACCTCGGCGGCCTGGCTGCGCAGCGCGGAGACGGTGGGCCCGACCTCGGCGGCCTGCCGCTCGGCGCGCAGCAGCGCCGTCTCGGCCTCGATCATGGCGCGGGCGGCGCTGATGTCGTCGGCCGCCACCGGCCCCGCGGTGGTCTCGCCGTCGTGCCGCTCGCCCTGCAGGAGGGCCAGGTCCACGACGTGCACGCCGGGCAGCGCGGCCACGCCCGGGTCGACGTCGCGGGGCAGGGCCAGGTCGATGACCACCAGCGGCCGGTCGCCCCGGCCGGTCATCGCCTGCGCGACGACGTCGGTGCCGACGACCAGCCCGGTCGCGCCGGTGCAGGTGAGGAGCACGTCGGCGGCGGCGAGCTCCTCACCCACGCCGGTCAGGGGAACGGCGCGGCCGTCGACCGCCTCGGCCAGCCGCCGGGCGGAGGCGGGGGTGCGGCTGCTGACGACCACGTCGGCGCCGCGACGGGCCAGCGTGGTCGCGGCGAGCGCGCCCATGGACCCCGCGCCGACGACGAGGACGGGCCGGCCGGCGAGGGCGCCGATGCGGGCCTCGGCCCGGTCCAGGGCCACGGAGACGAGCGAGGCGCCGGCCTGGTCGATGCCGGTCTCGGAGTGGACCCGCTTGCCCACCCGCAGCGCGCGCTGGGCGACCGGGTGCAGGGCGCGGCCGACGGTGCCCTCCTCGCGGGCGAGGGCGTAGGCGGCGCGCAGCTGCCCGAGCACCTGGGTCTCGCCGACGACCATCGAGTCCAGCCCGGCGGCCACGGTGAACAGGTGGGCCACGGCCTGGTCCTCGTAGTGCACGGTCACGTACGGGGAGAGCTCCTCCACCGTGGCGCCGGCCTGGCGCGCCAGCACCCGGCTGACGTCGGTGACGCCGCCGTGGAAGCGCTCGACCTCGGCGAACACCTCGACGCGGTTGCAGGTGGCGAGCACCAGCGCCTCGCTGACGTGGTCGCTACCGACCAGCTCGTGCAGCGCCTTGACCCGCTCGTCGGGACCCATCGCGAACTGCTCCAGCAGCGCGACCGGTGCGGTCTGGTGGCTCACGCCCACCGCCAGGAGGCTCATGCTGACTCCTCCCCCACGGGCACCCGCTGGTGGCCGAGGAAGGCCAGCACCTGGAGCTCCACGGAGAGGTCGACGTGGCGGACGTCGACGCCCGCGGGGGCCGACAGCGTCACCGGCGCGAAGTTCAAGATGCTCCTCACCCCGGCCGCGGCGAGCCGGTCGCAGACCTGCTGGGCGACGTCGGCCGGCGTCGCGATGACCCCGATGGAGGCCTGCGTGGCCGCGACGACCGCGTCGAGGTCGGCCACGTCCTGCACGGTCAGCCCGCCGATGCGCTGGCCGACCCGGCTCGGCGCGGCGTCGAGGAGGCCGACGAACTCGAAACCCCGGCTGCCGAAACCGGCGTAGTCGGCGAGCGCCGAGCCCAGGTTGCCGATACCCACGAGCACGCACGCGCGGGAGCGCTCGGCACCCAGCACGCGGGCGATGCGCTCGCGCAGGGCGCGCACGTCGTAGCCGACCCCGCGCACCCCGCAGGAGCCCAGGTGGGACAGGTCCTTGCGGAGGCCGGCCGGGTTGACCCCCGCGGCCGAGGCCAGGTCGCCGGAGGAGACGGTGGTCCGGCCGCCGTCGGCGAAGCTGGTCAGCACCCGCAGGTACACGGCCAGACGGGCGACGGTGGCCTCCGGGATCGACCGGGGCCGCGGCTGGATCACGGGCTCTCCACAGCGGTCGCGCCCGGGGGCCCGGCGGGCGCCGGGGGCGGGGCTACGACATCGGGGACGCGGGCGCACGAAGCGCTCGCGACAGCCACGGTAACCGCTTGTGAACGCAGGAACAAAGTCGCCGGGACCGCATCGGCCCGTTGACCTGGGCCGATCGGGTCGCAGATGTGGTGGAGACCACGGTAGCCGCCGGGCGGCCGCCACCCGGACGGGGGGTGCGCGCCGGAGCCCGGCCCTACACCCCGAGGTCCCGCCGCAACCGGGGGACGTCGAGCGTGAAGTAGGAGTGCTCCCGGCCGTCGAGCAGAAGGACCGGCACCCGGTCGCCGTACTCGGCCTGCAGCTCCGGGTCGGCGTCGACGTCGACCTCGACGACCCGCAGGCCGGCGTTCGCGGCGAGGGGGGCCAGCTGCTCGGCCGCGGTGCGGCAGAGGTGGCAGCCGTCGCGCACCAGCAGCTGCAGGCGCTCAGCCATCGCCGGCCTCGCCGGTGGCGGCGGGCACCGTCTCGTCGGCGTCGCTGTCGGTGCCGGTGAGGCCCAGCTCGCGGAGCCGGGCCCGGCTGACCTTGCCGGTGAGCGAGTGGGGCAGCGACGGGAGGAAGTGGAGCGACGTCGGCACCTTGTACCGCGCCAGGGACTCCGCGGCGTGCGCCTGCAGGTCCTCGACCGCGAGCCGCTCCCCCGGCGCCAGCACGACGACGGCCTGCACCGCTGCCCCGGTGCGCGGCTCGGGCACACCGATGACCGCGCTCTCCGCCACCGCGGGGTGCTGGTCGAGGACCCGTTCCACCTCGGCCGGGTAGACGTTGAAGCCGCTGACGAGGATGAGGTCGCTGCGCCGGTCGACGAGGTGGAGGTCGCCGTCGGCGTCGCGGTAGGCGAGGTCGCCGGTGCCCAGCCACCCGTCCGCGTCCGGCCCGTCGGCGCCGTCGGGCCAGTAGCCGGAGAAGAGGTTGGGGCCGCGCACCCAGATCTCGCCCGGGCCCTCGTCGGCGCCGTCCTCGCCCCCGTCGCCGCCGGCCGGGTCGCCCGGGAGCGGTGCCGCGACGGCGGTGTCGCGCAGCGCGAGCTCCAGCCCGGGCACCGGGCCGCCGATGCAGGCGGGCTTGGCCCGGCCGGTGGCCAGGGTGCTGGCCACGACGGGCGCGGCCTCGGTGAGGCCGTAGCCCTCCCACACCGTGACGCCGGCGCGCTCGCGCATCGCCGTCCACACCTGCTCGGGCAGGGGTGCGGCGCCGGCGGAGGCGATGCGGACGGCGGCGAACGCGCGGCGGAGCATGGCGTCGGGGTGGGCGGGGTCCTCGAGGTTGTCGGCGTCGGCGACGGCCAGCCAGGCCTGGTACATCGGCGGCGCGCCGGGGACGGCGGTGACCTGCTCGTCGGCCATCAGCGCGAGGCAGGCGCGCGGGTCGAAGGTCTCCTGCAGGACCGCGCAGGCGCCGGTGGCGGCGACCAACCCGAAGCCGGCGTTCAGCCCGTAGACGTGGAACAGCGGCAGCACCAGCAGCACCCGGTCGTCGGCGCGGACGGGCGGCGGCGTCATGGCCAGGCACTGCTCCTGGTTGGCCCGGAGCGCGCCGGAGGTGAGCATCGCGCCGCGCGGTCGGCCGGTGGTCCCGCTGGTGTAGCAGAGGAAGGCCAGCGCCGCGGGGTCGTCGGCCACCGTGGGCGACGGACCCTCGGCCTCGGGCGGCCCCGGGCAGACCGGGACCCCGGCCAGCGGGTCGCGCACGCCGGTGGCGACCAGCAGCGCGGCGCCGGAGTCGGTGAGCACGTGCTCGAGCTCGGGGTCGGTGTAGGCGGTGTTCACCGGGACGACGACGAGGCCCGCTCGCAGCCCGCCCAGCACCGCGCGCAGCCAGTCCACCCCGTTGGGCAGCTGGACGGCGACCCGGTCCCCCGCGGTCAGCCCGCGGCCGGCGTACCCCGCCGCGACCCGGTCGGCCGAGGCGTCGAGCTCGCCCCAGGTCAGCCGGCGGTCGCCGGACACCACGGCCAGGGCGTCCGGGTCGCGCTGCGCGGCCGCGCGGACGAGCGCGGCCAGCGAGGTGCCTGCCTCGGACACTGCATCTCCTGTCGTCGGTGCGGCACGCAGCCGGCGCCCCGGCGTGCGCTCGGAGGCGCGCGGGGGCAGGCTGCCGTGGACGGCCAGGGGCGATGTTGTCACCATGGGGGCCGCGCCGCAGCCCCCGCACGGTTCCGGCGCGCCCTGCGCACGAGGACGGTCCAGGCACAGCGGGCCGATGAGGAGGTCGAACGCCCGCATGCCGCACCCGCTGGATGCCGAGCGGTCCGCCGAGCCCCGCCCGCGTCCGACGCCGTTCCCCCGCGCGAGCTCCGAGGCCCTGCCCGCGCCCGTGGTGGCCCACCCGCCCGCCGGCCCCCCGGTCGCCGTGCCCGACGCCGCCGACCTGCCCACCGAGGTCGTCGCGGAGCTCGCCGAGGTCGACCCGGGCCCGGTGGCGGCCGGCGACGTCGACGTCTGGGAGCTGGTGCGCCGGACGCAGGCCGGGGACGCCGAGGCATTCGGCCGGCTCTACGACCACTACGTGACGCTGGTGCACCGGTACGTCTACCACCGGGTCGGCGACCGGGCGACGGCCGAGGACGTCACCAGCGAGACCTTCGTGCGCGCGCTCCGGCGGATCGACTCGCTCTCGTTCCAGGGTCGCGACGTCGGCGCCTGGCTGGTCACGATCGCCCGCAACATCATCCGCGACCAGGTGAAGAGCAGCCGCTTCCGGCTGGAGGTCAGCACCGCGGACATGCGGGACGCCGACCGGGCCACCGACGGCCCCGAGGACGCCGTCCTGCAGCACCTCACCAACGAGCAGCTGCTCGCCTGCGTGCGGCAGCTGGGGAGCGAGCAGCAGGAGTGCATCGTGTTGCGGTTCCTGCACGGTCTCTCCGTCTCCGAGACTGCCGAGATCATGGGGAAGAAGGACGGCGCCATCAAGGCGCTGCAGCACCGGGCGGTCCGGCGGCTGGCGAGCCTGCTCCCCGAGGGGCTGCGGTGACCCGTGCCCCGGGGCCGGCCGTAACCGGCGGGACAGCTGCGTCGTTGGGCAGGTCCCGGCGGTCCCCCGCCGGAACCGGGAGCTCCGCTGCGGCGAGGACGGGAGGTGGCGGGTGATCCGGCCCGAGGACGGCTCGACGCTGACCGGTCCCGGCACCGAGGCGGCGGTGGCCGCCCGTCTCGAGGCCCTCGCCACGCAGCTCGACACCGGTCCCGACCCCCAGTACCGGGCCCGGGCGCGCGCCCGCCTCGTGGCGATGGCCGCCGTCCGCACCCCCGAGCCGGCGCCCGGCTCCCTCGGCCGGCGGCTGCTCGCCGCCCGGGCGGTGGACCGGCCGCCGTCGCGGTGGCGGGGACGGATCACCGCCGGGCTGGCCGGCGCGGCGGTCGGCGTGACCGGCCTGGCCGCACTGGTCGCCGTGGCGGCCGGGGCGCAGCCGGGCGACCCCCTCTACGACCTCAAGCGCGGCACCGAGCAGACCCAGCTCGCCCTGGCCGGCGACAGCCGCGGCCAGACCCTCCTGGAGCTGGCCACCACCCGGCTGGAGGAGCTGACCCACCTGGCCGGCACGGGGGAGCCGGCGCTGGTCGCGCGCACGCTGGAGACCATGGACGAGCACACCACCGAGGGCGCCGGCTGGCTCACCGGGCGCGCGGTGCAGACCCTCGACCCCGCGCCGCTGGACGTCCTGGCCCGCTGGACCGCCGGGCAGTCGGGTGCGCTCGCCACCCTGGCCGACGACGTGCCGGCGGACGCCGCACCGGCCTTCGGGCGGTCCACCGCGCTGCTGGACGCGCTCACCAGCCGGGTGGACGGGCTCCGCGGGGCGCTGCAGTGCGCGGCGGGCCCGGCCGTCCTCCGGGACGACGCCCTCGGCCCCGTCCCGGGGCCCTGCTCCACCGACGGCCCGGCGACCGTCGCCGAGGAGCCGCCCGGCCCCGCGCCTGCCGGCCCCCGCACGGAGGTTCCGCCCTCGGCAGTCTCCACCGGCCCCGCGGCGCCGTCCGCTCCACCCGCCCCCGGGCCGGCGGGTGAGCCCGGGCCTCCGGCGCGGGGCGCCGGGCCCACGACCGTCGCGACCCCGGCGCCGACCGGCCTCACGCCGCCCCCGGTGCCGAGCCTGCCGGTGCCGGCCGGCCCCGGTACGGGCAGCGTGACCACGACGACGCCCCCGCCGGTGGTCGCCGTCCCCCTGCCGGGCCCGCTGGACGTCTGCCTGCCGCCGCTGATCACCATCGGCGACTGCTGACCACCGCCTCGGCCGGGCTGCCGGCCCGGCTAGGGTCGCAGGCGCGGGTGCAGGGGGACGGCGCCAGGCCCAGTTCCCGGTGCAGCGGAACGGATCGAGTGAGGGAGGTCGCCGTGCCCCGACTGTCCGTGCGCGGTCGCCGTGCCGCGCAGACCGACGAGGAGATCCGCGCCCACGTCGCCGGCGCTGCCTCGGCCGCGGCCGCCGAGGTCGCGAGCCCGCCCGCCGTCGAGCCCGACCTCACGGCCGCGGCCTTCTTCGACGTCGACAACACGATGATGATGGGCGCCTCGCTGTTCTGGTTCGCCCGCGGGCTGGCGGCGCGCAAGTACTTCTCCAACCGGGACCTGGCGCGCTTCGTCTGGCAGCAGGCCAAGTTCCGCATCGCCGGCAACGAGAGCGCCGACGACATGCTCACCATCCGGGAGAACGCGCTGGCCTTCGTCGCCGGCCGTGAGGTGTCGGAGATCCAGCAGGCCGGCGAGGAGATCTACGACGAGCTGATGGCCGACCGCATCTGGTCGGGCACCCGCGTGCTCGCGCAGCAGCACCTCGACGCCGGCCAGCGGGTCTGGCTGGTGACGGCCACGCCGGTGGAGCTGGCGTCGATCATCGCCCAGCGGCTGGGCCTGACCGGCGCTCTGGGCACCGTCTCGGAGATCGTCGACGGGCGGTACACCGGCCGGCTGGTCGGCGAGCTGATGCACGGCCCGGCGAAAGCGGAGGCCGTCCTCGCGCTCGCCGAGCGGGAGAGCCTGGACCTCTCCCGGTGCACCGCGTACAGCGACTCGGCCAACGACCTGCCGATGCTCTCGCTGACCGGCACGGCGGTGGCGGTCAACCCCGACACCGAGCTGCGCGCCGAGGCCCGTGCCCGGGGCTGGACCATCCGCGACTTCCGTACCGGACGGAAGGCGGCGAAGATCGGGCTGCCCACCGTCGCCGCGGCCGCGGTCTCCGGTGGGCTCGTCGGCGGCACGATCGCCCTGCGCCGCCGCAACAAGCTGCCGTGGTGACAAGAAGGACCCTCGTCCCCCCACGCTCGGCGCGGGCCGTCAGCTGAAGACGCTCCTGCGCTGCAGCAGGAGCTGGTACAGCGAGTGCTGGATCGTCTCGCGCACCTGGTCGGTCAGGTTGAAGACCAGCATCGGGTCCTCCGCCGCGGCCGGGCCGTAGGACGCCGTCTCGATCGGGGCGCCGAAGGCGATCAGCCACTTCGAGGGCAACGGCACCAGGCCCAGGGGGCCGAGCAGCGGGAACGTCGGCGTCACCGGGAAGTACGGCAGCCCCAGCAGGCGGGCGGCGGTGCGGGCGTTGCCGATCATCGGGTAGATCTCCTCGGCGCCCACGATGGCGCAGGGGATGATCGGCGCCCCGGTGCGCAGCGCCGCCGACACGAAGCCGCCCCGGCCGAAGCGCTGCAGCGTGTAGCGCTCGCGGAACGGCTTGCCGATGCCCTTGAACCCCTCGGGGAAGACGCCCACCAGCTCGCCGCCTGTCAGCAGCCGCTCGGCGTCCTCGTTGCACGCCAGCGTGGCCCCGAACTTCCGGGCCAGCGCGCCGACCCCGGGCAGCTCGAAGACGAGGTCGGCGCCGAGCAGGCGGAACCGGCGTCCGGCCGGGTGCTCGTCGTGCAGGGCCACGGTGGTCATGAGCGCGTCCACCGGCAGCGTGCCGGAGTGGTTGGCCACCACGAGCGCCCCGCTGTCGGCGGGCACGTTCTCCAGGCCGAAGGTCTCCACCCGGAACCACCGGCGGAACAGCGGGCGCAGCGCCGGGAGCAGGACGTGGTCGGCCAGGTCGGGGTCGAAGCCGAACTCGTCGGTCTCGTACTCGCCGGTCAACCGGCGCTGGAGGAAGTCGACGCCGCCGGCCAGCTGCTCCTCCCACCCCGGGGGTGCGGAGGGTGCGGCCACGCGGGGCTCGTCGTCCTCGGGGCGCAGCCGGATGACCCGGGCCTCAGGCATCGCGCACCGCCCGCAGCCCCGGCGCCGGCGGGGCCGGCCGGAACCGGTGCTCCACGGCCGAGGCGGTGTCGCCGAGCCGGCCCAGCACCGACCGCAGCCCGCCGCCCACCGCCCGGACGGCCCCCGGGTCGAGGACCGGGGGCACCGTGCGCGCGTAGTCCGCCAGGGCGGCCGCGGTGGTGTAGCGGGGGGTGCAGCCGAAGGTGGTGCGCAGCACCGTGGTGTCCACGACGCGGCCGAAGTTGAGGAAGCGCATCTGCTCCGGGGAGTAGTCGACGAAGCCGAACCGGCGCGACAGGCGCCCGACCGAGCCCAGCGCGGGAGAGGGCAGCGGGACCTCGATGCGACCGAGGCGGCGGATGGCCTGCGAGAGCAGGAGGGTGCCCTCACCGCCCACGTTGACGGTGCCGACGAAGTCGCCGGTGGTGGCCCGGGTCAGCACCGCGAGGGCGTCGTCCTCGTGCAGCAGCTGCACCCGGGCGTCGTAGCCCAGGGCCGTGGGCACCAGCGGCATCCGCAGGAAGCCGGTCAGCAGCGAGTCGATGCGCGGACCGATGAAGTTGGTGAAGCGGAGCACCGCGACGTCGACGTCGGGACGGCGGCGCCCGAAGGAGCGCACGTAGCCCTCGATGTCGACGCTGTCCCGGGCGAACCCGCCGGAGGGGACCTGGCGCGCCTGCATGGTCTCGGTGAAGACGGCCGGGTCGCGCGACGAGGCGCCGTAGACGGCGCTGGTCGACTTCAGCACGAACCGGCGCACCGACGACGCGCGCTGGCAGGCGGCCAGCAGCTGCATCGTGCCGATGACGTTGAGCTCCTTCATCGGCACCCGCCCACCGGAGCCGGCGGGCGTGGAGCTGATGTTCATGTGCACGACGGTGTCGACCGACGCCGCGGCGATGACCTTGCCGATCAGCGGGTTGCGGATGTCGGCCCGCACGAACTCGGTGCGACCCAGCCGGCGCAGCATGGCCGGCGACGGGGGGACGGTGTCCACCCCGATGACCCGCTGGATGCGCGGGTCGGAGGCGAGCTCGGCCGCCAGCGCGCCACCCAGCCACCGGCTCACACCGGTGACGAGGACGACCGCGGGCGGCACGAGCCTCAGCTCACTTCTTGTTGCGGCGCTGGACGCGCGTCTTCTTCAGCAGCTTGCGGTGCTTCTTCTTCGCCATCCGCTTGCGCCGCTTCTTGATGACCGAACCCACGTGTGCTCTCCCGACTTCGCGAAATGATCAGCTCGAACGCGGCAGCAGGACCGTGTCCCGCCCTCGCCCGGCGACCGAGCGTACCCGAGCCACCCCGCGGCGACGCTGCCGCGGGCGGCTCGGAGGAGACGACGTGGCTCCGTCCCGGAGGACGGGACCGTTCTCAGGCGATGTCGGTGTAGGCGTCGCGCAGGTAGTCCTGCACGGCGCGCTCCGGCACGCGGAACGAGCGGCCGACGCGGACGGCGGAGAGCTCACCGGCGTGGACGAGGCGGTACACGGTCATCTTCGAGACGCGCATCATCGAGGCGACCTCGGCGACGGTCAGGAAGGTGACGGCGGCGCGGGGGGCCGGGACGGCCGGGCGGCCGATCGGCATGGCGGCGGGGTGCTGGGCCGGGACCGGGCGGGCGACCGCCGCGGCGTTCATCGGGCGACCCATCTGACGGGGCATGGGCATCCCCGGACGGACGACGGTGGCGGCAGCGTGGCGCTGGGGCATGGTCATGTCTTCGTCTCCGGAACCTAGCTCGTGTCGTGGCGCCGGCTTCCCCACCGGCAACTGAACACGCACGCGCTGGTACTGAGAGTAAGGGGACGCGCGTGACGGAAGCGATGGGTGAAACGAACAGGCGGACCGGTCCGTCCTAGGCAGAACTACACGTATGCAACACGGTGCACACGCGTTCCGGCGCGTTTCGCGACACGGTGAGAAGTCGGTGACGCAGCGTCGTACCGATCCGCCCGGATGTGCATTAGCGTGTTCGCCCGCTCACGCCGGGTGCCCGTCGACCTGTCGACACGAGAAGGCGCGGACACCGCGTCCCGCCCGGTCGACGTCAGGACTTGTCGTCAGGACTCGTCCTCAGGGCCGGTCGCGGCCGAGCTCCACCGAACGGGCGTGGGCCGCCTCGATGGCGGCCATCAGCGCGGCGCGGACGCCGTGCTTCTCCAGCTCCCGGATCGCGGCGATCGTGGTGCCACCGGGGCTGGAGACCGCCTCGCGGAGCTGGACCGGGTGCTCGCCCGAGTCCCGCATCATCACCGCCGCGCCCAGCGCCGTCTGCACGATGAGGTCTGCGGCCAGCGCCCGCGGCAGGCCCAGCAGGATGCCGGCGTCCACCATCGCCTCGACGAGGTAGAAGAAGTAGGCGGGGCCACTGCCCGACAGCGCCGTGACGGCGTCCTGCTGCGACTCGGGCACCCGGCGCACCTGCCCGACCGCGGCCAGCAGCGCCTCGGCCTCGTCGAGGTGCTCCTCCCCCGCGTGCGCGCCGGCCGAGAGCACGCTCATGCCCTCGTCCACGAGCGCGGGGGTGTTCGGCATGACCCGCACGACCGGGACGCCGGGCGGCAGCGCCGCCTCGATGCGCGCCGTGGGCACGCCCGCGGCCACGGAGACGACCAGGTGCCCCGTGTCGACGTGCTGGGCCACCAGGCCGAGGAGCGTCTCGATGTCCTGCGGCTTCACCGCGAGGAGCAGCACCCGCGCCCGGGCCGCGGCGTCGGCGAGCCCCACCGCGGGGACCCCGTAGCGCCCGGTGAGCTCCGCGGCGCGCCCCGCGCTGCGCTCGACGACGAGGAGCCCGTCGGCCCCGGCGCGCCGGACGAGGCCGGAGAGCAGCGCCTCCCCGATCTTGCCGCCGCCGATGATGGCCAGGCCGCGGCGGCCGGTGGCGGTCACGACCGCACCCCCGCGACGGGCGCCGGCACGCGGACGGCGTGGCCGGCGGCGAGCAGGCGGTGCTGCTCCTCGGTCGGGGCTCCCCAGTGCATGACGTGCTCCCAGCTGTCGGGCGCGCGGCCGCTCCGGGCCGCGCGCTCACCGGTGATGGCGATCTCTCGTGGATCGATGGTCGCGACGGGCGGCTCCCCGTCGCCCGCCACGAGGGTGTCGAGGCAGCGGCCGGCCGCGCGGACGGCGCCCCGGGGGCGCGGGGCCGCGCGGGCGCGGAACCGGCGGGCGCGCAGGCGGACGGGCACGCCCGAAACCGTAGTGCTCAGGCGTGTGCCGCCTCCGGGTGCCGGGTAGCGCCGCCCCCATGGCAGGAGAACTGGACGGGATGAGGGTGGCCGTGCTGGCCACCGACGGTGTGGAGCAGGTCGAGCTGGACCGCCCCTGGCAGGCGCTGGAGGAGGCGGGTGCGGAGCCGGAGCTGGTCTCGTTCTCGACGGGCACCATCACCGCCTACGAGCACATCGACAAGGGCGAGAAGCGGACGGTCGACACCGACCTGGGCTCGGCCGACCCGGACGACTACGCGGCCCTCGTCCTGCCCGGCGGCGTGATCAACGGCGACTTCCTGCGCGCGGACGCCGACGCCGTGACCTTCGTCAAGGCCTTCTTCGACGCGGGGAAGCCGGTGGCGGCGATCTGCCACGCCCCCTGGGTGCTCATCGAGGCCGGCGTCGTGCGCGGCCGCCGCATGACCTCCTGGCCCTCGCTGCAGACCGACCTGCGCAACGCGGGCGCCCAGTGGGTGGACGAGGAGGTCGTGGTCGACGGCAACCTGGTGACCAGCCGCAAGCCCGACGACCTGGACGCGTTCGGTGCGGCGATCGTCGACGAGTTCGCCGCGTCGCGCGACGCCGAGCCGGCCGACGCCTGAACGACGGTCAGGACGTCGCGAGGAGGGTGGCCGCCGGGGCGATCGTGAGCAGCGTCCCGGCGAACACCAGGACGGCGAGCAGCCGGGCGCCCATCGGTTCGGCGCCCTGGCGCTCCCGCCACAGGTTGACCCCGGCCACGAGGCCGGTGACCGCGAGCGGCGCCAGGAAGACGGCCAGGTGCGGGATCATCTCCCAGAGCACCGTGGCGGCGAAGTAGATGCCCACCCCCGCCGCGAGGGCGATGACCAGCTCGCCGGCGAACCGCAGCCAGGCCAGCGCGCTCTCGCGCGGGGTGGTGTCGAGGTCGGCCTCCGGGTCGTCCGCCCGGACGACGGGGATCGGCCCGGTCGAGGCGACGCTGTCGCGGGGGGTCGCGCCGGCGGCCGCGGCCCCGCGGGCTGCCCGGCGGGTGGCCGTGCGCTGCGCCCCGGCCCGATCGGCCTCGCTGTGGGCGCTGCGCGCCGGCTCATCCCCGGCGGTCCGCCGCAGCGGCGGCACCGGGCCGGAGGGGTGCGGGACACCGGGCTTGCGGTCCGGGCGCAGCCCCGGGATGGCGGCGGTGACGGGATCGGCGGCCCGCCCGGACGCCCGGCTCTCACGGGCCGGCGCGGCGGGGGCCGGCTCCGGGCCCTGCAGGTCGCTGCGGCGCCGGCCGTAGCCGGCGCGGTCGCCACCGGCGTCGGCGCGCCGCTGGCGGATCCCGGTGTCGTCGTCGTCGTCGGAGCGCCGTCGGCGGGCGGTGCGGGCGGCCGACTCGATGCCGGCCTCGCGCAGGATCTCGGCGAGCGAGCGACCTCCCGTGTCCGGGTTCCAGTCCGGTTCGGTCATCACGCCCCTCCCAACGAGTCCAGCCGGCGGAGGATGACTCCCTCGCGCAGGGCCCACGGACAGATCCGCACGCACCGTACGTCGAGCGCACGCAGCGTAGCGGCAGCCACGACGGCACCGGCGGGAACCTGGTGCGCTCGGTCGGGCGAGACGCCTCGCAGTTCGGCCAGCGCCGAGCTCTCGATCCGTGAGATGAAGCCCACCAGCTGCCCCAGCCCGTCGGCGGTCAGCTCGCGCGGGACCTGCAGCCCCGCCGAGTAGGGGGCGGCACCGGTGAGGCGGGCGAGCGTGCGGAAGGTCTTGCTGGTGGCCGCCACCAGGTCGGGCGCCCCGGCGCCGCGGAGCTTCTTCGCCGCCGGCTCGATCAGCCCGCCGGCGTAGTCGGCCAGCTCGTCCAGCGCCGCCAGGTCCGGCCGCCCGCCCCGCTGCGCCTCGGGCAGGAAACGCCGGGTCATGCGACCCGCGCCGAGCGGCAGGGAGAGGGCGACGTCCGGCTCCTCGTCGACGCCGCTGGCCAGCTCGAGGGACCCGCCACCGATGTCGAAGATCAGCAGCCGCCCCGCGCTCCAGCCGAACCACCGGCGGACGGCGAGGAAGGTCAGCCGCGCCTCGTCCTCGCCGCTCAGGACCTGCAGCTCGACGCCGGTGCGCTCGCGGACGCGGTCGAGCACCTCGAGGCCGTTGGCCGCGTCGCGGATGGCGGAGGTCACCATCGCGAGGAGCTCCTCGCAGCCCTGCTTCTCGGCCTGGACGCAGGCGTTCTGCACCGCGCGCAGGAGCGCCTTCTCCCCCGCCTTGGACAGCATCCCGTCGTCGCCGATCTGCTCGGCGAGCCGCAGCAGCCAGCGGTCGTCGTGCATCGGCGTGGGGTGCGCGCCGCGGTGGGCGTCCACCACCAGCAGGTGCACCGTGTTCGAGCCGACGTCCAGCACACCGAGTCGCATGGGACCAGTCTGCCCGGCTCCCCCAGGGCACGCGCCGAGCGAAGCCAGGTGGGACGACGGGGGGTCCTTCTAGGCTGGCCCGGTGCGGAACGAGCCCCCCGACGAGGTCGCCCCCGACTTCGCCCGCGAATGGGTGGAGTTCCCCGACCCGGCCGACCCCGGGCACCTGGTCCGGGCCGACCTGACCTGGCTCACCTCGGCGTGGACGTGCGTCTTCGGCCGCGGCTGCGCCGGTGTGGTGGAGGGACGGGCGGACGACGGCTGCTGCAGCCACGGCGCCTTCTTCACCGACGAGGACGACCTCCACCGGGTCACCGCCGCGGTGGCCGACCTCACCGACGAGGACTGGCAGCTCGCCCCCGCCGGACGCGGCGGGTGGACCGAGGAGGACGACGCCGAGGACCCGCCGGAGGCTGGCGCCGCCGGCGAGCCGGCGCGGTCGCTGCGGACCCGCGTGGTCGACGGCGCCTGCGTCTTCCTCAACCGGCCGGGGTTCGCCGGCGGCGCGGGCTGCGCGCTGCACCGGATGGCGCTGCGCACCGGACTGCACCCGCTGACGACCAAGCCCGACGTGTGCTGGCAGCTGCCGGTGCGCCGGGAGCAGGAGCACGTGGACCGGCCCGACGGCACGCGGGTGCTCGTCTCGACGATCGGCGAGTTCGACCGGCGCGGGTGGGGGCCCGGCGGCCACGACCTGCACTGGTGGTGCACCGGATCGCCCACCGCGCACGTCTCCCCCGAGCCGCTGGTGCAGACCTACGCCGCGGAACTGGTCGCGCTGCTCGGCGGCCCGGCGTACGACGAGCTACGCCGGCTGGCCGAGCTGCGGCTCGACCAGGGGCTGATCGCGCCGCACCCGGCCAGCCCCGCCCTCGGCGGGCCGGTGCCCGTCCAGCTGCACCGGCGCCGTCCCCAGGCGTGAGACCGCACCGGCCCGGAAGGTCTGCCGGTACGCCCGCGGGGACACCCCGCGCCGGCGGGTGAACTGCTCGCGCAGCCCGGCCGCGGTGCCGAAGCCGACCAGCCGGGCGATCTCCTCGACCGGCGCGTCGCTGTTCTCCAGCAGTTCCTCGGCGGCCGCCAGGCGCTGCGCGAGCAGCCAGGCGTGCGGGGTCGTCCCGGTGGTCGCCTTGAACCGCCGGGCGAAGCTGCGCGGGCTCATCAGCGCCCGCCGGGCGAGGACGTCGACGGAGAGGTCCTCGGCCAGGTGCTGCCCGGCCCACTCGAGCACCAGGCCGAGCAGGTCGTCGGAGCACGCGGGCACCGGGGCGTCGATGAACTGCGCCTGCCCGCCGTCGCGGTGCGGGGGGACGACCATCTCGCGGGCCAGCGCGTTGGCCGCGGCGGCGCCCCACTCGCGGCGCACCAGGTGCAGCAGCGCGTCGACGCCGGCCGCCGTGCCCGCCCCGGTGAGGATGCGCCCGTTGTCCACGTACAGCACCGCCGGGTCGACCTCGAGCTGCGGGTAGCGGGCGGCCAGCTCACCGGCGTAGCGCCAGTGCGTGGTGACCCGCAGCCCGTCGAGCAGGCCGGTGGCGGCCAGGGCGAAGACGCCCGTGCAGTGGCTCACCAGGATCGCGCCCCGGGCGTGGGCCCGCCGGAGGGCGTCCAGCAGCGCCGGGGAGGGGCGCCGGTCGACCACCTCCCAGGCGGTGACGAGCACGATGTCCGACCGGTCCAGCCGGTCGAGGCCGTGCTCGACGAGGATCCCGATGCCGGTGTCGGTGCGCAGGACGCCCGGCTGCTCGGCGACGAGCGCGAAGTCGAAGCGCGGCAGGCCGATCTCGGGACGGTCGTAGCCGAACACCTCGTTGCTCACCCCCAGCCCGAAGCTGGCGACGAGACCCTCGCCGACCACGAGGCTGACCACGAGCGGGCGTCCGGATGCCATGCGCAGACTATGGCAGAAAAGCTGCGCTAGCGGTCACTCCTGCCACTCGTGCGGGCGGACGGCCGGCGCGACGCTTCTCCCATGTTGCTGATCACCTGCCCCGTCACCAGGACCGACGAGCTGGTCGCCGACCGGCGCATCCGGTCGGTCACCAACCACCCGACGCACATCGCCCTGCACGTGGAGTGCCCCGCCTGCGGGGCGGTCCACGTCTACCCGACCGGCCGGCGGTGGGCGGCGACGCAGGCCGCCCGCGCCGCCGCTCCCGTCCGGCAGGCGCCCGAGCTGCACCCGGCCTAGCATCGAACACATGAGCGAACCGACCGCTGCCGACCAGACCACCGAGAAGGACCCGGACGACTGGGTGACCGGGGACGAGCCCGCCACCGGGGCGCAGAAGAGCTACCTCGAGACGCTCGCCCGGGGGACCGACGAGGAGATCCCCGAGGACATCTCGAAGGCCGACGCCTCCAAGAAGATCGACGACCTCAAGTCGTAGGACCCCGGCCCCGTCCCGGGTCCCACCCCGAGCGTGCGAGGGGTGAGGAGGACGCAGTCCTTCTTCAGGCCTCGAGCTTGTAGCCCAGGCCCCGCACCGTCAGCAGGTACTTCGGGTTCGCGGGGTCGGGCTCGAGCTTGGCCCGCAGCCGCTTGACGTGGACGTCGAGCGTCTTCGTGTCGCCGACGTAGTCCGAGCCCCAGACGCGGTCGATCAGCTGCGCCCGGGTGAGCACCCGCCCGGCGTTGCGCAGCAGGAACTCGAGCAGGTCGAACTCCTTGAGCGGCAGGGCCACCTGCTCGCCGTCCACCGCGACCACGTGCCGCTCGACGTCCATGCGCACCGGGCCGGCGACCAGCACCCCGCCCTCGGCGGGCGGCGCGTCGGCCGCCTCGCCGCGGCGGCGCAGCACCGCGCGGATGCGGGCGACCAGCTCCCGCGCCGAGTACGGCTTGGTGACGTAGTCGTCGGCGCCCAGCTCCAGGCCGACGACCTTGTCGATCTCGCCGTCCTTGGCCGTGAGCATGATGATCGGCACGTTGCCGCGGCTCCGCAGCGCCCGGCAGACCTCGGTCCCGGGCAGGCCGGGGAGCATGAGGTCGAGCAGGACGATGTCGGCTCCACCGCGGTCGTACTCCGCCAGGGCGTCGGGCCCCGTGGCGGCGACGACGGTCTCGAACCCCTCCCGCCGCAGCATGTAGGACAGGGCGTCGGAGAAGGACTCCTCGTCCTCGACGACCAGGACACGGGTCATAGGTGCTCGTTCTCCAGTTTCTGGGTTGCGGGGGCGGACGACTCCGCCGCCGGGCTCTCGGAGGAACCGTCGAGCGGGATGCGCAGGGTGAAGGTCGACCCCAGCCCCTCCTCGCTCCAGACCGTCACCGAACCACCGTGGTTGCTGGCGACGTGCTTGACGATCGCGAGCCCCAGCCCGGTCCCCCCGGTGCTGCTGGCTCGGGACTGGTCCACCCGGTAGAAGCGCTCGAACACCCGGTGCCGGTCGGCCCGCGGGATGCCGATGCCGCTGTCGGTCACGGCGATCTCCGCGAACCCCGACCGGGCCCGCGCGGCGACGGCGACCCGGCTCTTCCCGGTGCTGTAGGCGACCGCGTTGGCCAGCAGGTTGGTCACGGCCGTGACCAGCTGGCTCTCGACGCCACGGACCACCAGGCCCGGCTGCCCCCCGAGCACGATCTCCAGCTCCTTGGCGCGGGCGGCGGTGCGCGTGCGGTCGACCGCCTCGCCGAGGACGCGGTCCACCTCCACGGGGACCAGCTCGGGCAGTGGTTCGCCGCCCTGCAGCCGGGAGAGGTCGATCAGCTCGCGCACCAGGCGGCCCAGCCGGTCGGCCTCGTGGGCGATGCGCGCCGCGAAGCGCTGCACCGCCTCGGGGTCGTCGGCCGCGCCCTCGATCG
Source organism: Blastococcus sp. SYSU DS0541 (assembly GCF_054050875.1). Taxonomy (NCBI): domain Bacteria; kingdom Bacillati; phylum Actinomycetota; class Actinomycetes; order Geodermatophilales; family Geodermatophilaceae; genus Blastococcus; species Blastococcus sp. SYSU DS0541. The sequence continues at coordinate 203,946 of NZ_JBJHAD010000002.1, read as the reverse complement.
CCTCGGCCAGCAGCGCCAGCGCGCCCACCGGCGTCTTCAGCTCGTGGCCGACGTTCGCGACGAAGTCGCGGCGCACGGCCTCCACCCGCCGCGCCTCGGTGACGTCCTGCAGCACCAGCGCGACCGGGCCCGGGGACGGCACCGCGCCGCCGTCGAGGCGCACGCCGTGCACCCCGACCAGCCGCGGCCCGGCGCCGACCACGTCCCCGGGCAGCCGGACGTCGGCGCGCCGGGTCCCGCCGGTCCGCACCGCCCGGGCCAGTGTCAGCAGCTCGGGCACGAGCAACCGGGTGCCCCGGACGATGCCCAGCGCCCGGGCCGCCGGGTTGGCGAGCAGCACGGCGTCGTCGATGCCCACCACCACGAGGGCCGGGTCCATGAGGTCCACGAGCCGCCGCGCCAGCGCCGCCTCGGGCAGCGGGACGGAGGCCCCGTCGAGGGGGTGGCGCCCCAGGTCGGGACGGGAGCGGATGATGATGACGGCGGCGGCGGCCACCACCCCACCCAGGAGGAGGCCGACCACCAGGGCGACCAGTGGACTCACGGCCCAGATGCTAGGTGGACGTGGGCGGGGGACCATGATCCGGCGAGAGGTTCACCGCTCCGACGGGGCACTGTTCACCGCCGGGAGGGCCGGAGTTCACCTCGCCGCGGCCGGATCGGTCCCGGTCGCGCCTACTGTCGCCGGTGAATCACGACGAGAGGACGACCGTGCGGGACAGTTACCACGAGGAACTCGACGACATCAACGCCTGCCTGGTGGAGATGGCCAACTCCGTGGGGTCGCAGATGAGCACGGCGACCACGGCGCTGCTGGACGCCGATGTCGCCCTCGCCGACCTGGTGATCGCGGGCGACGACCAGATCGACGCCACGCGCGAGAACATCGAGCAGCGGACCTTCACCCTGCTCGCACGCCAGCAGCCGGTGGCCGGTGACCTGCGGACCATCACGACCGCGATGCGGATCGTCGCCGACCTCGAGCGGATGGGCGACCTGGCCGCGCACATCGCCAAGGTGGCGCGGATGCGGTTCCCCGACCACGCCGTGCCGCAGGAGGTCCGCCCGGCCTTCCTGGAGGCCGGCAACGTCGCCGAGCTGCTCATCACCAAGACCGCGACGGTCATCGCCAAGCGCGACGTCCAGGCCGCCCAGGAGCTGGAGACCGACGACGACGCGATGGACCAGATCCACCGCGGGCTGTTCCGCCAGCTGCTGAGCGAGGACTGGCCGCACGGCATCGAGTCGGCCATCGACATCACGCTGCTCGGCCGCTACTACGAGCGCTTCGCCGACCACGCGGTCAGCGTCGCCCGCCGCGTCTGCTACCTGGTCACCGGCGAGCGCTGGGAGTCCGAGACCGCCGGCCAGGCCTGACCCGGTGCGGGTCCCTCCGGCCTGGTCGCAGGGGCCCGCGCCGAGCGTCAGCGAGGCGTGGGGCGACTAGGTCCTCTTGCCCTGGTTCTTCACCGCCTCGATGGCGGCTGCCGCGGCGTCGGGGTCGAGGTACTCGCCCCCGGTCTTCACCGGGCGCAGGTCGTCGTCGAGGTCGTAGCGCAGCGGCACCCCGGTCGGGATGTTGAGGCCGACGACCTCGTCGTCGCCCATGCCGTCGAGGTGCTTGACCAGCGCCCGCAGGCTGTTGCCGTGGGCGGCGACCAGCACGGTCTGCCCGAGCCGCAGGTCCGGGACGATCGCGTCGTACCAGTACGGCAGCATCCGGACGACGACGTCGGCGAGGCACTCGGTCGCCGGGCGCGCCTCCGGCGGCAGGAACGAGTAGCGGGCGTCGCCGTCCTGGGAGAACTCGCTCCCCGGCTCGATCGGCGGCGGCGGGGTGTCGTAGGACCGCCGCCAGGTCATGAACTGCTCCTCGCCGTACTCGGCGAGCGTGGCGGCCTTGTCCTTGCCCTGCAGCGCGCCGTAGTGCCGCTCGTTGAGCCGCCAGGAGCGCTTCACCGGGATCCACTGCCGGTCGGCCTCGTGCAGGGCCAGCTCGGCGGTCATGATCGCCCGGCGCAGCAGCGAGGTGTGCGAGACGTCGGGCAGCAGCCCGTGCTCGGCCATGAGCCGCCCGCCGCGGGCGGCCTCCTCGCGCCCCTTCTCGGTGAGGGGGACGTCCACCCAGCCGGTGAAGAGGTTGGCCTTGTTCCACTCGCTCTCGCCGTGGCGGAGCAGCACCAGGGTTCCCGTGGAGGTCGTCACGGCGATCATCCTGCCCGACGTCGCCGTCGCGGGCAGCGGAGCCCCGGACGGGTCCCCACCGCCCTCCCGGGTCAGCGCGTGGCCGACCGCGCCCGCCCGGGCAGCCAGATCAGCACGACCACCGCCGCGACGAGGGTCGCGGCCGCCGTGCCGATCGCCGTCAGGTGCATCGCGGTGACGAAGGCCTCGCGGGCGGGGTCGGCCACCGCGGCCGCGGCGCGGGCGGCCTCCGGCGTCGCCTCGGCCTGCGCCCGGCGGACGGCGTCCAGCGTGGCGACGATCGACTGCCGGGCGTCGTCGCGCGCACCCGCCGGCAGCCCGTCCGCCGCGGAGCCCAGCTGGGCGGAGTAGGTGGCGGCGAGCAGCGAGCCCAGGATCGCGACGCCCAGGGCGCCCCCCACCTGCCGCACCGAGTTGTTGACCGCGGCCCCGGCACCGGCCTTCTCCCGCGGCACCACGGACATGATCGACTCGGTCGCGGGGGCCATGACCGCGCCCATGCCGAGCCCCTGCACCGAGAGCACCACCAGCAGCAGCCAGACCGGCGAGGTGAGGTCGAGCAGCTGCACGCCGAGGAACGACAGGGTGATGAGCAGGAAGCCGGACGCGCACACGGCCTTGGCCCCGAACCGTTCGGCCAGCCCGGAGCTGCGCGGCGCCATGAGCGCCATGCCCAGCGCGACGGGGATGAGCGCCGCACCGCTCTGCAACGGCGAGTAGCCGCGCGCGCCCTGCAGGTAGAACACCAGGTAGAAGGTGGCGCCGAGGAGCGCGAAGAAGTTGAGCCCCAGGGCCGCGGCGGCGGCGGAGAACGCCGGGTTGCGGAACAGCGAGACGTCGAGCGCCGGGTGGGCCGAGCGGCGCTGCAGCCAGACGAAGAGGGCCAGCAGGACCAGGCCACCGAGCAGCGGCACCAGGACGCCCGGCGTCGTCCACCCCGCGCCGCCACCGCCGTGGATGATCCCGTAGACCAGGCCGGCCAGCGCGACGATCGACAGCAGCACGCCGGGGAGGTCCAGCCGCCCCGGGGAGGGATCCTTCGACTCGGGCACGAAGGCGAGCACGGCAGCGATGCCCAGCACCGCGACGGGGACGCCGACGAGGAAGACCGCGCCCCACCAGAAGTGCTCCAGGACCGCACCCCCGGCCAGCGGCCCACCCGCGACGGCGATCCCCGCCGTCCCCGCCCAGACGCCGATCGCCCGCCCGCGCTCGCGGGGCGGGAAGACGTTGGTGATGACCGCCAGCGTCGTCGGCTGGACGGCCGCCCCGCCGATGCCCATCACCGCCCGCCAGACGATGAGCTCCAGGGGGCTGTCGCTCAGCGCGGCGAACACCGACGCCACGGCGAAGACGCCCAGCCCGATGAGCAGCACCCGCCGGCGGCCGATCCGGTCGCCGATGACGCCCCAGGTGAACAGCAGGCCGGCGAACACGAGGATGTAGGCGTCGACGGCCCACTGCAGCTCGCCCTGGCTGGCCTCGAGCTCCCGCTGCAGCGTCGGGAGGGCGACGTTGAGGATCGTGTTCCCCATGATCACCACGAGCAGGCAGACCGTCATGGTGGCCAGCACCCACCACCGGCGCTCGTAGCCGGGGCCCTGCTCCTCCCCGGACGCGGCCGCGTCCGGGCGCGGCCTGTCGGTCGCGGTCACTCCCCGGGGGCGGGGTCGGCGGCCCGGCGGCGACCGGGGTCGGCGAACGCCGCGAAGGCCTCCAGGTTGCGCAGCGACTCGCCGCGCTTGACCCGCCAGTCCCACTCCCGGCGGATCGACGTGCCGAAGCCGATCTCCAGCATCGTGTTGAAGTGGTCGTCGGCGTAGCTCAGGACCGACCCGAGCACCCGGTCGAGCTCCTCGGGCGTGACGGCGGCGTGCGGCAGCCGCCCGGTCAGGTAGACGTCGCCCACGGAGTCGATCGAGTACGCGACGCCGTACATGCGGGCGTTGTGCTGCAGCAGGTAGGTCCAGAGCTGCTCGCGGTTCTCGTCGGGCTGGCGGCAGACGAACGCCTCCACCCGCAGCGCGTGGTCGCCGACGACCAGCCCGCACACCGTCTTGAGCTTCTGCGTGCCCGGCAGGTCCACCAGCCAGGTGCCCGGCCGCGGGTGGTCGTGCACCAGCTCGTTCTCGCGCAGCGTCTGGTCGATGACGGCGTCGAGCTCCTCGACGGTCCGGCTCACCGGGCCACCCCCATCCCGGGCAGGGCCCGCAGCGATCCGGGCCGCCGCTCCCGCAGCGAGCGCGCCCTCGGGGCCGCCATCTCGGCGGCGGCGGCGGTGTACGCCTCGACGAGGGCGTCGGCGGTGCGGTCCCAGGAGAACCCGGCCGCGTGCCGGCCGGCGCCGGCGGCCAGCAGCTCGCGGCGGGCGAGGACCGCGCGCACCGCACCGGCGTAGTCGTCGGCGCGGTGGCCGTCGACGAGCACCCCTGAGACGCCGTCGCGCACCGCCGTCGGCAGCCCGCCCACGGCCGCCGCGACGACGGGGGTGCCGCAGGCCTGCGACTCCAGCGCGACCAGCCCGAAGGACTCGTTGTGGCTGGGCACGACCGTCACGTCCGCGGCGCGGTAGAACTCGGCCAGCCGCGCGGGCGGCTGCGGCGGGTGGAAGCGGACGACGTCGGCGATGCCCAGCGACCGGGCCAGCTGCTCCAGCTGCCGGGGCGCGTCCAGGCCGGTGCCGCTGGGCGCGCCGACCACGTGCACCTGCAGGCGCGCCCGCAGCGCCGGGTCGTCGGCCAGCATGCGGGCGGCGGTGTGCAGCAGCACGTCGGGCGCCTTGAGCGGCTGGATGCGCCCGACGAAGAGGAGGACGACGGCGTCCTCGCGCACGCCGACGGCGCGGCGGGCGGCGCCCCGGCTGCCGGGCGTGAACCGGTCGAGGTCGACCCCGGGCGGGACGACGAGGGTGCGCGCGGGGTCGGCGCCGTAGAGGCGCACGAGCTGGCGGGCCTCCTCGTCGGTGTTGGCGATCAGCCGGTCGGCCTCGGCCACGACCTGCTCCTCGCCGATGACCCGGGCGCGCGGCTCGGGGCGGTCGCCGTCGGCCAGCGCCTCGTTCTTGACCTTGGCCAGGGTGTGCGCGGTGTGCACCAGCGGCACGCCCCACCGGTCGCGGGCCAGCCAGCCGACCTGCCCGGAGAGCCAGTAGTGCGAGTGCACGACGTCGTAGTGCCCCGGCTCGTGCTGGGCCTCGGCGCGCAGCACCGCCGCGGTGAAGGCGCAGAGCTGCGCGGGCAGCTCCTCCTTGCCCAGGCCCTCGAAGGGGCCGGCGCTGACGTGCCGCACCGTGACGCCCGGGGTCATCTCGACCACCGGCGGCAGCTCGCTGGAGGTGGCCCGCGTGAAGATGTCGACCTCGATGCCGCGGGCGGCGAGCCGGCGGGACACCTCGACGACGTAGACGTTCATGCCGCCCGCGTCGCCCGCCCCGGGCTGGTCGAGCGGGCTGGTGTGCACCGACAGCGTCGCGACGCGTGCCGGGCGGCCGGGTGCGGGGAAGCGGCGAGCGGGCACCACGGACCTCCGCTCTGCTCTGCGAGGGCCCCCGACCAGCACCCCTGTCGGTCCTCCATCTTGCAACAGCGCCAGGATGGGGGCATGTCAGGTACCTCACCCTCGACCCCTGCGGGGGACGGCCCTCCGCCCGGTGCCGGTCGCACCGCCGTCGTCACCGGCGCCTCCAGCGGGATCGGGGCGGCCACGGCGCGCCGGCTCGCCGCCGAGGGCTTCGACGTCGTCCTCGGCGCGCGCCGGCTGGAACGCCTCGAGGCGCTCGCTGCGTCCACCGGGGGCCGCGCCCTGCCCCTCGACGTCACCGACCCCGCGTCGGTGGAGGCGTTCACCGCCGCCCTCGACCGGGTGGACGTGCTGGTCAACAACGCCGGCGGCGCATTCGACACCAACCCCGTCGCCGAGGCCGATCTCGACTCCTGGGCGCGCACCTACGAGGTCAACGTGCTCGGCACCGTGCGCCTGACCAAGGCCCTGCTGCCGAAGCTCCGGGCCTCCGGCGCGGGCGACGTCCTGTTCGTGGGCTCCACCGCCGGCCTGATCTCCTACGAGGGCGGGGCGTCGTACACGGCGGCCAAGCACGGGGTGCACACGCTGGCCGAGACCCTGCGCCTGGAGCTCTGCGGCGACCCCGTCCGCGTGATCGAGATCGCCCCCGGGATGGTGAGGACGGAGGAGTTCTCGCTCAACCGGACCGGCTCGCAGGAGCGTGCCGACGCCGTCTACCGCGGTGTGCGGGAGCCGCTGGTGGCCGAGGACGTCGCCGACTGCATCGCGTGGGCGCTCACCCGCCCGCACCACGTGAACGTCGACCTGCTGGTGGTCCGGCCGCGCGCCCAGGCCGCCCAGCACAAGGTCGATCGCGGGTGACACCGTCGTCCTCCGGACGACACCGCGGCCAACGGCCGTCCCCCTGCTGCGCGGAGCTCAGCCGTCATACCTTTCGGGACCCCTCCGGGGCCCACTCGGCGCGACCAGGCACCACAGCGGTGGGTTCGCGTTCCAGGGTGACGCCGAACCGCTCCCGCACGGTGGCGACCACCCGGTCGGCGAAGGCGAGCAGCTCGGCCGCCGTCGCGCCGTCCTCGGTGGTGAGCGCGAGGCTGTGCCGCGACGAGGTGCCCACCCGCCCGTCGCGGGTGCCGCGGCCGAAGCCGGCGTGCTGCACCAGCCAGGCGGCGCTGAGCTTGAGCTGCCCGTCCCCGGCCGGCCAGCTCGGGCAGCCCTCGACCGCCCGCTCGGCGGGCACGATCGGGTTGGTGAAGAACGACCCGGCGCTGCGGGAGCCGGGGTCGGCCGCGTCCCAGACCATGCCCTTGCCCCGGCGCAGCGCCAGGACGGCGTCGCGGACGGCGGCCAGCGGCGCGGTCTGCCCCACCTGGATGCCGAGCGTGCGGGCCAGCTCCGCGTAGCCGACCGGCCGGGAGAGCTCGCCGGGATGCAGCGCGAAGTCCACCTCGAGGACGACGAACCGGCCGGCCTCCCGCTTGAGCCGGCTGTCGCGGTAGGCGAACCCGCACTCGGCCGGCGCGAGGGTGCGCTCGACCTTCTCGGTGCGGTCGTACACCCGGACGGCGGTGATGGTCTGCGCGACCTCCTGGCCGTACGCGCCCACGTTCTGCACCGGGGTCGCCCCGGTGGAGCCCGGGATGCCCGAGAGCGCCTCCATGCCGGCCAGCCGCTGCTCGACCGTGTGCGCGACCAGGGCGTCCCAGTCCTCCCCCGCCTGCACGGTCAGGACGTCGCCGGTGCGCACGACGCCCCGCGACCGGACGGCGACGACGTCGCCGGGCCACCCCTCGTCGGGCGCGATGAGGTTCGAGCCGCCACCGAGCAGCAGCAGCGGGCGGCCGGACTCGTCGGCGTCGCGGACCGCCGCCACCAGCTCGGCGGCGTTCTCGGCCTCCACCAGCCGGTCGGCGGGGCCGCCCACGGCCAGGGTCGTGAGCGTCGCGAGGGGGACGTCGGATCGCACCTGCACGGCTCGACGGTAGCCGGGGCTACGCTCCTGGCCGGTGACCGAGCCGGGGAACGAGCACAAGCGTCGGGCCTCGCTGTCCCCGCGGGCGCAGCGCCGGGCGCCGCGGCTGGCCGCGGGGCGGGCACGTGCGCTGGGCCTGCCGACGCGCGGCACCACGAACGCCAACCGGCTGCGCCGGGTCGACCGCTGGCTGGTGGCCACGCAGGTGCCGCGGCTGCGCGACGCCGCCCACCCGCTCGTCGTCGACCTGGGTTACGGCTCCTCCGCCGTCACCACGCTGGAGCTGGTCGAGCGCCTCGGCCCGGAGGTGGACGGCCTGGAGGTCGTGGGCCTGGAGATCGACCCGGACCGGGTGGCGGCGGTGGCCGCCGACCGCGACCCGCCGCGGGTGGACTTCCGGGTCGGTGGGTTCGAGCTCGCCGGCCTGCGCCCTGTGCTGGTCCGCGCCTTCAACGTGCTGCGCCAGTACGACGAGGAGTCCGCCGCCCGGGCCTGGGACACGATGCGCGGCGCCCTGGCGCCCGGCGGGCTGCTCGTGGAGGGGACCTGCGACGAGTGGGGACGCCGCTCGGCCTGGGTGGCGCTGGACGCCGACGGCCCGCTCACCCTCACCCTCGCCGCGCGCGTCTCCGACATCGCGACCCCCTCCGACCTCGCCGAGCGGCTGCCCAAGGCGCTCATCCACCACAACGTGCCGGGCCAGCCCGTGCACGAGTTCCTGCGCGCCTTCGACGCCGCCTGGGCCGCCGCGGCGGGGATGGGCACCTTCGGCCCGCGGCAGCGCTGGACGGCCGCGGTGGAGGGCCTGAGCGCTCAGGGCTGGCCGCTGGTCGGCTCCAGCCGGCGCTGGCGGCACGGCGAGGTGACCGTGCGGTGGTCGGCGGTCGCGCCCGTCTGACCGCGGCTCAGCCCTCGGGAGGCACCGGCGCCACCGGGCACTCGACGACGACGGCGACCATCCCGCCGTCCGATCCGCTCTCGTGCCGCTCACCGGGCTCCCACAGGACGGCGTCGCCGGCGGCCAGCGCCAGCCGGATGCCGTCGGCGCCGGCCGCCCACCCGTCCCCGGAGACGACCGCGAGCAGCTGCCAGAGGCGGGTCTCGTGCCGGCCCAGGACCGCGCCGACCGCGTAGGTAGCCACGTGGACGGCGAAGCCGGCCACCGGTTCGAGCACCCGGGCCGGCGGGACCATGGAGACGCCACGGCTGCCGAAGGCGGTGATCTCCCGCGGGGAGAGGTGGACCCGGCGCACGCCCGGGACGGTAGCCACCCAGGCACCCGGAGTCCTCCGGTGCGACCATGGCCCGGATGACAGCGGGGACGGCCGAGCGCCGGGTGGGGATGGCGCTCCGGTGAGGACGCCGCCGGGGCCGGTCCCCGTCGACGGAGGCACCGCCGAGCTCCTGGCCGACGCCGACCGCGACGGGTCGTGGGTGCTGATGCTCAACGACACCCCGCAGTCGCACGTGGATCTGGCCGATCCGGCCCACCTGGAGTTCGAGTACGTGCGCCGGATCGGGCACGTGCTGGACACCGCCGCCGAGCCGGGTGCGCCCCTCGACGTCGTGCACCTCGGTGGCGGGGCGCTGACGCTCCCCCGCTACGTGGCCACCACCCGCCCCGGGTCCCGCCAGCGGGTCGCCGAGATCGACCAGCCGCTCACCGACCTGGTGCGCGCGTACCTGCCCCTGCCCCGCACGGCCCGGGTACGGGTGCGGGCGGCCGACGCGCGGGAGGCGCTGACCGCGCTGCACCCGGGCAGCGCCGACGTCGTCGTCACCGACGTCTTCGCCGGCGCACGCACGCCCGCCCACCTGACGACCGTCGAGTTCGCGGCGGAGGTCGCGCGGGCCCTCCGGCCCGGCGGCGTCTACGCCGCGAACGTCGCGGACGGGCCGCCGCTGCGCTTCGCGCGGGGCCAGGTCGCCACGCTCCGCACCGCCTTCCGCCACGTCTGCCTGCTCGCCGAGCCGGGCACGCTGCGGGGCCGGCGCTTCGGCAACCTGGTCGCCGTCGCCTCCGACGCGCCGCTGCCGCTCGCGGAGCTCAGCCGTGCGTGCGCGCGGGACCCGATGCCCTCGCGGGTGGTGGACGGCGCAGAGCTCGACCGCTTCACCGGCAACGCGCGGCCGGTCGCCGACGCCGACGCCGAGCCGTCGCCCGAACCGCCGGAGGGCGTCTTCGGCCGCTGAACACGGCACGGGCACCCCGCCGGTGGCCCTAGGCTGCGTCCATGACGACGCCTGCCCCCTACCGGTTGCGCCGGGACACCCGCCACAAGATGGTCGCCGGCGTCTGCGCCGGGATCGCACGGCGCTACGGGCTCTCGCGCAGCGGCCTGCGCGTGGCGTTCGTGGTCTCCTGCGTGCTCCCTGGCCCGCAGTTCGTCGCCTACCTGCTGCTCTGGGTCCTCATGCCGGCCGACGACCGGCCCTGACCCCTGCCGGAGCAGTGCCCGCCTGCTACCAGGTGTTGTCGCGGCGCATCCCGCCGACCGCGGGGCGCACGTCGACGAGGTAGACGATCGCCGCGATGACGGCGGGGAGGCCCAGCAGCGACAGCGGCGTCTGCGTCCAGAGGATGACGAGCAGGGCGAGGCCGGTGATCGCGGCCCACCCGGGCTTGGTCAGCTTGCCGGCGGCGACGTACCCGGCGGCCGGCCGGATGAGGGCGTCCACGAACGCCCAGGCGGTCAGCGCCAGGGAGGCCCAGTAGAGGAGCAGCAGCAGCCACCCGTCGAACACGCCCATGACCCGAGCCTACCCGCGCCGACCGCTCCGCCGGGCCGGCCGGCCGACGGCTCGCCCGGAAGCAGGGGCGGGACGCGACAGGGCCCCGGAGCGCTGGTCGCAGCTCCGGGGCCCTGGTCGGGGTGCCGTGGCGTCAGTTCTTCTTGGCGGGCACGGCGGTCGGGTCGGCCGGCTTGGCCGTGCGGGCGCGGGACACGCGGGCCGAGGTGGCCTTGGCCGGCGACTTGCGGGCGGCGAAGGTGTTCTTCTTGGTGGCCGGCCGCTTGGGGGCGGCGACGGCCTCCTCCGCGGTGGCCTTGGTGGCCTCGGCGGCGTCCTCGACCTTGTCCTCGGCCTTGGCGGCGACCTTGGTGGCCTTGGCGGCCGTCTTCTGCGCCACCGAGGTCACCTCGTTGGAGGCCTCGACGACGGCCTCGGCGCCCTCCTCGATGACGTCCTCGAGGCGCTCCTCGACGGCGTCGACGGTCTCCTCGGCGCGACGGACGACCCGGCGGACGCCGGGCTGGCGGCGCAGGTCCTCGACGACGACGGCGCCGCGCTCGGCGAGCGTCTCGACGGTGGTGAGCGCCTGGGTGCGGGCGGTCCCGACCAGGCCGGCGACGGTGCTGCGCAGGGTCTCCGGGCGCACGGCCACGGCGAGCTGCTGCGCCGTGGTGCGGGCGTTGCCGGCGGCCTCGGCGGCCCGGGTGCGGGCCTCCTTGACGGCGAGGTCGGCCTGGACCTGGGCCTCGCCCGGCAGCGCCTCGGCGGTGCTGCGGAACTGCGCGACGACGGTGCGGGCGCGCTCGACGGCGAGGTCACCGGCGCCGACGAAGGCGAGCAGCGGGGTGCGGGCCTGCTCGGCGAGGGTGCGGCCCTGGGCCACGGCGAACTCGCCGTACTGCTTCACGGTCTGGGTGGGGGTCATGCCGGACTCCTTGGGAGTGGGAGGTGGGGGAGGTTCAGCCGGCGGCCGGGGAGGAAGCCCGGTGCTCGCGGACGTAGGTCTCGTAGAGCTCGAGCAGGACGGCCTTGTGCCGCTCGGACAGCGCGTCGTCGGCACGGATCGCCGCCACGGTGTCCGGGTTCCCGGAACGCCGGTCGAGGATCCCCGCCTGCTCGTAGAGCGTCTCGGCCGAGATCTTCAGGCCCCGGGCGATCGACGCGAGGATCTCCGCCGACGGCTTGCGGAGGCCCCGCTCCACCTGGGACAGGTAGGGGTTGCTGACCCCGGCGGTGCGGGCGAGCTCGCGCAGCGAGACGCGCGCGGCGCTGCGCTGCTCGCGGATGAAGTCGCCCACCGACGAGCCGACCGCCGAGACGTGGGAGGCGTCGGCGACCGAGTCGGCGACGCTGCCGGCGACCCGGTCCACCGTGGAGCGGACCGTGGTCACCTGCTCGCGGACGAACTCACCGGGGGTCTGCACGCCTACGAGGGTAGCCCCGGGTGCTAGCTCTTGCAAGCGGAGCGGCTAGCACCCGGGCGTGAGGACGGCCACACCGCGGTTGCGCTGGTCAGGCGCCGAGCGCCGCCGACTCCCGGGCCTCGCCGACGACACCCTCGCCGCCGGTCACGGGCGTCCGCGCCCACGGAGCAAGCACCTCGCCCGGGACGCCGAGCCGGCGCAGGCCCGCCGCGAGCGCCGGAGTCCGGCCGCGGTCGCCGCCGTCGTCGAGCTTGAGCGCCACGGCGCCCGCGCCCGGCAGCGCCGCCACGTGCACGCCGTCGGCCCCGCCCTTCACCAGCAGGCCGGGGACGGCGCGCATGAGGTCGGTGTCCTCGCGGCCGGTGCCCGCGACGAACCAGGGGTGCGCACGCACCGCGTCGGCGACCGACCGGGACAGCGTGCCCTCGGGCGCCTGCACGAGCGAGAGCACGCCGCGGGCCAGGCCGGTGAGGGAGAAGGCGTGCTGCGGCGCTCCGCACCCGTCGACGACGACGTCCGCGACGGGCTCGCCGGCCGCCTCGCCCAGCCGTGCCTCGATCGCCTGCTGGAGCGGGTGCTCCCGCGCCAGGTAGCCCACCGTGGGCCAGCCGGCCGCGACGCAGGCTGAGAGCATCGCCGCGTGCTTGCCCGAGCAGTTCATGGCGAGCCGCTCCGGTGACCGCCCGGCGACCAACCAGGCCGCCCTCGTCGGCTCGTGCTGCGGGAGGGCCGGCGGGCAGCCCAGGTCGTCGGGCCCGAGCCCCACGGCGGCGAGCATCGCCGCGACGACGTCGCGGTGCCCGTCCTCGCCGGTGTGCGAGCCCGCGCCGATCGCCAGCTCCTCGCCCGACCGCGGGGACCAGCCGGCCGCCAGCAGCGCGGTCGCCTGCACCGGCTTGTTCGCCGAGCGGGGCAGCACCGGCCGCGCGACGTCACCCGCGCGGGAGAGCACCTCGCCGTCGGCACCGAGCACCACCAGCGACCCGCGGTGCACCGACTCCAGGAAGCCCGACCGCCAGACCTCGACCAGGACGGGCGAGTCGGGCCAGGTCGCGTTCAGTGCCGGCCTTCGTCGGCGAGCAGGGCGGCGACGTCGGCCTCGCCGTCGCGGTACCGGCGCCCGAGCTCTGCCGCCAGGCCGTCCATGACCTGCTGCACGCCGCGGCGGCGCTCCGACAGCCCCTTCTCGGCGTCGGTGAGCGCGCGGGCGGCCGCCTCCAGCTTGGCGTCCGAGAGCTCCGTGATCGCCGACAGGTCGGCCCCCGGCGTCAGCGAGTTCACCCAGGACTCGTACTCCTGCGGGTCCGCCGGCTGCACCGTCTGGTGCCGGCCCAGGCCGTGCGCGGGGCCACGCCCCTTCTCCGAGAGGATCTCCGGCAGCAGGTCGACCAGCGACCGCCCGTCGTGCTCGGCCCGCCGCTGCAGCTCGCGCTTGACGATGTCCAGGCGGCCCTGCAGCAGCCGGCGGGTGTAGGAGAGGTTGACCTCCTGCTGCTCGGCCTCGCGGCGCAGCCGCCGCACGTCGCCCATGGGCCGGCTCACGGCGCCCTCCAGGAACGCCGGGTCCAGCAGCGCGTCGACGGCGGCACCCCCGGCGGGGGACGGCTTCGGACTCACGGGGGTGGCCTCCAGGTGCGGGACGCCCGGCACGCGGACGTCGGCGGTGGTCAGCGGCGGACGCTGGCCGGAGCGTAGGTGAGCGACCCCGGCCTGCCCACCTCGAGGCGGGGCCGCGGCACGCTCAGCCGATCGTCCCAGACCGGACGGCCCGCACCCGGTTCCGCGCGGCCACCTGGGTGTCGTCGAGCGCCGGCGGGGCGTCGTCGGGGTCGATCGCGGCCGTCGAGCCCGCCACGGCCAGGGTGGCGTCCTGGGCCACCGACTGCTTGACCAGGGCCAGCGCGATGACGCCCAGCTCGTGGTGCCGGACGACGCTGCCCACCCGGCCGACCGTCCGGGCGCCCGCCAGCACCGGCTCGCCGGGCGCCGGGAGGTCCTCGCTGACGCCGTCGAGGTGCAGCAGCACGAGCCGGCGCGGCGGGCGGCCGAGGTTGTGCACGCGGGCGACCGTCTCCTGGCCGCGGTAGCAGCCCTTGTCCAGGTGGACGGCGGTGCGCAGCCACTCCAGCTCGTTGGGGATGGTGCGGTGGTCGTTGTCGACGCCGAACCGGGGGCGCCGGGCCTCCACGCGCAGCGCCTCGAAGGCGGAGGCGCCCGCGAGGGGGACGCCGAGGCGGTCGGCCAGCGCGTCGACCTCGGCGCGCGGCACCAGCAGGTCGTAGGCCCCGGCCGACCCGTCGCCGAGTGCCGGCATGCCGCGCACCCAACCGTCGCCGGCGGGCTCCACGACGTACGGCGCGGCGGGCACGGGCAGCCCGGCCGCCGCCAGGGCCGCGGCCGAGCCGGGGCCGACCAGCGTCAGCAGCGCCCGGTCGTCGGTGACCAGCCGCGGCTCCACCCGGAGCATGAAGCGCATCCGCTCGAGGAAGGCCAGCAGCACGGGGCCGGCCCCCGGCTCGACGTCGGCCCACGTGGTGCCGCCCAGCTCGGTGACGACCAGGTGGTGCTCGACGTGGCCGTGGGGGCTCAGCACCAGGGCCTCGCTCCCGACGCCGTCGCCCAGCCGCTCGAAGTGCTGGCTGGTGATGCTGTGCAGCCAGGAGAGGCGGTCGGCGCCGGGCACCGCCAGCACGTCACGGTCGCTGCGGTCGACCAGGCCGACGCCCTCGGCGAGCAGCCGCTGCTCCCGCAGGGGGTCGCCGTAGTGCGCCGCGACGACCCGGGCGGCCTCGGGCCCCGGCTCGACGGACACCGCCCCGGGGCGGGCGAGGAGGGGTGAGGGGGTGGTCATGACGACTCCGTTCCGGCGCGGTCTCGGCAGGCGCGGCACGTGCCCGACAGGGCGACGTGGCCGACGTCCACGGTGAAACCCAGCTCGGCCGCCAGACGTTCCGCCGCCCCGTCCAGCAGGTCCGGCGCCGCGGACGAGATCTCGCCGCACGAGGAGCAGACGACGTGCAGGTGGGGGCGTTCGGCGGCGTGGTAGACCGGCGCCCCGCGGCCGAGGTGGGTGTGCCAGACCAGCCCGAGGCGCTCCAGCAGCTCCAGGGTGCGGTAGACCGTCGAGGTGTCGGGCGCGCTGCCGCCCGGCCCGGCCTCCTCGCGCAGCCGGGCCCCGATCGCCTCCGGCGTGGCGTGCGCCAGCGCCGCCACCGCGGCCAGCACCCGGGCGCGCTGCGGGGTCAGCCGCAGCCCCCGCGCGCGCAGCTGCTCCGCCAGCGGCGCGGCGACGTCGTCGGTCCCCATGGCGAGAGCCTATGCCGGTCGTACGGCAGGCTTGCCCCCGTGAGCGATCGACGCAGGGTGGCGGTCTGGCGGGACGGCGCGGCGGAGCGGGTCCCCGCCGACCAGCCGGTCGTGACCGCCTTCGACCTCGGCCTGGGCCGCGGGGACGGCGTCTTCGAGTCGGTGGCCGTCGTCGGCGGGCGCACCCCGCACCTGGAGGCCCACCTGGCGCGGTTCACCCGCTCCGCCGCCCTGCTGGGGCTCACCCAGCCCGGCGACGCCGCCTGGCGGGCGCTGGTGACGGCCGTGGTGGCGGGCTGGCCGGCCGACGAGGAGGGCGTCTGCCGCCTCCTGCTCACGCGCGGGCTCGGCGACGGCACCCCTCCCACGGCGCTGGCCCTCCTCGCCCCGGTGCCCCCGGAGACGGTGCGGCAGCGGGTGGAGGGCATCGCCGTGGTGACGCTCGGGCTCGGGCTGCCCGCCGACTTCCGCGCCGGTGCGCCCTGGCTGCTCGGCGGCGCGAAGACGCTCTCCTACGCGGTCAACATGGCCGCCCAGCGGCACGCCCACGACCTCGGCGCCGACGACGTCGTGCTCACCAGCCTGGAGGGGCGGGTGCTGGAGGGGCCGACCTCGACCGTCGTCTGGGCCGCCTCCGGCACCCTGCACACCCCGCCGGTGGAGAGCGGCATCCTCGCCGGCACCACCCAGGCGCGGCTGTTCGCCGCCGCCCGCGCGGCCGGCCGGCCCACCGCCACCACCCCCGGCACGGTCGAGGACCTCCACGCCGCCGACGCCGTGTGGCTGCTCTCCGGCGTGCGGGGCGCAGCCCCGGTGCACACCATCGACGGCGTCCGGCGCGGGGACGCCGGCCTCTCCTCGATGATCAGGGAACTGCTCGCCGGGTAGCGTGAGATCCTGGTGCGCCGGGAAGTCTGGTCGGCAGCGCGTCCGTCGAGGGCGCGTCCCGACCCGAACCTGCCCTCCGGAGCCGCCCCGTGACGACACCCGCCCCCACCCGCCTCTTCGGACGCGGCTCCTGGACCGAGGCGCAGCGCGTCGCCTCGGTGCTCCGCAAGGAGACCGTCGGCGGGGCGCTGCTGCTGGTGGGCGCGGCGATCGCGCTGATCTGGGCGAACTCCCCGTGGGCGGAGAGCTACGAGGCCCTCCGTGACACCCGGGTGGGGCCGGAGTCGCTGCACCTGGACCTCACGCTGGGCACCTGGGCCGCCGACGGTCTGCTGGCGATCTTCTTCTTCGTCGCCGGGCTGGAGCTGAAGCGGGAATTCGTCGCCGGCGACCTGCGCGAGCCCCGCCGGGCGGCGCTCCCCATCGCGGCCGCGGTCGGCGGCATGGTGGTCCCCGCGCTGTTCTTCGTGCTGCTCAACCTGAACGGACCCGAGGGGGCGCTCGCGGGCTGGGCCATCCCCTCGGCCACCGACATCGCCTTCGCGCTCGCCGTCCTGGCGGTCATCAGCACCCACCTGCCCAGCTCGCTCCGCACCTTCCTGCTGACGCTGGCCGTCGTCGACGACCTGCTGGCGATCACGATCATCGCGATCTTCTACACGGCCTCGCTGGCCACCACGCCGCTGCTGCTGTCGCTGATCCCGCTGGCGCTGTTCGGCTTCCTGGTGCAGAAGCGGATCCGGTCCTGGTGGCTGCTGCTGCCCCTCGCCGCCGTCACCTGGGTGCTGGTGCACGAGTCCGGGGTGCATGCCACCGTCGCGGGCGTCCTCCTGGCCTTCACCGTCCCGGTCGTGCGCAGCGACGCCGCCGGCGGGCCGGAGGCCGGACCGGGCATGGCCGAGCACTTCGAGCACCGGATCCGCCCGCTGTCGGCGGGCGTCGCCGTGCCGGTCTTCGCCTTCTTCTCCGCGGGTGTCGCCATCGGCGGGCTCTCCGGCCTGGGCGAGTCGCTCGGCGACAGCATCGCCATCGGGATCATGCTCGGGCTCGTCGCCGGCAAGGCGATCGGCATCACCGGCGCCACCTGGCTGGTCTCCCGCTTCACCCGGGCGCAGCTGGACGAGAACCTCGGCTGGCCCGACGTCGTGGGCCTCGCCCTGCTGGGCGGGATGGGCTTCACCGTCTCGCTGCTGATCACCGAGCTGGCGTACGGGGCCGAGAGCGAGGCCTACGACCACGCCAAGGTCGGCATCCTCTTCGGCACGCTGCTGGCGGCGCTGCTGGCCGCGGTGATCCTCCGGGTGCGCAACCGCCGCTACAAGGCGATGTACCTGCACGAGATGAGCGACGTCGACCGCGACGGCATCCCCGACGCCTGGGACACGGTGGACGACCGCCCCCGGCACGTCGGGGACGGCCGGGCCGTCCCGCCGCCCGGGCCCGGCGCCTCCGCCGCCACCGACGAGCTCGGGGCCGACGCCGCGCGCCCGGCCTACGAGACGGTCGACGACGAGGCCGAGCACGACCCCGACTGGGAGGGCAGCCCGCCTCCCGGGCGCACCGCCACGGACGCCGCCGAGGACAGCGGGGGCCACGACGGCCCGCGGCCCCGGTACGAGACGGTCGACGACGCGGCCGAGCACGACCCCGACTGGCAGGGCAGCCGCCCGCCCGGGCGCACGCTCGGGCCCGGCGACTGACCTCACCGGCCGGGACACGCCGGTCCGGGTCCGCCCACCAGCGTGTTCGCCCACAGCAGACGAAATCGGTTGCCGCCCCCGCGCGCGCGGTCGTACCGTCGTGGCACACGAGAGAGGAGGTGGTCCGTAACTTGCTGAGCTACAGGACTCGTGAGGTGGCTGTCCGCTAGCCGCCGTCCAGATGGGCCGCCCGTTCGGACCGGAATCCGAACGACGGCAGGATCGCCCGTCCGTCGCACGGCGGCGAGCGAGAACCGGACAGTCACCCGACCCCCGGGCCGCCGACATTTGTCCAGTCGGCCCGCGTGCAGCTCCTTTGGGAGCGCCGCGGAGCAGCCCGGGGGTTGTCCGTTACCAGGAGGCGCTCGTGCAGCTCGGCGGTCTGCCCGTCGAGACCGACGTCTCCACCGGCACCTGGGTCGCCGAGGCCGTCGCCCGCGCCCGCTGGGGCACCGTGGCCGCGCTCGTGCCGCCGCTCTTCCCGGCCTACGCCCGCGTGCTGCACCCCGCCTACCGGTACGAGGGGGACGACGACGTCGAGGTGGCCTGGGCCGACGTCGCCGCGCTCAACGGCACCGTCGCCCACCCGCTGATGCAGTGGCCCGCGGTGACCGGCGGCTGGGAGTACCTGACCGAGGACAGCCAGCCCCCCGACTGGGACGGCGCGCCCGCCGAGGGGCACCTGCCCACCGGCGTCGCCGCGCGCATGGCAGCCGTGCTCGCCCGCCACACCGGCAGGCCCGACGACTGCCTGCTGGGCCGGTGGGCCGGCTTCGGGTTCGACGCCGCCGAGCTGCGCGGGGCGCCCACGCTGCCGCTGCCCCGGCAGCGCGACGCGGTGCTGGTGCGGGGCGCGGCCGCCGACGCGGCGCGCAACCTGGCGCCCGAGCCCTCCGAGCAGAGCGCCAACCTGTGGTGGCCGGCCGACCGCTCCTGGGTGGTCGCCACCGACATCGACCTGATGAGCACCTACGTCGGGGGCAGCGTCGCCTGCGTCGCCGAGCTCCTGGCCGCACCCGCGCTGGAGGCCCTGCCGAGCGCGGCGGAGGACCGGGTCGGTCACGCCGAGGACCCGGTCAACCCCCTGCCGCGGCGCGACTAGAGCAGCGCCAGCTCGCCCGCGAGGTCGTCCAGCCCCAGCGACCCCTGCGAGAGGGCGGCCATGTGCCAGGCCTTGAGGTCGAAGCCGGCACCCCGGGCGCGCTGCGCCGCGGCCCGACCGTCCCGCCAGGCCCGCTCGCCGAGCTTGTAGCTGATCGCCTGCCCCGGTAGGCCGAGGTAGCGCACCAGCTCGCTGTCCAGGAAGGCGACGTCCGCACCGGAGTGCTCGCCCAGGAACGCGCGGGCGAGCTCGGGGGTCCACGGCCGGCCGCGGTGCTCGGCCAGCACGCCGTCGGCGTCGTCGGGGACGGGCAGGCCCAGGTGCATGCCGATGTCGATGACCACGCGCACCGAGCGCAGCTGCTGGGCGTCGAGGAACCCGAGCCGCTCGCCGGGGTCGGCGAAGTACCCGAGCTCGTCCATCAGCCGCTCGGCGTAGAGCGCCCACCCCTCGACGTTCGCACCCACCGAGCCGAGCGACGTCTGGTAGGTCGACAGCTGCCCGGACACGTGCACCCACTGCGCGAGCTGCAGGTGGTGGCCGGGGACGCCCTCGTGGTACCAGATCGACACGAGGTCCCAGAGCGGGAACCGGGTGCGGCCCAGCGTGGGCAGCCAGGTCCGGCCCGGCCGGGAGAAGTCCTGGGCGGGACGGGTGTAGTACGGCGCGGCGGCGCTCCCCGGCGGGGCGATCATCGCCTCCACCCGCTTCACCGGCTCGGCGAGGTCGAAGTGCGTGCCGTCCAGCGCCGCGATCGCCTCGTCCATCATCTGCTGCAGCCGCTCGCGGATCGCCGCCACGCCCTCGACCGCGGGGCCCTCGAGCGACAGCCGGCGCATCGCCTCCAGCGGCGTCGCGCCCTCGTGCACCCGGTCGGCCTCGACGCGCTGCTCGGCCAGGATCCGCCGGTGCTCGGCCCAGCCCCAGGCGTAGGCCTCCTCCAGCCCGCGGCCGGCACCGAGGTCCGATCCGGTCCAGCGGCGGGCGGCCACGGCGTAGCGGTCCCGCCCGACGGCGTCCGGTGTCCCCTCGGTGCGAGGGGCGTACCCGTCCCGCAGGAAGTCGCGGACCTCGACGACCGCCTCGTCCGCGGCGCGCGCGGCCGACGCGAGCTCGCCCCGCAGCGCCTCGGGGCCGGTGGCGACGAACGAGGCGAAGAACGGGCCGCTGGACCACTCGTCGAGCTGGGCGAGCACGGTGCGCACCTGCCGCGGGGCGACGAGCAGCCCCCGGCGCGCCCCCTCGGCCAGCGTCTCCCGGTAGCCACGGTAGGCCTCCGGCACGCGGGCCAGCCGGCGGGCGAGGACGGACCAGTCCTCCTCCGTCGCTGCCGGCATGAGCATGAACACCTGGCGGATCGAGTGCAGCGGGCTGAACAGGTTGTTGAGCGACCGGAACCCCTCACCGGCCTCGTGGACGGCGAGCTCGGCGCCGAGCCGCTCCCGCAGGAGGCGGGCGCAGCGGCGCTCCACCGGGTCGTCGTCGAGCGCGGGGTCGGCCGCCTGCACCCGGTCGAGCTCGGTCAGGGTGGCGCGGGCGAGGGCCGCCTCGGCCTCGAGGCCGGCCGGGCTCACGTCGGGGAGCCGGTCGTCCCCGGGGCGGGCACCCAGGGAGGTCGCGACGATCGGGTCCAGGTCGCAGACGGCGTCGACGTAGCGGTCGGCGACCTCGCGCGGGGTGGCGGGCGGGGTGGTCACCGGATGCGCTCCAGTCGGGCCGACATCACCGGGCGCGGCGGCTGCTCCCCCACGGCGCGGTCAATGGCGTACATGAGGGCGCCCTCGACGATGCCGTAGAGCCGCACCGCGCGGGTGACCTCCGGGGCGTCCGGCGTCCGGGCCAGCACGTCGCTGGTCAGCTCCCAGCTCGTGGTCGTGCGCGCGGTGCCGACGTAGATCTCCACGAGCCCGTCGGGGCTGGCCACGAGCAGCTCGACCTCGTCGCCGCCGCGGGGCCGCCAGAAGCCGGTCTCCCGGACGTCCGGGCCCACGATCCTCCCGTCGTCGGTCAGCCGCCAGGTGCGGGACTCGTAGGCGAGGAAGCCCCGGCCGTCGTGGGCGAAGCGGACCCACTGACCGAACCGGTGGTCGCCGCCGGTCCCGGCCGCCTGGCCCTCGCCGTGCCACTCCCCGAGGAGGGGGAGCACGGAGAGGATCTCCTCCGACACCTCCGGCCCGCTGCGGACGTCGGCGGTGTCGGGCACCGGCAGCTCGGTGGGGGCGGTCACCGCCGGCCCGCCTTCGGGCCGCGGGAGAGCCGGACGGCGCCGTAGCCGAGCGCCACGGCGGACGACGCCGTCAAGGTGACCAGGAGCCAGGCAGAGACCATGGCGACCACCGTAGTGACGACGCCGCGGCCCGGCCTCAGACGGCCGCCGGGGCGCGGCCTGCGGTCGCCGCGACCACCTACGCCCAGGGGAGCGGGTCCGGTGCTGGACACCGAGCGCTGCTCCGGCCGCGCGATGGCGGAACCGGCCCCCGGCCCCGGGCTCTGACGGAACCCCCCGAAATCGGGGGTTCCGCGCCTCCAGGGGCCGGGCGGAGGCTGCCCCCCTCAGGGCGACGCGCGGCGGATAACGACGTCCGCCCACCGGGGGCCGCCGCCCGGAACCGGGGAGCACCCATGCACATCGGTAGAGCACGACTCCTGGCGGTGGCGTCCGCCACCGCCCTGGTCGCTGTCGGCGTAGCCGGACCGGCGGCCGCGGACGGCGGGAAGAAGCCCGGCCACCCGCACGCCGGCTTCAGCATCCAGGCCGCGGTGGACGCCGCGAAACCGGGTGACACGATCCGCATCCCACCCGGCACGTACCACGAGTCCGTCACCATCCAGAAGGACGGCATCACGCTGCTCGGCCACCGCGTGGTCATCGCGCCCGCCGGGGCGGCACCGACCGCCTGCGACACCCTGGAGGGCCCCGAGACCGACCGCGTGTCCGGCATCTGCATCCTCGGCGAGATCGACCTCGAGACCTTCGAGGCCGGCGACCGGGTGAGCGGGGTCAGCGTCCGCGGCGTCACCGTCACCGGCGCGGCCGGCGACGGGCTGATCGCCGTCGCGACCGAGGACCTGAAGGTGAGCGACAGCAGGTTCACCGACAACGGCGGGTACGGCGCCGCCAGCTTCGCCACCGAGGGCACCACCTTCCACGGCAACAAGGCCACCGGGAACGCCGAGGCGGGCTTCTACATCGGCGACAGCCCGCACGCCGACGCCCACGTCCACGGGAACTACTCGGCGGACAACGAGATCGGCTACTTCTACCGGAACGCCAGCGTCGGCAAGATGCAGGGCAACGTCGGCGTCGGCAACTGCGTCGGCACCCTGCTGCTGGCCGGCGCCCCCGGGCCGGTCACCGACTGGGAGCTGCGGAAGAACGAGATGTCCGCGAACAACAAGCTGTGCCCGGGTGAGGGCGGCGAAGAAGGCGCGCCCACCCTCAGCGGTGGTGGCATCGCGCTGGTCGGGGCACAGGACTTCCGGGTCAGGGAGAACCGGGTCTTCGACAACGTCCCGGCCGCGCCGGACAGCGCGCTCCAGGGCGGCATCGTCGTCCTCTCCAGCGGCTCCGTGCCGGGGCTCGCGCCGTTCGACCCCAGCGGTGACGTCGAGCGCAACAAGGCCAAGGGCAACCAGCCGGCCGACATCAACTGGGACGAGACCGGGGACGTCGACTTCGACAAGAACCGGTGCGTGACCTCGATCCCCGAGGGGCTCTGCGGCTGAGCCCGCGCACGACCCCAGGCGCCCGCTCCGGCTCCACGCCGGGGCGGGCGCCGTCGTGCGCGCACCCCGGTGGCCGGGGGTGAGGCCGACGCGACAGGCCGGGTCGCTGGTGGCCCGGGAGGGTCGTACGGCAGGCTGGACCGGCCTTGCGCACGCGGGCACCAGCGGGGAGGAGCGGACATCCAGATGGGCCAGGCCGGCCGCAGCGCGGCGCCGATACCGGGCGAGGAGGCGCTGCCCGGGGCGCCCTCGTGGTTCTCGGTGCTGCAGGACTCCTCGCTGCTGCTCGCCGCGGTCTGCGACACCGGCGGCAGGTTGCTCACCGCCAACCGACTGGCCCTGGAGGACTGCGGCTTCGACCGCCGCGAGCAGCTCGGCCGGCCGCTGTGGGACGTCGGCTGGTGGGCCGGTGACGAGGACGCCCGCGCCCGGGTGACCGCCTGGTGCCTGCAGGTGGCCGCCGGCGGCGAGCCGGTGCGCGCGGCCACGGACTTCTTCCTCGCCGACGGCCGGCGGCGGGTCGCCGACCTGACCCTGCAGCTGGTCAGCGAGGGCACGCAGGAGGAGTACCTGCTCGTCACCGGGCTGGACGTCACCGAGCGGCTGGAGAACGAGCGGCTCACCGCCGAGGCGCGGGCGGCCGGCGCCGAGGCCACCACGCTGCGCCAGGTCGCCACCGCCCGGGCGCAGGACCTGGAGGTCCTGCGGGAGACCGAGGCCAAGCTGACCCGCGCCCTGGCCATCACCGAGCGCGTGCTGGCCAACGTCGCCGACGGCATCTACGGCCTCGACGCCGACGGTCGGGTCGAGTTCCTCAACCCCGCCGCGGCCCGCCTCACCGGCTACCGCCCCGGCGAGCAGCTCGGCCGCGACCAGCACGCCATGATCCACAGCCGGCGCCCCGACGGGAGCCCCTACCCCCGCGAGGAGTGCCCGGTCTGGCAGGCGCTGCGCACCGGCCGCACCGTCGTCGCCGACCACGAGACGCTGTGGCGCAGCGACGGCACGCCGATCCCGGTCGAGATGGTGGTCGTGCCCACCGTGGAGGGCGGGGAGCTCACCGGCGTGGTGGTCTCCTTCCGCGACCTCACCGACCGGCTGGCCGCCCAGCGGCAGGCCGCGGAGCTCGAGGCGCTGGCCGCCCGGGCCGCGGCCGACCGCGCGCTCTCCGACCGGTTGCAGCAGTCCCTGCTCACGCCGCCACCCGAGCCCGACCACCTGCAGATCGCCGTCCGCTACCGGCCCGCGGCGCACGAGGCGCAGGTGGGGGGCGACTGGTACGACGCCTTCCTGCAGCCGGACGGGGCCACGATGCTGGTCATCGGCGACGTCGTCGGCCACGACAGCAGCGCGGCCGCGGCCATGGGACAGCTCCGCGGGTTGCTGCGGGCCCTGGCGTACGCCGCCGAGGGCGGCCCGGCGACGACCCTCACCCGGGTGGAGCACGCCGCCCGCGGGCTGGCGGTCTCCACCCTGGCCACGGCGGTCCTGGCGCGCATCGAGCGGCACCCCGGGGACCCCGTCGCCGGACGGCGGCTGCTGCGGTGGAGCAACGCCGGGCACCTGCCCCCGGTGCTGGTGGCGCCCGACGGCACGAGCGCGCTGCTCACCAGCCGCCCCGAGCTGATGCTCGGGATCGACCCCGACGCGCCGCGCAGCGACCAGACCGCCGAACTGCCCGACGGGCACACCCTCTTGCTGGTCACCGACGGGCTGGTGGAACGGCGCGACATCGACCTCGACGAGGGCCTGGAGCGGCTGCGGGAGGCGCTGCGGGACCTGGGCGGCATGCCGCTGGAGGAGCTGCTGGACGTCGTCCTCGGCCGGCTGGTGCCCGACGCAGGCGCCGACGACGTCGCCATCGTGGCGGTGCGCGCCTTCCCCGAGGACCGGCCGCGGCCGGCCGAGGCCGGTCCTCGCCGGCTGCCCCCGGGCGTCTCCTGAGACGCCGCAGCGCCCGCCCCGGCGTACCGGGACGGGCGCTGCGATGTTCTTCCGGCCCCGTTCAGAGGCTCGCCGCGAGCTCGCGAGCGCTCAGGGGGACGGGGTCCTCAACCGAGGGCGACCGTGGTCTCGTTCAGCCCGACGTCGGCGGAGAGCACGCGCTCCCCCTTGCCGACCGCGGCCAGGGCACGCAGCTTCCACGGCCCCGGCGCGGCGAAGAACCGGAACTCACCCTCCGGGCTGGTGACCACCTCGGCGGTGAACTCGTCGGTGGCGTCCAGCAGCCGGACGTAGGCCCCGGCCACCGGCGCACCGTCGTGCCACACCGAGCCCTGGATGACCGTCTGGGTGCTCAGGTCGATCCCGTCCAGGGTGCCGCCCTGCTTCGGCGCTCCGCACATGTCAGCTCACTTCTCGATCGGGACGCCGACGAGCGAGCCGTACTCCACCCAGCTGCCGTCGTAGTTCTTGACGTCGGTCTTGCCGAGCAGCTCGCGCAGCACGAACCAGGTGTGGCTCGAGCGCTCGCCGATGCGGCAGTAGGCGATGGTCGGCTTGCTCTCGTCGTAGCCCTGCTCGGCGTAGAGCTTGGCGAGCTCCTCGTCGGACTTGAAGGTGCCGTCCTCGTTGGCCGCCTTGCTCCAGGGGATGTTGATCGCCGTGGGCACGTGGCCCGCCCGCTGCGACTGCTCCTGCGGCAGGTGGGCGGGGGCGAGGATCTTGCCGGAGAACTCGTCGGGCGAGCGCACGTCGACGATGTTCTTCGAACCGATGGACGCCACGACCTCGTCGCGGAACGCGCGGATCGACAGGTCCGGCTCGGACGCCTTGTACTGCGTCTCCGGGCGCTGCACGGCGTCCTTGGAGAGCGGGCGACCGTCCAGCTCCCACTTCTTGCGGCCGCCGTCCATCAGCTTGACGTCGGAGTGGCCGTAGATCTTGAAGTACCAGTAGGCGTAGGCGGCGAACCAGTTGTTGTTGCCGCCGTAGAGGACGACCGTGTCCTCGTTGGCGATGCCGCGGCTGGACAGCAGCTCCTCGAAGGCGCCCTTGTCGAGGTAGTCGCGGCGCAGCGGGTCCTGGAGGTCCTTCTTCCAGTCCAGCTTGACGGCGCCCTCGATGTGGCCGCCGTCGTAGGCGGTGGTGTCCTCGTCGACCTCGACGAGGACGAGGCCGGGCTCGCCCAGGTGCTCCTGGACCCAGTCGACGGTGACGAGCACGTCGTTGCGGCTCATGGTGGTGGTCCTCCGGATGATCGGTGTGTGCGGTCGGTCGGTCGGGTGGTGCGGGACGACGCGGATCGCTCGCAGCGCTGAATCAGCGGGAGAGGGGGCATCCCGACGGCGCGGAGGGCGCGTCTGGACGGCGCAGTGCCGCCCTCAGAGGGCGGGACACAGGCAGCTGCCGACGCGGCACAGGTCGACTGTGCGGCGCGAGGTCAGCAGGATGCCCACGGCGCGAGGGTAGCCGATCACGACGACCGGCCCGTCGGCCCACCCACGTGCGCCTCCACCAGGGCGAGGAGCTCCTCCGGCGGCGGCGCACCGCTGCGGCGGCCGAGCAGCCGCCCGTCCCGGTCCAGGTAGAAGAGCGTCGGCGTCCGCCGGACCCCCAGCTCCCTGACGGCGTCCAGGTGGCTCTCCGCGTCGACGTGGACGGTGGCCAGCCCGGGCCGGAGCGCGGCCAGCCGCGCCAGCCGGGCACGGGTGGCGCGGCACGGCCCGCAGAAGGCGGTGGAGAACTGGACGACGGTCAGATCCGCCTCGGCCGGGCGCACACCCAGCCGGTCGAGCACCGCTGCCGTCTCCACACGTCCTCCTCGGGTCCCGGAGGGCACAACCCGGCCCGGCCGCAGCGCTATTCCGGGCCGATGACCGCGTCCTCGGCGACCGCGCGCACCGCGACGCCGCCCTCCCGCGGGGTCACGTCCGTGAGCCGCAGCCCGTAGGGGAGCTCGACCGGGTAGCGCAGGTCGAGCAGGTCGGTGGCCCGGTCCACGAGGACGCCGGGCAGGTCGACGCCGACCCCGGACGCCCGGTCCACGTCGATCACGAGCTCGTCCCCGTCGAGCGAGACGGTGCCGGCGGCGGTGAGCGGCACGCTGCGGCCCAGCGCCTCCACCGTGCGGGTGATCCGCAGCCCGTCCCCCTCCCGCTCGAGGACGGTGTCGCCGCCGAGCTCGCGGGCCAGGAGTGCGTAGGAGAGCGTCGCGGTGCCCT
This sequence comes from Blastococcus sp. SYSU DS0541, assembly GCF_054050875.1. NCBI lineage: Bacteria > Bacillati > Actinomycetota > Actinomycetes > Geodermatophilales > Geodermatophilaceae > Blastococcus > Blastococcus sp. SYSU DS0541. Next base: position 177,205 of record NZ_JBJHAD010000002.1, on the reverse strand, counting down.
CGATGCGCTCGACCGGCACCTCCTCCACGGTGCCCGCCCGCAGCGCGGAGAGGGCCACGTGCACCCCGCGGAGGGTGACATCGGCGCGGGTCCCCTCGGGCTGCCCCAGCACGTCGGCGGTCAGCGAGATGCGGATCTCCTCGTAGCGCCCGCCGACGGCCTGGGTGAGGAAGGGGAAGCCGCCGACCTCCACCTCAGGCGCGCCGGCCAGCGCCCCCTGGCTCGCCAGCTCGTCGGCCACCTGGCCCTCGGCGATGTTCTCGGCGACGCGGTCGAGGACGATCCCCGCGGCGACCACCAGCACGAGCAGGACGGCGAGCACCTTCACAGGACGGTGAGGAGCGCGAGGGCCACCGGCGCGCAGGCGGCGAAGGGCAGCACGACCTGCACCACGGTGGGCGCCCACGGCGACAACGCCTCGGCCTCCCCCTCGCTCGTCGTCTCGACGGCGAGGTAGCTCCCGGCCACCGCCACCAGGGCCACCACCCCGGCGACGACGGCACCGACCGCCGGGGCACGCAGCGCGCCCAGCCCGGCCAGGTCGCGGAGAGCCCACGCCGTCGCCGCGCCCGCCAGGACGGCGAGCACGACGCCGAGCAGCCCGCGGGGGACGCCGGGGGCGAGCTGGGGCCGCGGCAGCACCTGGTCGACGAGGTGGCCGACGACCAGCGCGACCCCGGCGACCAGCGCGGCGGTGGCCAGGCCGCCGTCGTCGGCCCGGCCCAGCAGGAGCAGAGCGGCCAGCGCGCCGACGGCGGTCAGCAGGACGGCGGAGCCCGCCAGCGAGTCGACCAGGGCGTCCCGCGGGGTGCGCACCATCTGCTGCAGCACGGCGGCGAGGAAGCCGACGCCGAGCACGGCCAGCAGGCCGCCGGGCACCGGGTCCTCGGGCAGCACCAGCGCGAGGTCCGCGGCCACGGCGGCGGCGGTGCCGACGGCCAGCGACGCCCCGAAGCCCTGCATCCCGGTGGCGAGCACCCAGGAGAGGACCAGCGCCAGCTGGAGCACGAGGACGGCGGCCAGCGTCCCGACGTCGCCGAGCACCACGGGGAGCCCGGCGAGCAGCCCCGCCGCCACGACGGCGAGGCCCGCGGCCGGCACGTGGTGCGGGCGGGCCGGCGTCGTCGACGGGACGGCGGTGGAGCTCACCGACCGATCGTCTCAGAAGCCCGGCGTCCGATCCGCTCGACGAGCCGGGACCCGGGAGCAGCGGCCCGGACGACCACCCCCGGGGCAGCCGCGCGCGTCGCGGGGGCGCACCTCGACCGGCCGTGTCCCGGTGGGAACGACGGTCGGGCCCGCAGGTCCGCTATCCTGCCCTCTCACCTCGACAGCGTTGTCGCAGGTCCGGTCGGCACCCGTCGGCCCCGGACCCCTGAGGAGACGCCATGCGACTCGTGCTCATGACCGCCGCCCGCCAAGCGACCACCGAGGTCCTGCCCGCCCTGGGCCTGCTCGGCCACCAGGTCCGCGTCGTGGCCCCCGAGCTCTCCAGCCTGCTGGACGGTGACTCCGGCGACGTCGTCCTCGTCGACGCCCGGTACGACCTCATCCAGGCGCGCACCCTCTGCGGGCTGCTCTCCTCGACCGGCGTGGCGGCGGCCCTGGTCGCCGTCCTCTCCGAGGGTGGCCTGGTCGCGCTGTCGGCGGACTGGGGCGTCGACGACGTGCTGCTGGACACCGCCGGCCCCGCCGAGGTCGACGCCCGGCTGAAGTGGGCCACCGCCCGGCGCCTGGCCGCCGCGACCCCCGCCGACGGCGGCGACGGCGGGCTCACCCAGGCCGGCGAGCTGGTGATCGACGAGCACAGCTACTCCGCCAAGCTGCGCGGCCGCCCGCTCGACCTCACCTACAAGGAGTTCGAGCTGCTGAAGTACCTGGCCCAGCACCCGGGCCGGGTCTTCTCCCGCGCGCAGCTCCTGCAGGAGATCTGGGGCTACGACTACTTCGGCGGCACCCGCACCGTCGACGTCCACGTGCGCCGGCTGCGGGCCAAGCTCGGCACCGAGCACGAGGCGCTGATCGGCACCGTGCGCAACGTCGGCTACAAGCTCGACCAGCAGGTGGCGGACGCGACCGCCCGCGCGGCCGCCGAGGACCGCGCGGCCACCGCCGACCACCAGGCGGGCGCCGAACTGGTCTGATGGCCGGGTGATGCACGAACCCGACGTCGCCGGCGTCCTGGACCTGCTCCGCGCCGCCGGCGCCGCCGACGGGGTGCGCCCGGTGTCCGAGGAGGCCGAGCTGCGCCTCCGGCACGGCTCCCCCGGCGGTCAGGACCTCACCGTCCGCGACGCGGACGGCGCGCTCGCCGGCTACGCCCGGCTCGACGACGGCACCGCCGAGCTGGTGGTGCACCCGGCGCTGCGCCGCCGCGGCCACGGCACCGCGCTGCTGCGGCGCCTCCTCCACGCCGCCGGCGACCGGCCGCTGAGCATCTGGGCGCACGGGGACCTGCCCGGGTCGGCCGAGCTGCTGACCCCCCACGGGTTCCGACGGGCGCGCGTCCTGCTGCAGCTGCGGCGCGACCTGGCCGGCGTCGACCCCGACCCGCGTCCCGAGCTGCCCGGCGACGTCCGCGTGGTGCCGTTCGTGCCCGGGCGGGACGAGGAGGCGTGGCTGCGGGTCAACGCGCGCGCCTTCGACTGGCACCCGGAACAGGGGCGGATGACCCGCGCCGACCTCGAGCGCCGCGAGGCCGAGCCGTGGTTCGACCCGGCCGGGTTCCTGCTGGCCTGGCGCGGCGAGCCGGGGCGCGGGGGTGAGCTGCTCGGCTTCCACTGGACCAAGGTCCACCCGGCCGGTGCCGCCGGACCCGCCCCGGTCGGGGAGGTCTACGTGCTGGGCGTCGACCCCGCCGCCCAGGGTCTGCGGCTGGGGCGCGCGCTCACCGACCTGGGGCTCGCGCACCTGCGCGGGCAGGGCCTGGGCGAGGTGCTGCTCTACGTGGAGGAGGACAACACGACGGCGGTGCGGCTGTACGAGGGCCGGGGCTTCTCCCGGTACTCCGTGGACGTGGCCTGGGTCCGCCAGCCCCGTCCCGGCGAGGTCGCAACTCCGCATCGTCACCCGGCGTGACGCGCACCACGCATGATCATCTGAGTCCTCGGCGGTCGTTCACCGTGCGTTCACCTCACCTGGGCCATGCCGCCACCTGGGCTCCCTACCGTCCCTCTCGTCGGTCCCACGCTGCTCGGAATCGGTCCGGGCGAACCTGAGAGGCCCTGAGTTGAAGCTCAGCACCAAGACGCGCGCCACCACGCTCTCCGTTGCGCTCGCCAGCACCCTCGCGCTCGCCGCCTGCGGCGCCTCCAACGAGACGGCGAGCAGCAGCAGCGACACCGGCACCGGCTCCGGTTCCAGCTCCGAACTGAGCGGCACGCTGGTCGGCGCGGGCGCCAGCAGCCAGCAGGCCGCGATGCAGGGGTGGACCGCCGGCTACTCCAGCGTCCAGCCCGACGTCACCGTCAACTACGACCCGGTCGGCTCCGGCGGTGGCCGCGAGCAGTTCCTCGCCGGCGGCACCGACTTCGCCGGCTCCGACGCCGCCCTCGACGACGAGGAGCTCGCCCAGGCCGAGGAGCGCTGCGGCCCCTCCGGCATCTTCGAGCTCGCGAACTACATCGCGCCGATCGCCGTCGTCTACAACCTCGAGGGCGTCGACGAGCTCAACCTGCCCCCGGCCGTGATCGCGGGCATCTTCAACCAGCAGATCACCAACTGGAACGACCCGGCGATCGCCGAGGCCAACCCCGACGCCACGCTGCCGGACCTGCCGATCACGCCGGTCAACCGGTCCGACGAGTCGGGCACCACGGAGAACTTCACCGAGTACCTGGCCGCCGCGGCCGGCGACGCCTGGCCGCACGAGCCCAGCGGTGACTGGCCGGTCGCCGGTGGCGAGGCCGCGCAGGGCACCTCGGGCGTGGTCAGTGCCGTCGGGGCCGGCAACGGGGCGATCGGCTACGCCGACCTGAGCCAGGCCGGCGACCTCGGTGTGGCCAACGTCGGCGTGGGCGAGGACTTCGTCGCCCCCACCGCCGAGGCCGCGGCCGCGGTCGTGGAGAACTCCGAGCAGGCCGACGACGCCAACCGGCCGGAGTACAGCTTCGCGATCGAGCTGGCCCGCGACACGGCCGAGTCGGGCAACTACCCGATCGTGCTGATCAGCTACCACGTGGGCTGCATCGAGTACGAGGACCAGGAGACCGCCGACCTGGTCAAGGACTTCATGACCTACGTCGTGAGCGAGGAGGGCCAGCAGGCCGCGGCCGAGGCCGCCGGGTCCGCCCCGATCTCCGACGGGCTGCGCGAGCAGGCGGAGTCGGCGATCCAGGCCATCACGGTCGCCGGGTGACCTGAGCCCTGGTGATCCCGCACCACCTGGCACCGGCCCGGGGCGTCGTCCGACGCCCCGGGCCGTTGCGCCGCCCGGCGACGGGTAGGAAGTCCCCAGCACCAGATCGCCCACACCCCACGGAGCAGCGGTGACAGCCACCCGGACGCCGTCCGACCAGAGCACGACCAAGCCGCCGAGCAGGCCCGGCGACCGCATCTTCGCGGGCACCGCCAAGGGCGCGGGCATCCTCATCCTCGTCATCCTGGCCGGCGTCGCGGCCTTCCTGATGGCCGAGGCGCTGCCGGCGTTCACCGCTCCGGCCGAGGAGATCCCCGGCGACGAGGGGCTGCTCGGCTACATCGCCCCGCTGCTCTTCGGCACCCTGCTCTCGGCGATCATCGCGCTGGTGGTCGCCACGCCCCTGGCCGTGGCGATCGCCCTGTTCATCACGCACTACGCACCGCGCCGGATGGCCCAGGGGCTGGGCTACGTCGTCGACCTGCTCGCCGCCATCCCCAGCATCGTCTACGGCTTCTGGGGCATCTTCTGGCTGGCCCCCAAGCTCGTCCCGTTCTACCGCTGGCTCGAGGAGAATCTCGGGTTCATCCCGCTGTTCGCCGGGCCGACGTCCTCCACCGGCCGGACGATGCTCACCGTCGGGCTCGTGCTCGCGATCATGATCCTGCCGATCATCAGCGCCATCTCCCGCGAGGTCTTCCGCCAGGTGCCGACGCTGCACAAGGAGGCCGCGCTGGCCCTGGGCGCCACCCGCTGGGAGATGATCAAGATGGCGGTGATCCCCTACGGCAAGAGCGGCATCATCGGTGGCGCCATGCTCGGCCTGGGGCGCGCGCTCGGCGAGACGATGGCCGTCGCGATCATCCTGTCGGTCTCCGGCGGCATCACCTTCAACCTGATCAGCAGCGCGAACCCGGCCACCATCGCGGCCAACATCGCCCTCGACTTCCCCGAGTCCACCGGTATCGACGTCAACACGCTGATCGCCAGCGGCCTCGCGCTCTTCGTCATCACGCTCGCGGTGAACATGCTGGCGCGCTGGATCGTCAACCGCCGCGCCGACTTCTCCGGAGCCAACTGATGAGCGTCCAGACGCCCACCCCCACGACCGGGTCCTCCGCGCCCACCCGGCCGCAGCAGCGGCAGGACGGCTCGCTGCCGCGCTGGGTCCCGCTGGCCGTCTTCGCCGCCGGGGTGGCGGTCGCCGCCGTGCTGAGCGCCCTGACGGGCTTCACCATCGTGCTGTTCGTGATCTACGCGGTGGTGCTGGGGACGGTCGCGGTCTACGTCGTCTCCCGGGTGACCGAGGGCCGGCGGACCGCCACCGACCGGCTGGTCACCTCGCTGGTGACCGCCGCGTTCGGCATCGCGATGGTGCCGCTCGTCGCCCTGATCTGGGAGGTCGTCAGCCGGGGCATCGAGCGCCTCGACGGCGAGTTCTTCGGAGCGTCGCTGCAGGGCATCATCGGTGAGGGCGGTGGCGCCTACCACGCGCTGATGGGCACGCTCATCATCACGCTGCTCACCACGCTGCTCTCGGTGCCCATCGGCCTGATGACGGCGATCTACCTCACCGAGTACGCGCGGGGGCGCCTGAAGCGCGCCATCACCTTCTTCGTCGACGTCATGACCGGCATCCCGTCGATCGTCGCCGGCCTGTTCGCCTATGCGCTCTTCGTGCTCATCTTCGGCCCCGGCATCCGGCTGGGCATCATGGGCGCGATCGCGCTGTCGGTGCTGATGATCCCGGTGGTCGTCCGCTCGGCCGAGGAGGTGCTCAAGCTGGTCCCGAACGAGCTGCGCGAGGCCTCCTACGCCCTCGGCGTCCCCAAGTGGCGGACCATCACCAAGGTGGTCATCCCGACGGCGATCGCCGGCATCGGCACCGGCGTCACGCTGGCCATCGCCCGCGTCATCGGTGAGACCGCCCCGCTGCTGATCACCGTCGGCATCACCAACGCCACCAACTTCGACCCGTTCGACGGGCGCATGGCGACCCTGCCCGTCTACGCCTACTACCAGCTCACCCAGCCCGGGGTGCCGCCGGAGTTCGCCATCGACCGGGCCTGGACGGCAGCGCTCCTGCTCATCATGCTGGTGATGGGGCTGAACGTCGTCGCCCGCCTGATCAGCCGCTTCTTCGCCCCCAAGACCGGTCGCTGACCGGACCGACCCGGAGGAAACCCCCGTGGCCAAGCGCATCGACGTCTCCGACCTCAACATCTACTACGGCAGCTTCCTGGCGGTCGAAGGGGTCAACGTCTCCATCGAACCCCGCAGCGTCACCGCGCTGATCGGCCCGTCGGGCTGCGGCAAGTCCACGTTCCTGCGGACGCTGAACCGCATGCACGAGGTGATTCCCGGCGCGCGCGTCGAGGGCAAGGTCGTCATGGACGGCCAGGACCTGTACGGCGCCGACACCGACCCGGTGTCGGTGCGCCGGCAGGTCGGCATGGTCTTCCAGCGGCCGAACCCGTTCCCGACGATGTCGATCTACGAGAACGTCGCGGCCGGGCTGCGCCTGAACAGCACGAAGATGAAGAAGGCCGAGCTCGACGACCTGGTGGAGCGCTCCCTCAAGGGGGCGAACCTCTGGAACGAGGTCAAGGACCGCCTCGACCGCCCCGGGTCGGGCCTCTCCGGCGGTCAGCAGCAGCGGCTCTGCATCGCCCGCGCCATCGCCGTCGAGCCCGACGTGCTGCTGATGGACGAGCCCTGCTCGGCCCTGGACCCGATCTCCACGCTCGCGATCGAGGACCTGATGGAGCAGCTCAAGGAGCGCTTCACCATCGTCATCGTCACGCACAACATGCAGCAGGCGGCCCGCGTCAGCGAGCAGACCGGCTTCTTCAACCTCAACGGCGTGGGGCAGCCCGGCCGGCTGATCGAGTTCAACCCCACCGAGAAGATCTTCAGCAACCCCGACCAGAAGGCGACCGAGGACTACATCTCCGGCCGCTTCGGCTGAACAAGGACCCCGTCCTCCCACCTGGCTCCGCTCGGACCGGCCCTGGTGCAAGGCCCCCCGCGAGCCTGCGAGCGATGGGGGGCACCCGGGTCCTCCTAGCAGCGGACTGCGGCCGCCTCCGGTACGGGGGCGGCCGTCGCCGTGTCCGGCGTGGCCTCCTGGACGGGCTCGGGCGCGCCCATCTGCACGGGGACGACGGTGGAGTACCCCGGGCCGACGACCAGCTGCACCGCGTCGCCGAGGGCGTCACTGGGCTGCAGCACGGCGCCGGGGACGGCGGCGGCCACGGTGCGCGCCCGCTCCAGCGCGGCCGCCCCGTACCGGACGACGCTCTCGTTCACGGTGCCCGGCTCGTTGCCCACCGTGCCGACGTCGAAGCCCTGACCGCGGAGGGCGTCGGCGACCGTGGCGGCCAGCCCGGTGGTCGCGGTGCCGTTCAGCACGTCGACGGTGATCTCGCCGGGGGCCGCGGTGAGCGGCTCCGGCCCGGCCGGGGCCTCCTGCTCGAGGGACTGGGGCGCGGCGGCCTCCGGCAGCGCCTCCGGGGCGGCGAGCAGCTCCGCCGGCAGGCGCGCGCCGTCGATGACCTCGTCGAAGAGCGTCCGGGTGGCCGGCGCATCCAGGACGACGTACGCCTGCTCGGTGCCCGCCGGCACGTAGCCCACCTGGGCGACCGGCAGCTCGGCGCGCTGGACGGCGTCACCGGAGAGGTCGCCGAGCGTGCCGGCGAGGACGCGCAGATCGCCCAGCGTCGTCTGCTCGTCCACGGTCAGCGCGTCGGAGGCGCGGGACAGGAAGCGCGTCGACGCGACCGGGTCCAGCATCGTGTCGGCCGACATCGCCGCCCGGAGCGTGGAGGTGAGCAGGCGCTGCGCCCGCTCGGCGACCGCCGCCCCGGTGACGTCGGCGCCGCTGTCCCCCGGCTGCAGAAAGCCGGATGCCGCGGCGCCGGAGAGCTCCGAGAGCCCGGCCGGGGGCGGGGTGGCCGCGGCGGCGGTGGCCGTGGAGGGGACCACGCAGACGGGGACCCCGCCCAGGGCGTCGACCATCCCGGGGAGCCGGGTGAGGTCCACCCCCAGGTAGTGGTCGACCCGGAGCCCGGACAGCTGCTGGATCACCCGCACCATGCAGGCGGGCCCGCCGTCGAGCAGCGAGCTCGCGAACGCCTCGGTGACCGGCGTGCGCAGGGTGCCGTCGGGCGTGCGGCACATCGGCGTGTCCACGAGCGCCGTCGGGGGCACGCTGACCAGCGCCGCCCGCTCGCCGTCGGCGGAGACCGAGACGACGAGCGTCGCGACCGAGGCCGCGCCGGTCTGCCCCGGGACGCCCGTGCCGACGACCAGGTAGGTCTCGGCGGCCTCCTGCAGCTCGGGGGCGAGGACCTCCGGGCCGTCGAGGGCCAGCGCGTCGACGCGGTCGATGCGCTGGTCGACGTAGAAGTACAGCGCCAGGTGGTAGAGCACGACGATGCCGACGATCGCGGCGAGCGCCGTCGCCGCCCGCCCCAGCCGGCGGCGGCCCGGGCTGCGCGGCGAGCGGCCGGCGGCGGGCCGGCGCCGTGTGGCGCTCGCCGGGGGTGGTGGCGCGGCCAGTCCCGGTAGCGGGGGGATCGGGCCGCTGCGCCGAGAGGGCCGCTCGTCCGGCGCCCACGCCACCGGGGCCCCGACCGGACCGGAGCGGGCGGGCGGTGGATGCGCCCCGGGGACCGGCGGCAGCCCGGACTGGGCACCGGGCACGGGCGGCAGCCCCGGCTGGGCACCGGGCACGGGACCGGGGCGCGCGCCGCCGGGCACCGGCGGGAGCCCGGACCGGACGGCGGGGGCGTCAGGATCACGCTCGGCCGGACCCGGGGCACCACCCTTCCGGGGCTCGGCCGCGGCGCCGCGGCGAGAGGCAGACGTGGCGCCCCGGCGGGCCGCCCGCCGGCCGCCGACGTCGTTCCCCTGCCGGGCGAGCAGCTGCTCCACGGTCACCGGCTCCGCGGCGCCGCCTCCCGAGGTTCGTCCGCGGCGGTTGCGACCGGGGACGTCGCGGTCGCCCACGTCGCCCCTCGTCGGCTGATCCCCCACAGGTGTCGACACCTTCTCGTCGTCCGCATGTCCGTGCCCGTCGTCCCACGATACGGGCGTCCGGGCGTTCGCCACGCCGACGCGCGGGCACTCCCGGGACCGGCGGCGCCCCCCGATCGGAGGACTGCGCCCGACCGAATGGTGGGCAAGCGGCGTGGTGCGTAGCGTCCCCACGGTGCGTCTGCCCTCCGTGCCCGGCCCCTCCGACGTCGTCGCCCTGGTAGGAGGCATGCGGGACGGCGTCGGTGACGCCCTCGCGCTCGTGCCCCGCGCCGCGGCAGCCCTCGGTCAGCTGGAGGAGCTGCTCGCTCGTGTGTCCGGCGCCGTCGACCGGGCCGAGATTCTGCTGGACCGCGCGGAAGGCGCGATCACCCGGCTGGACACCACGCGCGCCGTCGCCGACGAGGCGATCGCCGGTATCGGCGAGACCCGGGCGAAGGCCGACGAGGCCATCGCGGGCATCGGCGAGACCCGCGCGAAGGCCGACGAGGCCATCGCGGGCATCGGCGAGACCCGCGCGAAGGCGGACGCCGCGATCGACGCCATGAACCACACCCGCGGCAGGGCCGACGACGCCGTCGACGCCATGGGCGAGACCCGCGGCAGGGCCGACGCCGCGATCGACGCCATGGGCGAGACCCGCGCGAAGGCGGACGCCGCGATCGACGCCATGGGCCAGACCCGCGGCAGGGCCGACGCCGCGATCGAGGCCATGGGCGAGACCCGCGGCAGGGCCGACGACGCCGTCGACGCCATGGGCCAGACCCGCGGCAAGGCCGACGACGCCATCGACGCCATGAACCACACCCGGACCAAGGCCGACGACGCCATCGACCGGGTGCGCGGGACGACCGAGCGGGCCGACGGCATCGTCGGCCGCGGAGAGGGCATGGTCGGCCGGGTGGAGCCGCTACTAGCCGACTACGAGCCGGCGCTCACCGCCCTCGCCCCGGCGATCCGCCGGTTCGCGGCCGAGTTCGACACGACGGAGGTCGACGCGCTCATCACGCTGATCGACCGGCTGCCGCAGGTGCTCGGCCACCTCGACGAACAGGTGCTCCCGGCGCTCGAGGGTCTGGAGAACGTGGGGACCGACGTCCACGACCTCGTGGACACCGTCCAGGACATGCGTCAGATCGTGAAGGGCTTCCCCGGTTCCAAGCTGTTCCGCCGTCGGGGCGCCGAGGAGATCGCCGACGACGAGGCCAGGGAGAGCGCCGACGCCTGAGCCGGCGCCCTCCCCGCCGGGAGGTCAGGAGTCCTGCGCGCTCTCCGAGGCACCAGGCCCCGGGCCGGTCTCGGTCGGGTAGCCGAGAGCGCGGACCACGTCGCCGATGCGCTCGTAGGTCTCCCCCTCCGGCAGCCGCTCGAGCTCGGCGACGACTGCATCGGGGGCCCGGTGGTCCCGGGCGGCCTCGACGAGGTCGGGGCCGGTGCTCGGGAAGTCCGCACGGTCCAGCCAGCGCGCCAGTTCGGCGCGGGCGACGACGGCGTCCTCGGTCATCCCCACGGGGACGCCGCCGGTCAGGGTGCCGGCCGGGTCGGAGTCGATGTCGGGATCACCCTCGGCCACCGGCTCGACCTCGCGCCACTCGTGCGCCCGGGTGGCCCGCTCGGCCTTGAGCATGCCCTGGACCTCGTGCTCGAGCTCCTCGTCGAGCCGCGGGTTGTGCTTGGTGCTGCGAGAGCCGGAGAACTCGCCTGCGGACTCGGTCACGTGTGCCTCCTGTTGATCGGGCCCGGCAGCGCCGGGCCGTGGGTCCGTCCGCGAGGGACTCAGGCCTCGTCGAGGGCGCCGGGCTTGTGCACCGCGGTGCGCCCGCTCTTGTCGCTGCGGACCTCGTACTGCGGGTCGTCCTCGCTGGCGCGCACGGTGCGGCCGGAGGCCTCGGTGTCCGAGGTGATCTTCTTCTCGACGGTGCCCTCGGTCGTCGACCCGTGGCTCTTCCAGGCGACGTGGTCGCCCTTCTGGAACTCGTCGGCCATCGCTTCTCCGTTCGTCGGACGGTGCTGCCCCTGCCGGTGCCCGCAGCACCGCGCGGACACACATCGGGACCGGACCGGCTGTCCACCTAGGCTCGGACGGCGTGACCACCGCTGACGACGCCGCCTTCGTGGACGGCCTGCGCCCGGTCGACGTCCTCACCGTCGTCGCGGTCACGGACGTGACCCCCTCCGTCCGCCGCGTGACCCTCTCGGGGACGCCGGACGCCGTGGCAGCCGCCGGGCCGACGGTGAACCTGCTGGTGCCCCGGGTGGACGACCCCGCCCCCCGGTGGCCGGGCATCCAGCGCGACGGCCGGATCGTGTGGCCGCAGGGGAGCCACGGGGTGGCGCTGCGGAGCTACACGGCCCGGCGGCAGGATCCGGCCGCGGGCGAGGTGGACATCGACTTCGTGCTGCACGGCGACGGGCCGGCGGCCTCGTGGGCGGCCGCGGCGCGCCCCGGCGCCCTGCTCGGCGTCGCCGGCGCCGCCTCGCTCGCCGAGCGCCCGGCCCGGTGGCTGCTGCTGGTCGCGGACGAGACCGCGGTCCCGGCCGTCAGCCGCATCCTCGCCGCCGCGCCGCCGGGTACCGAGGGCATCGCCTACCTGGAGGTGGCCGGGCCCGAGGAGGAGCAGGTGCTGCCCACCCCGCCTGGTGTGGAGGTGCGCTGGCTGCACCGGGGGCCGACGCCTCCCGGGGAGAGCTCCCTGCTGGTCGACGCCGTGGCCGCCCTGGAACGCCCGGCGGACGACGACGTCTTCGCCTGGGTGGGCGCCGAGTCGGCCGCCGTGCGCGCCATCCGGGCCGACCTGCGCGGGCGGTGGGGGCTGGGGCGGGCGCAGCACCACGCCATCGGCTACTGGCGGCGCGGCCGGGCGATGGCTCCCGCGGGCTGAACCGTTCCCAGCCGGTTCACAGGTAGCGTCCAGAACCACCGCAGCCGCCGCGCCCAGCCTGGGGTCATGTCAACCGCACCGGCGCACGCCCCCGGAGGATCGATGTCCGGCACCCAGCCCAGCGGGCGCACCGCTCCGGAGGCCCGCCTGCTGGTGGTGGACGACGAGCCGAACATCCGCGAGCTGCTGTCGGCCAGCCTCCGGTACGCGGGCTTCGAGGTGGCCACCGCCGCGGACGGCCAGCAGGCCCTGGCCATGGCCGCCTCGTTCCGCCCCGACCTGCTGGTCCTCGACGTGATGATGCCGGGGCTGGACGGCTTCGGCGTCGTCCGCCGGCTCCGGGAGACCGGCCGCCACACGCCCGTGCTGTTCCTCACCGCCCGCGACGCCGCGGAGGACAAGGTCTCCGGGCTGACCCTGGGCGGCGACGACTACGTGACCAAGCCGTTCAGCCTGGACGAGGTCGTCGCCCGCATCCGGGCCGTGCTGCGCCGCACCGCCGGCGTGCAGCGGGCGGCCGAGGCGCCGCGGCTGACCTTCGCCGACATCGAGCTCGACGAGGAGAGCCACGAGGTCATCAAGGCCGGCGAGGTCATCAGCCTCTCCCCCACCGAGTTCAAGCTGCTGCGCTACCTGATGGCCAACGCCGGGCGGGTGCTGTCCAAGGCGCAGATCCTCGACCACGTCTGGAACTACGACTTCAACGGCGAGGCCAACGTCGTGGAGTCCTACATCTCCTACCTGCGCCGCAAGATCGACACGACCGAGCCCCGGCTGCTGCACACCATCCGGGGCGTGGGCTACACCCTCCGGCTGCCGCGCGGCACGTGACCCCTCCGGCCACGCCCACCGTCCGCGGCCCTCGGGTTCCGCTGCGGGTCACCCTCGTCGCGCTCCTCGTCGCGCTCCTGAGCGTGGCCCTCCTGGTCACCGGCATCGCGACCACCTCCCTGCTGCGGGACTACCTCGTCGACCAGCAGGACGACGCCCTGCGCGCGGCGGTCAACCAGACCGATCCCAAGGTGTTCCAGGCGTGCCTGGACGGTGATTACCAGGCCGGTCCGCGGGCCGCGTACTTCGGGTGCCTGGCCCCCGAGGCGGACGAGGTCGTCGATCTCCAGGGGCCGCCCGAGGAGCGCGGCCTCCCGGAGATCGACGCCGAGGACGTGACCGGCGGAGACATGTCGCGGCATCCCGTGACGGTCCGCGCGGACGACGGCACCAAGTGGCGGGTGATGACCGGGCAGCTGCCCGGCGGCTACACCCTGGTGGTGGGCACCGACCTCGAGGGGGACGAGCGGGCCATCGCCCGGCTGGTCCGCATCGAACTGGTCGTCGGGCTGGCGCTGCTGGTGCTCCTCGGGGCCATGGGGTACGTGCTGGTGAGCAACAGCCTCCGGCCGTTGGCCCAGGTCGAGCGGACGGCGCAGGCCATCGCGGCCGGCGACCTCTCCCAGCGCGTGCCGGCCGGGGACCAGCGCACCGAGGTCGGCCGGCTGGCCGCCGCGCTCAACGTGATGCTGGCCCGCATCGAGAGCGCCTTCCGCGCCCAGCAGGCGTCGGAGGAGCAGGCGCGCGGATCCGAGCACCGGATGCGCCGCTTCGTCGCCGACGCCAGCCACGAGCTGCGCACGCCGCTGACCTCCATCCGCGGCTTCGCCGAGCTGTACCGGCAGGGCGCCGCCCGGTCGGAGGAGGACGTCGCCCGGCTCATGCAGCGGATCGAGGCCGAGGGCGGCCGGATGGGGCTCCTGGTCGAGGACCTGCTCCTGCTCGCCCGCATGGACCAGCAGCGGCCGCTCTCCGTGGCACCCGTCGACCTCGCCGCGATCGCCGGGGACGCGGTGCACGACGCGCGCGCCGTCCAGCCCGACCGGCCGATCAGCCTGCACCTGGACGAGTCGCTCACCGACGTGCCCGTCGTGCTCGGCGACGAGAGCCGGCTGCGCCAGGTGGTCGGCAACCTGGTCACGAACGCGCTCACGCACACGCCGCCGTCCGCCCGGGTGCTGGTCTCCGTGGCCGAGGCCCCCGACGACCCGGACGTGCTTCTGCTGCGGGTCGCCGACGAGGGGCCGGGCATGGCGCAGGCCGACGCCGAGCGCGCGTTCGAGCGGTTCTACCGGGCCGACGCCTCCCGCACCCGCGCCGCCGGCGGCACCGGTCTCGGGCTGTCCATCGTCGCCTCCCTGGCCGCCGCCCACGGCGGGTCGGCGTCGCTGGAGACCGCGCCGGGCCGAGGGCTGGCGGTCACCGTGCGCCTTCCCCGGAGCGGCCCCCCCGGGGGTGGCGCGCCGGCCGCCTGAGCCGGCTTGCGACCATCCCCCGGTGACGACGAACGACGGCGCCCCGGAGTCCGGGGCCCCCTACGACGCCGAGCTCATGGCAGCCTCCACCGAGCTCGGCGCGGCGCTGCGCGAGCTGATCGAGGCCTCGGTGGTCACGACGGCGCCGGCGGCGGAGGTGGCCGCGGCCGCCGAGCAGGTCCGCCGGGCCACCGCGGCGATCGGCGCCTCGCGGCGCCCCGCGGCCCAGCTCCCGGCGCTGGACGACCCGTCGGTGGGCCGCCGCGTGTTCAACCCGGTCGTGGGCATCGGCAACGCCCTGGCGCCGCCGCTGGTGGTGCGCCGGGAGGAGGGCGGCGTGGTCGCCGAGGTCACCCTGGGCGTCGCCTACGAGGGCCCGCCCAGCTACGTGCACGGCGGGATGAGCGCCCTGTTCATGGACCAGCTGCTCGGCAGCGCGGCCGGCGCGGCGGGCCTCTGGGGGATGACCGCGCACCTGGAGCTGGACTACCGCGGCCCGCTGCCGCTGGAGACCCCGCTGGTGATGCGGGCGCGCGTCGAGTCCAACGAGGGGCGCAAGTCGGTCATCGTCGGCACGATCGCGCTGGCGTCCGATCCCGACCGCCCGCTGGTCGAGGCCCGCGGCATCTTCGTCATGCCACGGCCGGAGAAGGCCAAGGCCTACTTCGGCACCATCACCGACGCCGCGGGCCGGCACACGCCGCCCCGCCGGCCCGGTGACGCCACCTCGGTGCAGTGGAGCTGACGCCCGGCGGCGACGCCGCCGTCGCCGTCGCCGCCGCACGGGCCGCCGCCGCCGTGCTCCTGCCCCTGCGGACCGGCGGCCTGGAGGGGCGCGCGCTGGGCGACGCCGGTGACGCAGCCGCGCAGGGGGCGATCCTCGCGGTGCTCAGCGACGCCCGCCCCGGTGACGCCGTCTTCAGCGAGGAGGCGGTGGACGACGCCGTCCGGCTGACCGCCGATCGCGTCTGGATCGTCGACCCGCTCGACGGCACCCGCGAGTACTCCGACCCGGCCCGCAGCGACTGGGCGGTGCACGTCGCGCTCTGGGCCGGGGGCGAGCTCGTCGCCGCCGCCGTCGCCCTTCCGGCGCTGGGCGAGGTGCACGCAACCGACCCGGCTCCCGCGCTGCCGTCCCGCCCGGAGGGCCGGGTCCGCATCGCCGTCAGCCGCACCCGGCCCCCGGCCGAGGCGCAGGCCGTGGCCGACGCGCTCGGCGGCGAGCTGGTGCCGATGGGGTCGGCGGGCTACAAGGCGCTCGCGGTCGTCCGCGGGGAGGTCGACGCCTACGTCCACGGCGGCGGCATGTACCAGTGGGACTCCGCGGCGCCGGTCGCCGTGGCCCGCGCCGCCGGGCTGGTCACCTGCCGGCTGGACGGCTCGCCGCTGGTCTACAACGGAGCCGACCCCGCGCTGCCGGACCTGGTGGTGGCCCGGCCGGAGCTGGCCCGCGAGGTCCTGGCTGCGGTCGCCGCGGCCCGATAGCGGACACTGGCGGGGAATCCGCACCGAACCGATCGGGTTGCGCTGGTCGCCGGCCCGATCCCTACCCGTGGAGCATGCACGCGTGACGACGCCCGACTACCGGCTCAGCCAGCTGGAGACGCTGGAGGCCGAGTCCATCCACGTCATCCGTGAGGTGGTGGCCGAGCTCGAGCGGCCGGTGCTGCTCTTCTCCGGCGGCAAGGACTCCATCGTGATGCTGGAGCTGGCCCGCAAGGCGTTCGCGCCGGCCCGCATCCCGTTCCCCGTCATGCACGTGGACACCGGGCTGAACTTCCCCGAGGTGCTCGCCTTCCGCGACAAGCGGGTCGCGGAGCTCGACGTGCAGCTCGTGGTCGCCTCCGTGCCCGACGCCATCGCCGCGGGCACGGTCAAGGAGGAGCCCAACGGCTCCCGCAACCGCATCCAGACGCCGGTGCTGCTCGACGCGGTCGAGGAGCACGGTTTCACCGCGCTGTTCGGCGGCGCCCGGCGCGACGAGGACAAGGCGCGGGCCAAGGAGCGGGTCTTCTCCTTCCGCGACGAGTTCGGCCAGTGGGACCCCAAGAACCAGCGGCCCGAGCTCTGGGACCTCTACAACGGCCGCATCCACCTCGGTGAGTCGATCCGGGTGTTCCCGCTGTCGAACTGGACCGAGCTGGACATCTGGCAGTACATCCTGCGCGAGGAGATCGGCATCCCGGAGCTGTACCTGGCGCAGGAGCGGGACGTCGTCGAGCGCCAGGGGATGCTCTACGCGGTCAACGAGTTCATCCGGCCGCGCGAGGGCGAGCAGGTGCAGCGCCGGAGCGTCCGCTACCGCACGGTCGGTGACGCCAACCTGACCGCCGCCGTCCCCTCCACCGCCACCACGGTCGAGGAGGTCATCGCCGAGATCGCGGTGACCCGCATGACCGAGCGCGGCGCGACCCGCGGGGACGACAAGGTCAGCGACGCCGCGATGGAGGACCGCAAGAAGGAGGGCTACTTCTGATGGCCCTCCCTCGCGCGGCGGCGGCGCAGCGCCAGCAGCACCCGCAGCACGACGGCGAGCAGCAGCAGCCCCGTCACCCAGCCGGTCACCTCCGGCGTCCCGCCCGGCCGGGCGTCCAGCAGCCCGCACACCCAGTCCGCCACGGCGAAGCCGACGACGTAGCCCGCGACCACGACGAGCAGGCCCGGTACGGCGAGCAACACGAACACCCGCTGCCTCCCCGGTCGACGCACACCAGCGTCCGCCACGCCGCCGCCCTGCGCCAGGAGACCGCCCGATGACCGCTGCCCACCCCGACGCCCCGATCGACGTGCACTCGGCCGCCGCGGAGGCGGCCGCGGAGATCGCCACCGCGCGCAAGGACATCCTGCGCATCGCCACGGCCGGTTCGGTGGACGACGGCAAGAGCACGCTGATCGGCCGCCTGCTGTACGACAGCAAGGCCGTCTTCGAGGACCAGTACGAGGCGGTGGAGCGGGCCAGCAAGGGCGACTACGTCGACCTCGCGCTGCTCACCGACGGGCTGCGGGCCGAGCGCGAGCAGGGCATCACCATCGACGTCGCCTACCGGTACTTCGCGACCCCCCGGCGCACCTTCATCCTGGCCGACACCCCCGGCCACGTGCAGTACACGCGGAACATGGTCACCGGCGCCTCCACGGCCGACCTGGCGATCGTGCTGGTCGACGCCCGCAAGGGCATGCTGGAGCAGAGCCGGCGGCACGCCTTCCTCGCCTCGCTGCTGCGCGTGCCGCACCTGGTGGTCGCCGTCAACAAGATGGACCTCGTCGACTGGTCGGAGGAGGTCTACGAGGCGATCCGCGACGAGTTCACCTCGTTCGCCGCGAAGCTCGACGTCCCCGACCTGACCGTGGTGCCGATCTCGGCGCTGCACGGCGACAACGTCGTCCGCCGTTCGGAGAACACGCCCTGGTACCAGGGCTCGTCGCTGCTGCACCACCTCGAGCACGTCCACGTCGCCAGCGACCGCAACCTGGTCGACGTCCGGTTCCCGGTGCAGTACGTGATCCGCCCGCAGTCCGACGCGCACCACGACTACCGCGGCTACGCCGGGACGGTCGCCAGCGGTGTGCTGCGGCCCGGCGACGAGGTGCAGGTGCTGCCCAGCGGCCTCACGACGACGATCTCCGCCATCGACGGGCCGCGCGGCCCCGTCGACGAGGCCTTCGCGCCGATGTCGGTGACCGTCCGGCTCACCGACGACCTCGACGTCTCCCGCGGCGACCTGATCTGCCGGCCCGCGAACGCCCCGCACGTGACGCAGGACCTGGACGCGATGGTCTGCTGGATGACCGACGAGCCGCTGCGCCCCCGGCAGCGGCTGGCCGTCAAGCACACGACCCGGTCGGTGCGGGCGGTGGTCAAGGAGCTGCAGTACCGGCTGGACGTGAACACGCTGCACCGCGAGCAGGACGCCACCGAGCTCGGCCTGAACGACATCGGCCGGGTGCGGCTGCGGACCACGCAGCCGCTGTTCGTCGACCAGTACTCCCGCAACCGGGTGACCGGGCGCTTCATCCTCGTCGACGAGGCGACCAACGCGACCGTCGGCGCCGGGATGCTGGTCCCCGGCAGCTGAGGGAGGACCACCCTGCCCCCGACGCCTCGCACGCCCGGCGTGGGCCCCTGGAGGGTGGCCGATGGGGGTCCTGCCTCACCCGAGGGGGTCAGCGGAGCGTGACGGGGAGCGTCGCGAAGCCGCGCAGCGTCTGCAGGTCGCGGCGCACCGGGCGGCCCGCCACGCGCAGGCCCGGGAAGCGCTCGCCCAGCGCCTGGAGGCCCACCACGCCCTCCAGCCGGGCCAACCCGGCGCCCAGGCAGTAGTGGATGCCCCCGGAGAAGGCCAGGTGCTCGCGGGCGTTGGCGCGGGTGACGTCGAAGCGAGCCGGCTCGGGGAAGACGTCGGGGTCGCGGTTGGCCGCCCCCAGCAGCAGCGTCACCCGGGTGCCGGCGGCCACCCGCCGCCCGGCGAGCTCGACGTCCGCCCGCGCGCTGCGCCCGGTCAGCTGGACGGGGCTGTCCAGTCGCAGCACCTCCTCGACGGCGCCGTCCCACCCCGCCGCCCCGCCGCGGAGGGCGTCCCACTGGTCGCGGTGCGCGTCGAGCAGCACCACGGCGTTGCCGAGCAGGTTGACCGTCGTCTCGAAGCCCGCGCCCAGCAGCAGGAGCACCGTGGCGTGCAGCTCCCGGTCGCTCAACGCCTCGTCGGGCGCCAGCGTGACCAGCCGGCTCACCAGGTCGTCGGCGGGCTCCCGGCGCAGCCGGGCGAAGTGCTCGCCGAGGAAGCGGTGCATCCCGCGCAGCGCCCGCTCCGCGGCCAGGAAGCGGCCCAGCGGAAGGCCCGGGTCCAGGGTCGCGGCGGCCGCGGCGCCCCAACGGAGGAAGTCGTCGCGGCGTGCGGCGGGCACGCCCAGGAGCTCGGCGATGACGAGCACGGGCAGCTGCGCGGCGTAGGCCTCGACGAGGTCGACGACGCCGTCGCGGCCCTCGAGGTCGTCCAGCAGCCGGTCGGCGGTGCGCCGGACCGCCGGCTCGAACGCCGCCGTCGCCCGAGGGGTGAAGGCGCGGCTGACCAGCCGGCGGAAGCGGGTGTGGTCGGGCGGGTCCACGACCAGCATGGACGGCGGCTCCGCCACCCCTGCCGCGGAGGGGTCGTCCCCGAACTCCAGCGCCCAGCGCAGGACCCGCGGCGCGGCCGAGCGGTCCCAGCCGACGCCGAAGCGGTCGCTGCGCAGCACCTCCTGGGCGACCGGGTGGGAGGTCGTGACCAGCCCCAGGCTGCTGCCCGCGAGCGGCCCGCGGGCGCGCAGCTCCTCGTACAAGTCGTAGGGCTGCTCGCGGAGGACCGGATCGCGCATCAGCCGGCCGACGGCGTCACCACGGCGGGCGCTGCGGGACAGGTAGACGGCGGGGAGGGCGTGCCGGACGGCCCAGCGGGCCGCGGTGCGGGCGGGCCGGGCCAACTGCTCCGCTGCGGCGCTCATCACCGCAGTCTGCCAACGCGGGGCCGGGCACGGCACCGCCCCCGACCCGGGAGCGGGGCGGGGGCGGTGCGCGGGCTCGGGGCGGTCAGGCCTCGTCGCTGGGGGCGGGCGCGGCGCCCGGGTCGCCGTCCCAGTCCTTGCCCGCGACGTCGGCGTTCTCCGACGCGCTGTCGGTCTGGCCCGCCACGGTCTCGACCATCTCCTCGTCGGAGACGCCCTCACCGGCGGCGTGGGTGTTCGGCTCGCTCATCGCGCAGTCCCTTCCTTCGGCTGGCTTCCTCCTCGCCGGTCCCCGATCGGGCACCGCGGCAAACCAGCCGGTGGGTCACGGCCCGGGTGGACGAAGCTCGAACCACACCCGCTTTCCGTCGCGGTGGTCCTCGCACCCCCACCGGTCGGCGAGCAGCTCGATCATGAGCATCCCGCGGCCCCGGGGCCGGTCCGCGGAGAGCTGCTGCACCGCCGGCCGGGCCGGCGAGCAGTCGACGACGGCCAGGCGGAGCCAGTCATCGGAGAGGGTCGCCTCCACCGTGAGGCATGCGCTGCCGCCCACGTGGTCGACCACGTTGGCCACCAGCTCGGTCACCAGCAGGGCGGCGTCCTCGTGGTCCTGGCGGGCGCTCCAGGACCACAGCAGCTCGCGCACCAGCCGGCGGGCCGCCGGGACGCTGGCGGCGACCGGGGGGAGGTCGAGGCTGGCGCTGAGCGTGGACACGGGGTGCGGTTCCGATCTGCCGGCGGGCGGGGAGGCGGCCTGGTCGCCCGGTACCGGTGTCATCGGCGGACCGGAGCAGGAACTCGACTGGTTGTGCACAACATGACACGTCGGGGGGTCGGGCGCAACCCCCCTTGCCCCCCTGCCGGTTGTGCACTACTCATCGGGCTACAGTGTCACCCGTCCCCCCACCCCCGTGAGGAGCAGCGATGAGCAGCCCGCGCGGAACGCCGGACGAGCCGGCCGCGGAGGCGCTGGAGCGCCTCATCGCCTGCATCGACTCCTCCCTCGCCGAACTGGAGCACGCCCGCACCCGGGCCGACCTGCTGCTGAGCGAGCGCCGGGCCGGCCGGCCGTGGCTGGAGCTGGTGACCGAGGAGTCCGGCCCGCTCGTGGTCGAGAGCGTCTCGACGGTGCTCGCCTCGCTCGCCACGGCCGGCCACGCGTTCCGGCGGGAGGAGGCGGCGGCCCTGCAGCGCGAGCAGGTGAGCATCAACCGGATCGCCGCACTCTTCGGCGTCACCCGGCAGCGCATCTCGGCGCTGCTGAAGGAGGACGGGACGGGGAGCTAGACCCCGATCGCGTCGATCGCCTTGTAGATGCGCTGCTCGGACACCGGGCGGGGCGTGCCGACCTTCTGGGCGAACAGCTGCACCCGCAGCTCCTCGAGCATCCAGCGCACCCGGGTGACCGGGTCGTCGGGCGCCCCGGTCGGGGGCACCTGCCGCCGCAGCTGGTCGTACTCCGCCGTCACCGCCGCCACCTGCTGCATCCACAGCTCGTCGCGGACCGCGTTGGCCGGCAGCTTCTCCAGCCGGTGCGCCATCGCGGTGAGGTAGCGGACGAGGTCGGGCAGCCGCCGTCGCCCCGTCGCCGCGACGAAGCCGCGGTGCAGGAGCCCGGTCATCTGCCGCCGCAGGTCGGCCACGGCCGCATCGGGCACCCGCCGGGCGGGCGCGGAGCCGATCGCGCCCGCGACCTCGCGCGCCCGGGTCAGCACCGCCTCGACCCGGCGGACGGTCTCGGCGGTCAGCGGGTGGAGCTGCTGCTTCGCCGTCCCCACCAGCGCGGCGAAGACCTCCGGGTCCCGCGGCGGCCCGCCGACGGCGGCGATCAGCTCGTCGGCGGCGGCGTCCACGCAGTCGGCCACCAGGTCGGGGATCTCGCCGTCCGGGTTGAACTGCAGAGCCAGCCGGGTGGCCGGCCCCAGCCCCTTGACCACCTGCTTCACCGGTGAGCCGGCGACGAGGACCAGCAGCCGGCGGGCACCGCGCCAGGTCAGCCGCTGCGCCTCGGCCTCGGTCGGGACGACGCGGACGCCGACCGTCTCGCCCTCGTCGACCAGCGCCGGGAAGGCGGTGACGACGTGGTCGCCGCGGCGCACCTCCACCGTGCGGGGCAGCTCGCCGAACTCCCAGGACCTGCAGCCGGTGCGCTCCAGCTCCGAGGCAGCCCGCGCCAGGCTGGCCCGGGCCTGCGGGGCCACCTGCGCCTTGAGCGCGGCGAGGTCCTTGCCCGTGGCGAGGGGCCGGTGCTGGTCGTCGAGCACCCGGAAGGTGGCGCGCAGGTGGTCGGGCACCTGGTCGGGCTGCCACGCGTCCGGCGGGACGACCACGCCCGCGGCCCGGCGCAGCTCGCGCTCGAGCGCCGGCAGCAGCGGCTCGCCCGGGTCGATGCCCGGCAGCACCGCCCGCACCCGGTCGGGGATCGGCACCAGCGCCCGGCGCAGCTGCTTGGGAAGGGTGCGCAGCAGCGCCGTCACCAGCTCCTCGCGCAGCCCGGGGACGGTGAAGGCCAGGGACTCGCCCGACGTCCGCTGCGCCACCGAGTCGAGCACGCCCAGGGGCACGTCGACGGTCACGCCGTCCTCGGTGCTGCCGGGGGCGAACGCGTACGACAGGGGCAGCGTCAGGCCGCTGCCCGTCCCGCCCCCCGCCCCGGCATCCAGCCGCACCTCGTCGGGGAAGTCCTCCGGGCGCACCTGCGCCGCCGCGGCCGCGTTGGTGAGCATCTCCGGCGTGAAGGTCAGCAGGTCGGGCTGCTCGTGCCGCGCCCGCTTCCACCAGCGGTCGAAGTGCCGGGTGGAGACGACGTCGGCGGGGATCCGCCCGTCGTACAGCTCGAACAGCGTCTCGTCGTCGACGCCGATGTCGCGGCGGCGGGCCCGCTCCTCGAGCTCGGCGACCCGCTCGATGGCGCGCTGGTTCTCCGCCCAGAACCCGTGGTGGGTGGTCCACTCCCCCTGCACCAGGGCGTGCCGGATGAACAGCTCGCGGGAGACCACCGGATCGATGGAGCCGTACTGCACGCGCCGGCCGACCACCAGCGGCAGCCCGTAGAGGGTGACCCGCTCGGTGGCGACGACGGAGCCGCGCTTGGCGTCCCACCGCGGTTCGGAGTACTGGCGCTTGACCAGGTGGTCGGCCAGCCGCTCGACCACCTCGGGGTCGATGCGGGCGACCGTGCGGGCGAACAGCCGGCTGGTCTCGACCAGCTCGGCGGCCACCACCCAGCGCGGCGGCTTCTTCGCCAGCGGTGTACCCGGGGCGAGGACGAAGCGGGTGTTCCGGGTGCCCACGTACTCCCGGCCCGGCCGCCCTGGCTTGCCGTCCCGCTGCTTGACCGGCTCCGCCTGCATGCCGATCTGCGACAGCAACCCCGACAGCAGCGCGGCGTGGATGCCCTTCTCGTCGGGCTCGGCCGCCGGCTCACCGACCGTCATGCCCAGGCGCCGGGCGGTGCCGCGGAGCTGGCCGTGCAGGTCCTGCCACTCGCGGATGCGCAGGTAGTGCAGGAACTCCCGCTTCACCGTGCGCCGGAACTGGTTGCCGCTCAGCGCTGCCTGCTGCTCGCCGAGGTAGCGCCAGAGGTTGAGCAGCGCCAGGAAGTCGGAGTTCTCGTCGGCGAAGCGGCGGTGCAGCTCGTCGGCGGCCTGCTGGTGCTCGGTGGGCCGCTCGCGCGGGTCCTGGATCGTCAACCCGGCGGCGATCACCAGCACCTCGTCGAGGACCCCGCGCTCGTCGGCCTCCACCACCATGCGGGCCATGCGCGGGTCCAGCGGGAGGGCGGCCAGGGAGCGGCCGGTGCCGGTGAGCTTCCCGTGCTCGTCGAGGGCGTGCAGCTCCTCGAGCAGCGCCAGGCCGTCGGCGACGGCGCGCCGGTCCGGCGGGTCGACGAACGGGAAGTCCTCGACGGCCCCGAGGTCGAGCGCCGCCATCTGCAGCAGGACCGACGCCAGGTTGGTGCGCAGGATCTCCGGGTCGGTGAACTCGGGGCGGGACTCGAAGTCGGCCTCCGTGTAGAGCCGGATCGCGATGCCCGGCCCGAGGCGCCCGCAGCGGCCGGAGCGCTGGCGGGCCGAGGCCTGGCTCACCGGCTCGATCGGCAGCCGCTGCACCTTGGTGCGATGGCTGTACCGGGAGATGCGCGCGGTCCCGGGGTCGATGACGTAGCGGATCCCCGGCACGGTCAGCGAGGTCTCGGCCACGTTCGTGGCCAGCACGATCCGCCGCCCGGTGTGCGGGGCGAAGACCTTGTGCTGGTCGGCGGCCGACAGGCGCGAGTAGAGCGGGACGATCTCGGTGCCCGGCAGCGCGCGGTCGGCGAGCGCGTCCTGGGTGTCGCGGATCTCCCGCTCGCCGGCGAGGAAGACGAGGATGTCGCCGGGCCCCTCGGCCACCAGCTCGTCGACGGCGTCCAGGATCGCGGTGACCTGGTCGCGGTCCTCGTCCGCGTCCGGGTCGTCCGGGTCGACGATCGGCCGGTACCGGACCTCCACCGGGTAGGTGCGGCCGCTGACCTCCACGACCGGCGCGCCCCTGAAGTGGGCCGCCACCCGCTCGACGTCGATCGTCGCCGAGGTGATGACCAGCTTCAGGTCGGGCCGGCGCGGCAGGATCTGCGCGAGGTAGCCCAGCAGGAAGTCGATGTTGAGGCTCCGCTCGTGGGCCTCGTCGATGATGATCGTGTCGTACTGGCGCAGCAGCCGGTCGCGCCCGATCTCGGCCAGCAGGACGCCGTCGGTCATGAGCTTGACCAGCGTCGAGTCCGACACCTGGTCGTTGAAGCGCATCGTGAAGCCGACGGCCTCGCCCAGCGGCGTCGCCAGCTCCTCCGCGATCCGCTCGGCCACGCTGCGCGCGGCGATCCGGCGGGGCTGGGTGTGCCCGATCCGGCCCCGCACGCCCCGGCCCAGCTCGAGGGCGATCTTGGGCAGCTGGGTCGTCTTGCCCGACCCGGTCTCGCCCGCGACCACCACCACCTGCGCGTCGCGGAGCGCGGCCGCGATGTCCTCGCGGCGGGCGCTGACCGGCAGGTCCTCCGGGTAGGAGATCGCCGGCACGGCGGCCCGGCGCCGCGCCATCCGCTCCTCCGCCGCCGCGACGTCGGTCGCGAGGCGCTCGCGCTGCTGCTCGCGGGCGCGGGCGTCCTTCGTCCGGCGCAGCCCGTCGAGCCGGCGACGCAGCCGGTGCTCGTCGGCGAGGGTGAGCTGCGACAGCCGCGACCGCAGGTCCTCGTGCAGGGCGGTCACGGCGGTTCTCGCGCTCCTCTCCGGTCCGGTGACGTCACCGCCGACGGGTGACCCCTTCCAGCATCGCACCGTCTCCCGGGCGTGCCGGAGGGCACAGGAGAACCAGATGCATGCGCCTTACAACAAGGTGTAGCGTGCATCCAGTCATTCCCTCTGCCCCGCATCCGAGGAGCTCTGTGACGGACACCTCCGCCGCCGGCGACCGACGCGGCTCCGCCGTCGGCGCCCTCGGCGAGCAACTGCCCCGCTTCATGCGGCTCATGCACGGGCTGAAGAGCCAGCACACCGCCGAGGGCGGGCGCGATCGCGCGGCCCACGTGCTGCTGTTCCCGCTGTGCCGGCTCGGTCCGCTCCGCCAGGGAGCACTCGCCGACCTGGTGCACGCCGACCCCTCCACGGTCAGCCGGCACGTGACCCTGCTGGTGGAGCAGGGGCTGGTCCGCCGCGCGGCCGACGAGTCCGACGGCCGGGCCAGCAACCTCGTCGTCACCGACGCGGGGCGCGCGCAGCTCGACAGGCTCCGCGTCGAGCGCGAGTCCTACCTCCGCCAGGTGACCGCCGACTGGACCGAGGACGAGCTGCAGACCTTCACCACGCTCTTCGACCGGCTGCTCGACGGCGTCGCGGCCACCCTCCCCTCCGACCCCATGTCCACACCTCCCGACCGGACGGTTCCCGCATGACCTCCACCCGCACGAGCTCCGCCGAGCGCCGGGGTGCCCGGGCGGCCGCCGCCGCGCCGGACGCCGGCGGCGTCTTCAGCCACCGGCAGATCGTCACGATCCTGGCCGGCCTGATGGTCGCGATGTTCCTGGCCGCGCTGGACCAGACCGTCGTCTCCACCGCGATCCGCACCATCGCCGACGACCTGCAGGGCTACGACCTCCAGGCGTGGGCGACGACGGCCTTCCTGATCACGTCGACGATCTCGACGCCGCTGTACGGGAAGCTGTCCGACATCTACGGCCGCCGGCCGTTCTACCTGTTCGCGATCGGCATCTTCGTCGTCGGCTCGGCCCTCTGCGGCCTCGCCGACACGATGTACCAGCTCGCCGCCTTCCGGGCGGTGCAGGGCATCGGCGCGGGCGGCCTGATGTCGCTGGCCCTGGCGATCATCGGCGACATCGTGCCGCCGCGGGAGCGCTCGAGGTACCAGGGCTACTTCATGGCCGTCTTCGGCACGTCGAGCGTGCTGGGCCCGGTCATCGGCGGCTCCTTCGCCGGCCAGGGGTCGCTGCTCGGCGTCGACGGCTGGCGCTGGATCTTCTGGGTCAACGTGCCCCTGGGCGTGGTCGCGTTCCTCGCCGTGTGGCGGGTGCTGCACCTCCCGCACGAGAGCCGCCCGCACCGCATCGACTGGCCGGGCGCCCTGGCGCTCATCACCTTCCTGGTGCCGCTGCTCGTCGTCGCCGAGCAGGGCCGGATCTGGGGGTGGGCCTCCCAGGGAGCCCTCACCTGCTACGTGATCGGCGCCGTCGGTTTCGCGGTGTTCGTCCTCGCCGAGCGCGCCTACGGGGACGACGCCCTGCTGCCGCTGCGGCTGTTCCGCAACCGCAGCTTCGCGGTGAGCGGCGTCGGCAGCATCGTCATGGGGGCCGGCATGTTCGGCGGCCTGCTCCTGCTGCCGCAGTACCTGCAGATCGTGCAGGGCTCGAGCGCGACCGTGGCCGGGCTGCAGATGATCCCGCTGGTCGCCGGCATCATGGTCGGCGCGATGAGCTCGGGCATCGCGATCTCGAGGACCGGCAAGTACAAGGTCTTCCCGCTCGTCGGCATCGCCCTCATGGTCACCGCGCTGCTCTCGATGTCCTTCCTCGTCGAGGCCGACACCTCGGTGTGGACCCTGGTGCCGTTCATGGTCCTGCTCGGCCTCGGGCTGGGCTTCAACTTCCAGCCGGTCATCCTCGCCGTGCAGAACGCCGTCTCCCCACGGGAGATGGGCGTGGCCACCTCCTCGGTGACCTTCTTCCGCCAGATGGGCGGCACCATCGGGACGGCGGCGTTCCTGTCCATCCTGTTCACCCGGCTGCCGCAGGACATCGACGCCGCCGTCCAGGAGACGGTGCGGACGAACCCGGAGCTGGCCCCGCAGTTGCAGCAGCTGGGCGCCGGCAGCGCGGGTGCGCTGGACGACACCTCCTTCATCCAGGAACTCCCGGCCGCCCTCGCCGAGCCCTTCAAGGTCGGCTTCTCGAACTCGATCGACCTGGTCTTCCTCATCGCCGCCTGCGTCGTGGCGATCGGGTTCTTCGTCTTCCTGTTCCTGCCGCAGCTCGCACTCAGCACCCAGTCGGGCATCCAGGCGCGGCAGGGCGCGGCGGCTGGGACGGCGACCAGCGACCCGGGCGACCCCGCGGAGGAGGCGATCGAGGCGGTGGGCGCCGCGGCGCCCACGTCGGTCCCGCCACCGGTGGGGCAGCCGGGCGAGGACCCGCGCGCCCCGCGCTGAGCGCAGCGAGGCCATCGAACGGTGCGCGGCGGCGTGGGGGCCGGAGGCCTCCCGCCGCCGTGCACTCTCGCGCTCAGCACCCGCCGGCAACGGCTCCTGGTCGCGGTGGTCGTCCCGAGGACGACGGTGTCACGGCTGGAAGACCGACCGGACGCAGCCGTCCTCCTTGTCCTTGAACAGCTGGTAACCCCGGGGCGCCTCGGTGAGCGGCATGACGTGGGTGGCCAGGTGCTCCGTGACGAGGTCGCCGGACTCCATGCGGCGCAGGAGCTCCGGGATGTAGCGCTGCGCGTGCACCTGGGCGCCGCGGATCGTCAGCCCCTTGTTCATGGCCGCGCCCAGCGGGAACTTGTCCACCATCGCGGCGAAGACGCCCAGGGTGAAGACCGAGCCGCCCTTGCGGCAGGCCATGATCGCCTCCCGGACGGCGGTCGGCCGGTCGGTCTGCAG
Organism: Blastococcus sp. SYSU DS0541; assembly: GCF_054050875.1. Classification (NCBI taxonomy): domain Bacteria; kingdom Bacillati; phylum Actinomycetota; class Actinomycetes; order Geodermatophilales; family Geodermatophilaceae; genus Blastococcus; species Blastococcus sp. SYSU DS0541. The sequence continues at coordinate 148,997 of NZ_JBJHAD010000002.1, read as the reverse complement.
CCGCAGCTGCTGCTTGACCTGGTCGTAGATGCCGGGCGCACCGGCTGCGTGCGCCTCCATGCCGACCGCCTCGATGCACACGTCCGGGCCGCGGCCACCGGTGCGCTCGCGCAGCTCGGCCAGGACGTCGGTGGCGGTGTAGTCCACGACCTCCGCGCCCACGTGGCTGCGCACCTGGTCCAGTCGCTCGGGGATCCGGTCGATCACCACCACCTGCTCGGCGCCCAGCAGCATCGCCGCGCGGGCGGCCATCTGCCCCACTCCCCCGGCGCCCCACACCGCGACGACGTCGCCCGGCCCGGTGCCGGCGAGGTCCGCGCCCATCCAGCCGGTCGAGGCGGCGTCGGAGGCGAACAGGGCGCGGGTGTCCGAGATCCCCTCGGGGACGACGAAGGTGCCCACGTCGGCGTAGGGCACCCGCATGTACTCGGCGTGGCTGCCCGCGTAGCCACCCATCGCGTGGGAGTAGCCGAAGCAGCCGCCGGGGCTCTGACCCCACAGCCCCTCGGTGATGCCCGGGTCGGGGTTGCCGTTGTCGCACAGCGAGTGCTGCCCCTGCGTGCAGTACCAGCAGTTGCCGCAGGCGGCGAACGGCGCGACGACGACGCGGTCGCCGACCTTCCGGTCGCGGACCTCCTTGCCGACCTCGACGACCTCCCCGATGAACTCGTGGCCGATCACGTCGCCGGCGCGCATGAAGGGGATGTAGCCGCCGATGAGGTGCAGGTCGGAGCCGCAGGTCACGCTCTGGCGGATCTTCAGGATCACGTCGCGGTCGTTGAGGATGGTGGGCTCGGGGACGTCCTCGACCGCGACCTCGTTGACGCCCGCCCAGGTCGCCGCCTTCACAGCACGCCCTCCTTGCCGGCACGCGCGGTCATGCCCTCCAGCACCGCGCCCTGCGGCGTCGGCTTCCGGTGCCCGTGCGGCTGCGGGTCCACGCGCAGCACCTCACCGACCTCCAGCAGCTGCTTGGCCTCGCGCAGCGCCGACCGCAGCTCACCGACCTCCCGCTCCGAGGGCGTGCCCCGGAAGCGCGCGGCCAGCTCGGTCCCGCGGTCGCCCGGCGCCGGCGCGGTCCGGACCTCGATCCGGTCGCCGAAGCCGTCCAGCGGCGGGGGCAGCGGCCCGACGTCCTCGGGGGAGCGCAGCACGGTGACCGCACGCCAGCGGCGTGCGGCGGTACGCGGGTCGTCGGTCACCGACGCCTGGCCCACGCCGGGGAGGCGGACGTGCTGGAGAGTGCTCAGGAGCGCCCCTCCGGCGCGGCTGACGATGGCGGGTAGCTCCATGCCTGCTCCTCGGTCGACGACGGTCCCCGACCTACCCGCGCAGCCCCCCGGGGCAACCGGCCTACTGTGAGGCGGTTCGCACCGACCCGTCGCCCCCGTGCCTGGAGACCTCGTGCCGTCGTCGTCGCTGATCCTGTCCCGCCGTGACCTGGACTTCCTGCTCAACGAGTGGCTCGACGTCGAGTCCCTGACCAAGCGGTCCCGGTTCACCGAGCACTCCCGGGAGACGTTCGACGCGGTCCTGGACCTGGCCGAGCAGATCGCCACCGACCACTTCGCCCCGCACAACCGCAAGGCCGACGAGAACGAACCGCGGTTCGTCGACGGCAAGGTCGAGCTGATCCCGGAGGTCGCCGAGGCGCTCCGCGTCTTCGCCGAGGCGGGGCTGATGGCCGGCGAGTTCGACGAGGAGTTCGGCGGCATGCAGCTGCCGCACGTGGTCGGCCAGGCCGTCTTCGCCTGGTTCAAGGCGGCCAACGTGGGCACGTCGGCCTACCCCTTCCTGACGATGGGCAACGCCCGTCTGCTGCTGGCGCACGGCAGCCGCGAGCAGATCGACACCTACGTGGCGCCCGAGATCGAGGGCCGCTGGTTCGGCACCATGGCCCTCTCCGAGCCGCAGGCCGGCTCCTCGCTCGCCGACATCACCACCAAGGCCGTCCCGCAGGACGACGGGACCTACCGGCTCAGCGGCAACAAGATGTGGATCTCCGGCGGCGACCACGAGCTGACCGAGAACATCGTCCACCTGGTGCTGGCGAAGATCCCGGGTGGCCCGCCCGGGGTGAAGGGCATCTCGCTGTTCATCGTCCCGAAGTTCCTGGTCGAGGAGGACGGCTCCCTGGGCGAGCGCAACGACGTCGTCCTGGCCGGGCTCAACCACAAGATGGGGTACCGGGGGACGACGAACACGCTGCTCAACTTCGGCGAGGGCGTGCACACCCCCGGCGGGCAGCCCGGCGCCGTCGGCTACCTGGTGGGCGAGCCGCACAAGGGCCTGACCTACATGTTCCACATGATGAACGAGGCCCGGATCGGTGTGGGGATGGGCGCCACGGTGCTGGGCTACACCGGCTACCTGCACGCGCTGGAGTACGCGCGCACGCGCACCCAGGGCCGCCCGGCCGGCGCCAAGGACCCCGCCTCCCCGATGGTGCCGATCGTCGAGCACCCCGACGTCCGGCGGATGCTGCTGGCCGCCAAGTCGTACGCCGAGGGCGGCCTCGCCCTGGGGCTCTACTGCGCGAAGCTCGTCGACGAGGAGCAGACGGCGGAGACCCAGGAGGAGCGGGGCCGCGCCCACCTGCTGCTGGACATGCTGACGCCGGTCGCGAAGGCGTGGCCCTCGCAGTGGGGCCTGGCCGCCAACGACCTCGCGATCCAGGTGCACGGCGGCTACGGCTACACCCGCGACTACCCGGTGGAGCAGTTCTACCGGGACAACCGGCTCAACCCGATCCACGAGGGCACCCAGGGCATCCAGTCGCTCGACCTGCTCGGCCGCAAGGTGGTCATGCAGGGCGGGGCCGGTCTGGCGCTGCTGGGCGAGACGATCTCCGCGACGACCGCCCGCGCCGCCGGGACGCAGTGGGCCGGCTTCGCCGCCGACCTCGACGCCGCCGTCGCCCGGATGGGATCGGTGACGGCGACCCTGTGGGGCACCGGCGACCCCGACCTCGCGCTGGCCAACTCGCACGTCTACCTGGAGGCCGCCGGGCACGTCGTCGTCGCCTGGCTGTGGCTCGAGCAGGCGCTGGCCGCCGAGGCGGGCAGCACGGACTTCCACGAGGGCAAGCGCGCCGCGGCCCGCTACTTCTGGCGCTGGGAGCTGCCCCGCACCCGCGCCTGGTTCGACCTGCTGGAGTCCCTGGACCGCACGGTGCTCGACGCCCGCGACGCCTGGCTCTGAGACCTCCCTCAGGGACGACGACGCCCCGCCGTCCAGGAGGACGGCGGGGCGTTCGGGGTCGTCCCGTCAGGCGCGCACGGCCCCCACGGACTCGGAGCCGGAGCGGCGGGTGTTCGCGGCGCGGCTGGCCGCGCGCTGCTCCTGCTCGTACCGGGCGGTGGACTGGGTGCCCATCGCGATGACCAGGGCCGTCAGGACCAGGAACCCCAGCAGGGTCACGGCCGGCCACAACATCATCAGATCGCTCTCCTCGTCGAACTCGCGGATGCCGCCGCCGGGTCAGGGGCGGTGGCACGTCATCGGGCCTGACTGTCCCCCGACCGGCCCTGTCTCAATCGTCGGATCCGAGAGTTCACCTGAGGGGGTGTGACACGTTGCACACAGGCCATCCCGGGTAGGCGCGGAACCGGGGCGTGGTTGCATCAGGACGTGCCCGAACCCACAGCAGCGCCTCGGGCCGGTGCGGGTGCCGGCACGCGGCCGCTGGCGCTGGTCGTGGCCCTCTCCCTCGGCGTCACCACCCTCTCGCTCCTGCAGAGCCTCGTCGTCCCGGCGCTGGGGCGGATCGAGGAGCAGCTCGGCGTCTCCCCGGGCGCGGCCGGCTGGGTGCTCACCGCCAACCTGCTCGCCGCTGCCGTCCTGACCCCGGTCCTGGGCCGGCTGGGCGACCTCCGGGGCGCGCGCCCGGTCATCCTGGGCATCCTGGTCGCGGTCTCGCTGGGCACGCTGCTGATCGTCCTGACGGAGTCCCTGCCCCTGCTGCTGGTGGGCCGGGTCCTGCAGGGGGCGTCCTACGGCCTCTTCCCCCTGTCGATCAGCGTGCTGCGCCGGGAGCTCCCCGAGGCCCGGCTCAGCGTGGCGATGTCGGTGGTCAGCAGCACGCTCGCCGTCGGCGGGGTGGTCGGGCTGGTCGCCACCGGGCTCATCACCGGGGACGACGGCGACTACCGGCACGCCTTCTGGCTGGGCCTGGGCGTCGCCCTGCTCGCCCTGGTGCTCGCCGCCTGGCTGCTCCCCCGCCGCCCGGCCTCCGCCCGCGGTCGGGTCGACTGGTGGGGCGCGCTGGTGCTCGGCCTCGGCCTGGTCCTGCTGCTGCTGCCGCTCTCGCAGGGGCCCGCCTGGGGCTGGGTCTCCCCGGGGACCCTGGGGTGCGCCGCGGGCGCGGTCGCCGTCCTCGCCGGGTGGGTCGTGCTGCAGCGGCGGACCGCCGAGCCGCTGGTGCGGCCGGGGATGCTCACCGACCGGCGGACCGTCGTCCCCAACGTCGCCGGCGTCATGAGCGGCATCGCGCTGTTCGCCTCCTTCCTCGCCGTCCTGCAGTACGTGCAGGCCGACCCGGCGGTCGCCGGGTACGGGTTCGACGCGAGCGTCCTGGAGGCCGCGGTGGTCTACCTGCTGCCCGGTGGGGTGGCGGGCATCCTGCTCGCACCGTTCGCCGGCCGGGTCGTCGGCCGGGTGGGCGGCCTGCCGACGCTCACCGCGGGTGCCGTGTTCGGCATCGCGGGCTTCGGGTTCCTGGCCGGCGCGCGCGGCGAGCCGTGGCTGGTCGTCGTCGCCGGCCTGCTGACCCAGGTGTCGGTGACGGTGGCCTACGCGGCCCTGCCGGCGCTCGTGGTCGACGCCGTCCGGGAGGACGAGACGGGCGTGGCCAACGCGGTGAACTCGATCGCCCGCTCGGTCGGCCAGGCGCTGGGCAGCACGCTCGCCGTCACGCTGATCGCGGGCACCCTCGACCCCGCCACCGGCCTGCCACGCGCCCTGGCCTTCACGCTGGTCGCGCTCATCGGGGCGGGCGCCTCGGTCGTCGTCGTGCTGGTGGCCCTGATCGGGGTGCGCGGCGACCGGCGCGGCGGGCCCCACCGGCGCCACGACCCGCTCGCCGACGTGGAGGAGGCCACCGCGGGCGCCGGTGAGTGGTCCCCGGTCTCCGGGGTGCGCTGAGCTCACCGACACAGGTGCCGCACAACCGTTACCGGCGCGTCCGGCATGGAACCCCCCCGTCCGGGGCAACGAGAGGTGCGACCGCCCTCGTCCCTGGAGGACCCCACATGGCACGACCCACCGGCTCGTCCAGCCGTGCGAAGGCTGAAACGCGCTTCGACGACAACCGCGCAGGCGGCGATCCCGCTCCGCAGGACGACAACATCAGCGGCACGCGGGCCGACTACGCGCCCACGGGCGCCGACCCCAAGCCCACGACGGGCGGCACGCTCAAGCGGAGCGTCAAGGAGTTCAGCGAGGACAACCTCACCGACTGGGCGGCGGCGCTGACCTACTACGGCGTCCTGGCGCTGTTCCCCGCGCTGACCGCCCTGGCCGCCATCGTCGGCCTCTTCACCGACCCCGAGGAGCTCACCACCGCGCTGACGGCGGTGGTTCCCCAGTCCGCGGCGGAGACCCTCAACCCCGTCATCGAGGACGTCGCCGGGCAGAGCGCACCGCTGGGCTTCGCCCTGGTGCTCGGTCTCGTCGGTGCCCTGTGGACCGCGTCGGGCTACGTGGGCGCCTTCACCCGCGCCGCGAACGTCGTCTACGAGACGCGCGAAGGCCGCAAGGTCTGGAAGCTCAAGCCGCTGCAGATCCTGATCACCCTGGTCGGCATCCTCTTCGCGGCGCTCATCGTGGCGATGCTGGTGCTCAGCGGCCCGGTGGTCGACGCGATCGGCCAGGCCATGGGCCTGGGCGAGACCGTCCTGACCGTGTGGACCTGGGCCAAGTGGCCGGTCATCCTCGTGATCCTCGCGCTGATGGTCGCGGTGCTCTACTACTCGACGCCGAACGCCAAGCTGCGCGGCTTCAAGTTCGTGAGCCCCGGTGCGGGCGTCGCCATCCTGGTGGCGGTCGTGGCCTCGGCCGCCTTCGCCTTCTACGTGGCGAACTTCGGCAGCTACAACGCCACCTACGGGGCGCTCGCCGGTGTGGTGATCTTCCTGATCTGGTTCTGGCTGATCAACGTGTCGCTGCTGTTCGGCATCGAGCTCGACGCCGAGGTGGAGCGCACCAAGGAGCTGAAGGAGGGCGTGCCGCGGGCGGAGAAGGAGATCCAGCTCGACGCCCGCGACGAGCCCGACGACAAGCAGACCACCTGAGACAGGCCCGCTCCTGCCCGAGTGCGACACAGCGCCGACGGCCCCCTCCCGCTGCGGGAGGGGGCCGTCGCGTGCCCGGGCCCGGTCGACCTCGCCGTACGTCAGCCGGGCGCGCGGTGGGTCGCGAGGTCCGCTCCAGTGCCGCGAGGTCGAGCGCGCCTCCGGGACGGCCGTGGACCGGCGGAGGGGCCGGCACCGTGGGCGCCGGGCCCTCCGCCGGGTCAGCGGCTGGTCGGCGGCTCGTCCCCCCGCCGGCTCAGCGGCACCCGCTCGACCAGCCCGGCCAGCGCGCCCAGGCCCTGGCTCACCGCCCGCCCGGCCGGGGCGAACCGGTCCGGCACCCGGCGCGTTCCGGCGTCGACGGCGTCGCGGGTGCGGTCGATCAGCGACAGCGGCAGGCCGGAGAGCGCGTTCCCCGGAGGCCGTCGCGACACGGTCGGGTGCGGCCGCGTGGGCGAGATCCGGGCCATGAGCGCCCAGCGCCGACCCAGCGCCCGCAGCTCGTCGGGGGTCAGCCGCTCCTGGAGCCGGGGCAGCATCACGTCCTCCTCGTCGCGGACGTCCTCTCGCAGCACCTCGACCAGCCGCCGCAGCCGGGCGGGGCGTCCGGGGTCGTCGAGGCCGTCGCGCTCGAGCGCGCTGACCAGCTCGTTCACCTCCTGGTGCTCCTCCTCCACCTGCAGGGTCAGCGCGTCGCCGTCGGGCAGCACCCGCCGGATCACCGGCCACAGCACCGTCTCCTCCGCGAAGGCGTGGCTGAACACCAGCCGGTCGATGCGGGTGAGCACCTCCTCCTGCGCAGCGCCCTCCGCGCCGTCGAGCTCGTGCAGGAGCCGGTCGAGCTCCTCGTGGTCACGGCGCTGGCGGGCGAGCACGCTGCCCGGCCCGCCCAGCTCCTCGATGGTCTGGTCGGCGATGGATCTCGTCACGGGGGTTCCTCCGGTCGGTCGGTCGGGCTTCTGTGCCCGCGGCGCCCGCACCGCACGCCTGGTTGCCACCACCGCCCCCGGGTACGTGCAGGCCACCGATCCCACCCAGGAGGCCGTACCGCGATGAGCGACGCGTCGACGATCACGTCCGACTTCTACGACCTCGAGGCGCTCCTCGACGACGAGGACCGGGCGCTGCTGCACCGGGTGCGCACCTTCATGGACGAGCAGGTCACGCCGATCATCAACGAGTACTGGACCCGGGCGGAGTTCCCCCGCCAGCTCATCCCCGGCATCGCCGAGCTCGGCATCGCCGGCGTCTCGATCCAGGGCTACGGCTGCCGCGGCCGCTCGCCGCTGCTGGACGGCATGATCGCCATGGAGCTGTCCAAGGGCGACCCGTCGATCGCCACGTTCATGGGCGTCCACGGCGGCCTGGCCATGGGCTCGGTCTACCTGTGCGGCTCCGAGGAGCAGAAGGAGCGCTGGCTGCCGGCGATGGCCCGGATGGAGCTGATCGGCGCGTTCGGGCTGACCGAGCCCGACCACGGCTCCGACGTCGCGCGCGGCCTGCAGACGACCTGCCGCCGCGAGGGCGACACCTGGGTGCTCGACGGCGAGAAGAAGTGGATCGGGAACGCCAGCTTCGCCGACCTGATCATCATCTGGGCGCGCGACGTGGAGACCGAGCGGGTGCTCGGCTTCGTCGTCGAGCAGGGGACGCCGGGCTTCACCGCCGTCGACCTCAAGGACAAGATCGCGCTGCGGGCCGTGCAGAACGCGCACATCACCCTGGAGGGCGTGCGGGTGCCCGAGGAGAACCGGCTGCAGGAGGCGCACAGCTTCCGGGCAACCGCCGACGTGCTGCGCATGACCCGCGCCGGCGTCGCCTGGTCGGCCGTCGGCTGCTCGCGCGGCGCCTACGAGCACGCCCTGAGGTACGCCAAGGAGCGGGAGCAGTTCGGCCAGCCCATCGTGGAGTTCCAGCTGGTGCAGGACCTGCTGGTGCGGATGCTCGGGAACATCACCGCCTCGGCCGCGATGTGCACGCGGCTCTCCCACCTGCAGGGGGCCGGCACGATGACCGACGAGCAGGCCTCGCTGGCCAAGGCGTTCTGCACCATGCGGATGCGCGAGACCGTCGGCTGGGCCCGCGAGCTGATGGGCGGGAACGGCATCCTGCTGGAGAACCACGTCGGCCGGTACGTCGCCGACGCCGAGGCGATCTACTCCTACGAAGGCACCCGCGAGGTGAACACGCTCATCGTGGGGCGCGGTGTGACGGGGAGCAGCGCGATCGTCTGACGACAGCCCCGTGAGCATCGCGGCGAGCGCCGGCGAGCGAGGAGCGGGGCGCGGAGCAGGACCGGCGGCATCGTCTGACCCCTACTGGGCGGCCCACCAGGCCCGCGCGGCCTCGGCCGGGGTCCGCCCGTCGAACTCCACGGCGCGGTTGAGCTCGACCAGGTCGCCGGTGGTCAGCCGCGCGCTCGTGCCGTCCAGGGCCTCGCGCAGGGGCTCGCCCCACCGGTCCAGCGCCTCCGCCCGGACCATCGGGACGACGTTCTCGCGGGGCTGCAACCCGCGGTCGTCGGCCAGCAGGACGACGGGCGCCACCGCCAGCCGCGCGTCGGTGGTCTCGAGCATCCCCACCTGCACCTGGCCCGACAGCAGCGCCTCGAGCGTCGCCGCCCGCGACGGCATGCTGGTCACCGTCCCGAACCGCAACCCGTACACCTCGTCGAGGCCGACCAGGCAGAACGGGCGGTCGGGGCACTCCGGCGGCCCGCCGAAGGCGAGGTCACCGGCGAGCGGGGCCAGGTCCGACAGCCGGCTCACCCCGTGCTCGGCGGCGAACTGGGCGGTGACGACGAAGCCGTTCTGGTCCTCCGCCGCGGCGGGGGTCAGCACGTCCACCCCGCGGCCGCCCATCGTGCGGGAGAGCACGGCGTGCATCTGCCCGGGCTCCGCCGGCGGGCGCGGGAACTGCGGGCGGGCGAAGGAGAGCGCCGTCCCGAGGTAGTCGACCACGACGTCCACCAGACCCTGCTGCAGCGCCGGCGAGACCACCTCGCGGGTGCCGATGCCGTGCTGCACCGAGACCGGGAGGCCACGGTTCCGGACCGCCTCGGCGTAGACCTCCACGAGGATCTGGTTCTCCGTGAAGTCGTAGGAGGCGAACCGGATCACCTCCGGCTCCGGCGGCGGCGCCTCCGCGGGGGTGCAGCCGGCCAGCACGGCCAGCGCCAGGAGCACCGCTCCGACGGACCTGCCAGCGCGCACGGCACCCACCTCCCGCGGCTGGCCACCGTAGCGCCGCAGCGGGCGGAAAGGGATGGTCCGCACGCGGGTGGAGGTGCAGCATTCCCCGCATGGCGTCGCTGCCGCAGGCGCTTCCGGAGCCACGGGCGACGGGGCCGGTCGCGCGCCCCGATCCGCCCCCGATCGCACGCGTCCGTCGCCGTCGCCGGCCCTCGGGCGAGCCACCGCCCCTCCCCCGCCAGCTCCGGGCGTCGGGCCGGTGGTGGCTGGCGCTCAGCGCGCTGGTCCTGCTCGCCTGCGTCGCCGTCGTCGCCACCGGCACCATCCGGTACGTCGACGTCGCCGACACCCGGATCCTGCAGGCGATCGCCGGCATCCGTTCCCCCGCCCTGACCACGGTCGCCGACCTCGCCGGCCTGCTGGCCAGCGCGGGGGCGCTGCACGCCCTCTGGCTCGCCGACCTGGTCCTGCTCGCCGCCTTCCGCCGTTGGCGGCACCTGCTCGTCTGGCTGGGCGTCGGCCTGCTCGTGGTCAACGTCGGCGCCGCGATGGCGACCACCCTGCAGCGGCCCCGGCCCTTCGAGGTCGAGGTGCTCGGCGACTGGTCGGGGTTCGCGATGCCGTCCCTCCCCGTGACGGTGCTCGCCGCCCTGCTGGTCAGCACGATCTACTCGCTGGTCCCGCCCGGCCGGAAGCGGGCGATCGGCAAGTGGGTGGTGTGCGCCCTGCTGGTGATCACCGCCGCCTCCCGGCTCTACCTGGCCCAGGACCACCCGACCGGCGTCCTGGCCGGCGTGGTCCTCGGCGTGGCCACCCCGCTGGCCGCGTTCCGGCTGCTCACGCCGAACGCCGTCCACCCGGTGCGCTACACCCGCGCCCGGCCGGCCCACCTCGACGTCTCCGGGGAGCGTGGCGCGGCCATCGTCCGGGCGCTGCAGGACCAGCTGGGGCTGGTGGCCACCGACGTCGCGCCGTTCGGGCTGGCCGGCTCGGGCGGCTCGACGCCGCTGAAGATCACCGTCAAGGCCCACGACCCGCACGGGGACGTCGAGAGCTGCGTGTTCGGCAAGCTCTACGCGGCCACCCACCTCCGCTCCGACCGCTGGTACAAGCTCGGGCGCACGCTGCTGTACGGGCGGCTGGAGGACGAGATGCCCTTCCACAGCGTGCGGCGGCTCGTGCAGTACGAGGACTACGTGCTGCGGGTGCTCTGCGACGGCGGGCTGCCGGTGCCGCAGCCGCACGGCATCGTCGAGATCACGCCCGAGCGGGAGTACCTGCTGGTCACCGAGTTCATCGCCGGCGCGAAGGAGGTCGGCGAGGCCGAGATCGACGACGCGGTCATCGACCAGGGGCTCGCGGCCGTGCGGCGGATGTGGGAGATCGGCGTGGCCCACCGGGACATCAAGCCGGCCAACCTGCTCGTCCGCGACGGCACGCTGTACCTCATCGACTCCGCGTTCGCCGAGGTGCGCCCGAGCCCGTGGCGGCAGGCGGTGGACCTGGCCAACATGATGCTGGTCCTGGCGCTGCGGACCGACGCCGAGCGGGTGTACCGGCGGGCGCGGCTGCACTTCTCCGACGAGGAGATCGCCGAGGCGTTCGCCGCCACCCGCGGGCTGACCATGCCCTCCCAGCTGCGGCGCATGATCCGCCAGCGGGGCCGGGACCTGCAGGCGGAGTTCCTGGCCCTGCTGCCCTTCCGGCTGCCGCCGGTGCGGATCCAGCGCTGGACCTGGCGGCGGGCCGGCCTGACCGTCGTCACCCTCGCCGCGGTCGGGATCGCCGCCTACGTCTCCACCGGCCTGCTCGGGTCCCCGCTGTGACCGCGCGACGGCGCCCGGCCGTGCTCCTGCTCGCCGCGACGGCCCTGCTCTCGGGCTGCGTGCAGCCGCAGGTGCTCAGCGAGGAGACGCTGGCCTGCAAACGGGGCGACGAGGGGCACCCCGCCAACGGGGTCGTCCTCATGGCCCAGTCGGTGCCGAGCGCCACCTGGCTGCCCTGCCTGGAGGCCATGCCGCTGGGCTGGCGCCTGGCCGGCCTGGTCGCCACGGAGAGCTCCGCGCGCTTCTGGCTGGACTCCGACCGCGACGGGGTGCACGCGCTGGAGGTGGCGCTGACCGCGTCCTGCGACACGACCGGCGCGACGGAGATCCCCAGCGAGCGGGAGGGGATGCGCCGGTGGGAGCAGGTGGGCCAGGTGAGCCCGCACTACGTCGGCACCCGCTTCTACGTCTTCGACGGCGGGTGCGTGAGCGTGCTGTTCCGGCTGTCCGGCGAGAACCGCGCCGAGCCGCTGGGCGTGGCCACCCAGGGGATCGGTGCGGTGACCCGCGACGAGGTGCGGGCCGCCGTCCTCGACCAGACCGACGGTGAGCTGCACCTCGACCCGCCGGGCGGTGGCGGGTGAGCGCGGCCCCGGCGGGCGGCAAGGCCCCCCGCGCGCGGTGGTCCCGCCTCCTCGGGCCGCTGCTGTCGGTGGGCCTCGTCGTCGCCGTCTTCGCCTGGTTCCTGCCGCAGTTCACCAGCCTGTCGCAGGTGTGGGCGGCGATCGCGGACCTGTCGTGGGTGGAGACGGCGGCCCTGCTGCTGGCGGCCGGCTGGAACCTGGCGACCTACCAGTTCGTCGTCGTCGCCACGACCCCTGGCATGAACCTGCGGCAGGCGACGGTGGCGACCGAGGCAGCGACGGCCGTCTCCAACACCGTGCTCGGCGGGGCGGCCCTCGCCGTCGGCCTCACCTACGCGATGAACTCCTCCTGGGGATTCTCCCGCTCCCGCACGTCCGTGGCGCTGCTGGTGGCCGGGCTGTGGAACAACTTCGCCAAGCTGGGCCTGCCCGTGCTGGCCCTGGCCCTCCTCGCGTTCTCCGCCCCGCCGTCGGCCGCGCGGCTGGTCGCCGGGCTGGTGGCCCTGGGCGCCCTCGCCGCGACGATCGCGCTGCTGGGGGCGGTGCTGCGCAGCCCCGCCGGCGCCGCCCGGGTCGGCCTCCTCGCCGCCCGGGCGGCGACGGCCGCGCGGCGGCCCTTCGGGCGCGGCCCGGTGGTCGGCTGGGACCTGGCGACGACGAAGTTCCGCGACCGGACGGTCCTGCTCCTGCGGGCCCGCTGGCACTGGATCACCCTGGCCACGCTGGTGAGCCACCTCTCGCTGTTCCTGCTGCTGCTGCTCTCGCTCCGGTTCGTCGGGGTGGGCGCCGAGCAGGTCGGCGTGGCCGAGGCCCTCGTCGTCTTCGCCTTCGCCCGGTTGCTCACCGCCGTCCCCTTCACCCCCGGCGGCCTCGGCGTGGTCGAGGTGGCGCTGATCGCCGGCCTCGCGGCGGCCGGGGGGCCGCGCGCGCCGGTGGCCGCGGCGGTGCTGCTGTTCCGGGCGCTGAGCTACGTGCTGCCCATCCCCCTCGGCCTGGGCAGCTACCTGTTCTGGCGGCACAACCGCTCCTGGCGGCGGGAGCCCAACGCCGCGCCGCGGACCGCGCTGGTCCCGGAGGCGGCGTGAGCGTGCGGGCGGGGCGGCGGGGCTGATGCTGGTCGACTCCCGGCGCGGGCTGGCCGTCAGCGGCGCGCTGCTCGGCGGCGGCGTGCTCGTCGGCGTGCTCGTCGTCCTGCCCGCCACCGCCCCGGCCGTCCAGGCGGTGGACGACGCGGTGTGGCGGTGGGCGGGGGCCGCGCAGAGCGAGGCCGTGACCGCGGTGGCGCGGGCCCTCTCCTGGATCGGGAGCGCCGAGGTCAACTGGCCGCTGCGCGTCGCGGCGCTGCTCCTGCTCGCCTGGCGGCGGCACTGGCTGCGCATGGCGGCGTTCGCGCTCGCCGTCCTGACCAGCGAGCTGTTCATCGGGCCCGTCAAGGCCGCCACCGACCGGCCGCGTCCGCCGGGCGCCCTGATCGAGACGACGGCCGCGTCGTTCCCCTCCGGGCACGCCATCGCCACCGCGGTGACCGCGCTCGGCCTCGTGCTGGTGTTCGCCCATCCGGGCCCGAGCCGCTGGCGCTGGGAGGTGCACGCGGTCGAGTTCACCGCCGTCATGGCGCTGTCGCGCGTCTACCTGCGGGCGCACTGGCTCTCCGACACCGTGGCCGGCGCCCTCATCGGCGCCGGCCTGGCGCTGGGCTGGCCGGCCCTCCTCATGCTGCTGCGGCACCGGCGGGACTCGACGGCGTCGACGACCTGAGCGCGGGCTGCCGGACACCGGGCCCTGTGGTTGAGTGGGCCGGGTCACAACCGCGTCTCGGGGGACGGCGTCGCCGCCTCCCCGGGCAGCGCGTCACGAGGAGACCCGCGATGGCCCAGCCCGCGACCGAACCGGCCCGCAGCGCCTCCGCACCACCGCGCGGAGGTCCCGAGAGCGCACCTCCCGCCGGCAGCCCCGACGAGGCCGTGGAGGCCGCCACGGGGCTGGACATGGTGCTCGTGGACGCCGCCCGCGGCCCCCTGCGGCGGCTGGTGCCGCCCGCGGGGACGGCCCTCCGCTTCGGCACCTCGCTCGCGCGCAAGCCGGGCACGGTGGCCCGCCGGGCGGGCGAGCTGGCCCAGGAGCTCGGCAAGGTCGCCCTCGGCCGCTCCGACCTCGCGCCCGGCAAGAAGGACAAGCGGTTCGCCGACCCGGCCTGGAGCGGCAACCCGCTGCTCCGGCGGACCATGCAGGCCCACCTCGCGACGGCGCAGGTCGCCTGGGAGCTGATCGAGGACGCCGACCTCGACTGGCAGGACGACGAGCGGATCCGGTTCACCGCCACGAACCTGGTCGACGCCCTCGCCCCGAGCAACGTCCCGGTGCTGAACCCGCTGTCCCTGAAGGCCGCCATCGACACCGGCGGGATCAGCGCCCTCAAGGGCCTGCGCCGCCTGCTCTCGGACCTGACGAGCCCGCCGCGGGTGCCCTCGATGGTGGAACCCGACGCGTTCACCGTCGGCGAGGACCTGGCGGTCACCCCCGGGGCCGTGGTGTTCCGGACCGACGTCTTCGAGCTCATCCAGTACCGGCCCACGACGGAGGCCGTCCGGTCGGTGCCGCTCGTCATCGTGCCGCCGACGATCAACAAGTACTACATCACCGACCTCGCGCCGGGCCGCAGCATCGTGGAGCACTACGTGGCCGGCGGCCAGCAGGTGTTCATGATCGTGTGGCGCAACCCCGACGAGCGGCACGCCGACTGGGGCCTGGACACCTACGGCCAGGCGGTCCTGGACGCGATGGACGCCGTCGACCGGATCACCGGCCAGGAGCAGGTCAGCGTCCAGGCCTTCTGCTCGGGCGGGATCATCACCGCGATGGTGCTGGCCCACCTGGCCGCCACCGGGCGGCAGGAGCGCGTCCGCTCGGCCAGCTTCGCGGTGACCGTCCTCGACTGGGAACGGGCCGGCACCATGGCCGCGCTCATGGACCCCGAGGCCGTGGAGTCGGCCATCGAGCGCTCGCGGCGGAAGGGGTACCTCGACGGCTCCCAGCTGGCCGAGGTCTTCGCCTGGCTGCGCCCCAACGACCTGATCTGGAACTACTGGGTCAACAACTACCTGCAGGGCAAGCCCCCGCCGAACTTCGACATCCTCTTCTGGAACGCCGACACCACCCGGATGAGCGCGGCCCTGCACCGCGACTTCATCGAGGTCGCGCTGGGCAACGCGCTGACCGAGCCCGGCCGGGCCGCCATGCTCGGCTCGCCGGTGGACCTGTCGGAGGTCACCGTCGACTCCTACGTCACGGCGGGCATCGCCGACCACCTCTGCCCGTGGCAGGCCTGCTACCGCACCACCCAGCTCCTCGGGGGCGAGAGCCGGTTCGTCCTCTCGACCAGCGGGCACATCGCCTCGCTGGTCAACCCCCCGGGCAACCCGAAGTCGACCTTCCAGGTCGCGCCCAGCACGCCTCCGGACCCCGAGGAGTGGCTGCGCCGGGCGGAGACGGTGCCGGGCTCCTGGTGGCCGGACTACGTGGCCTGGCTCGGCGAGCGGTCGGGCGAGGAGATCCCCGCACCGCAGCAGCTCGGCGGCAACGGCCTCGAACCGCTGGCCGACGCGCCCGGCACCTATGTCTTCGACAAGTAGCAACCGGGAGGTCGTCCGGAGCCTGACCATCGGCGGCCGGACGTTGCGCACCTCCGTGCGGCCGGGCACCGACGAGACCGTGCCGCCGCTGCTGCTCATGAACGGCATCGGCGCCAGCCTGGAGGTGCTGCAGCCCTTCGTCGACGCGCTGGAGCCCCGGCGCACCGTCATCCGCTTCGACGTGCCCGGCGTCGGCGGCTCGCCCCCGCCCGTCGTCCCCTACCTGCTCTCCACGCTGAGCCCGGTGATCGCCGGGCTGCTGGACCGGCTGGGCCACCACCGGCCGGTCGACGTCCTGGGCCTGTCCTGGGGCGGCGGGCTGGCCCAGCACTTCGCGGTGCAGCACCGGCGCCGCTGCCGGAAGCTGGTGCTGGCCGCGACGGCCACCGGATCGCTCATGGTGCCGGCCAGGCCCCGCGTGCTGGCCCACATGCTCACGCCGCGGCGGCACCGCGACTCCGATTACGCCCGCAGCATCGCCGGCCAGATCTACGGGGGGTCGGTGCGCACCGAGCCCGAGCGCGCCGCGGCGGCGCTGCACGCCCACACCCGGGTCGGCCCGCGGCGCGGCTACTACTACCAGCTCGCCTCGAGCACCGGCTGGAGCAGCCTGCCGTTCCTGCGGCTCATCCGTCAGCCGACGCTGGTCGTCGCCGGCGACGACGACCCGATCATCCCGGTGGTAAACGCCCGGGTGATGGCCCGGCTGATCCCCCGGGCGCAGCTGCACGTGTACCGCGGCGGGCACATCGCGCTGGTCACCGAGGCCGACGAACTTGCGCCCGTCGTCGAGGAGTTCCTCGACAGCTGACCGGCCGGCTCAGCTCAGCCCCGGGCGGCGACGTGCTGCTCGAAGCGGTCCATCACGTCGTCGATCAGCTGGGCGTGGGTGAAGTTCATGACGTCGTAGCCGACCGCGCCGTCGCGGCCGCCCGGCTCCACCTGGACGTCGAGCCGCGAGCCCCCCAGGTCCGACGCCGGGCGGGCGCCACCTCCGCCGCGATAGGGGGCGCGGCCCGGCCTGATGCGGTAGCGGAACGGCACCCCGTCGTGGCCCTGGGCGGTGAGCTCGACGCACGTCACCCCGGAGTCGTCGACCACCCAGCGGGTGTCCGACGCCAGGTCCCGCGCCCGCAGCTCGGCCGACGCCTCCGCGAGGGCCGGCCGGACCGTCTCGTGCAGGTACTGGTCGACCCGCTCCCGTCCCGTGGGGCCCGGCGCCCGGCGGCGGCGCAGCCGCGCCCGGCGCCGTGCGGACGGCCGGCCCGAGGGGGCGATGCGGTGCCGGTACACGGCGCGGTCGGCCTCGCTGCGCAGCGCGCGGTACAGCCCGATCATCACCAGCACCATGACGAAGCCGAACGGCAGGCCCATGATGATCGTCGCGTTCTGCAGCGCGGGGACGCCGCCGACCAGGAGCATCGCGGCGGTGAGGATGCCGGTGGCGACCGCCCACACGATGCGCACGGCCGGGGCTGCGTCGTCCTGCGGCCGGCGCAGCCGTGACGAGAGGTTCGCCATGACCAGGGCGCCGGAGTCGGCCGACGTCACGTAGAAGAGCAGCCCGATAAAGGTCGCGATCGCCGCGATGAACGGGAACGCGGGGTAGTCGGCGAGCAGCGTGTAGAAGCCCCGCTCGGGGAGGTTCATCGCGGTCTCCCCGAACGCCGCGTCGCCCTGCCGGATCCGGTCGATGGCGCTGTTCCCGAAGATCGACACCCACATGAGGATGTAGCTGAACGGGAGCAGCAGGGTGCCGGCGACGAACTGGCGGATCGTCCGCCCGCGGGAGATGCGGGCGAGGAAGAGCCCGACGAAGGACGCCCAGGCGATCCACCAGGCCCAGAAGAACAACGTCCAGGCGCTCAGCCACTCGTCCGGCCGGTCGTACGCGAAGGTCTCCGTCGTCAGGCCGGGGAAGCTGCTCACGAAGTCCCCGACGTTCTGCACCAGCCCGTTGAGCAGGAACGCGGTGTTGCCGGTGACCAGCACGAAGCCGGCCAGGCCCAGGGCGAGGACGACGTTGAGCTGGGACAGCCGCTTGATGCCCCGGTCGACGCCGCTGACCGCCGAGACGGTCGCCATGCCGACGGCCAGCGCGATGAGCCCGAGCTGGGCGGCGCGGCCCTCGGGGATCCCGAACAGCACCGACAACCCGTAGTTCAGCTGGACCACGCCGATGCCCAGCGAGGTCGCGACGCCGAAGATCGTGCCGAGGACCGCGGCGATGTCGACGGCGTCGCCCAGCGCCCCGTGCACCCGCTTGCCGAAGATCGGGTAGAGCACGGAGCGGATCGCCAGCGGCATGTTCATGCGGTAGGCGAAGTAGGCCAGGGCCATGCCCATCAGGGCGTACATGCCCCAGCCGTTGATGCCGTAGTGGAACAACGTCCACACGGTCGCCTCGCTGGCGGCCTCGGGGGTCCCGCCCTCCCCCACCGGCGGGGCCAGGTACTGGCTGACCGGCTCGGCGACGGCGAAGAACATCAGGTCGGTGCCGATGCCCGCGGCGAAGAGCATCGAGGCCCACGCGAAGGTGCTGAACCGCGGGGTCGAGTGCTCGGGCCCCAGCTTCACCTTCCCGTACCGGGAGAAGGCGATGGCCAGGACGAAGACGAGCACCGCGGTCGCGAAGGCGATGTAGAACCAGCCGAACCACTCCGACGTCCAGCCGACGAGGGCGCCGATGGTGTCCGCGGCCGAGGTCGGGCTCGCGGTCGCCCACAGCGCGATGGCCAGGACCCCGGCGATCGAGCCGTAGAAGACCCGGCGCTTGACCCCGTTCTCCGCCTCGGCGGGCCGGACGTCGAGGTCGCTCACGCCCGCTCCCCCCGCCCGGTGGACGCGGAAAGCGCTGCCGACTCCGTTGTGCCGCTCACCGGGCGCATCGTGGCACACCCCGCGCCGCGGGGCAGCCGCACGACGGACGGCGGGAACCTCAGGCGCGGTCGGCGACCGCCCCGCGCCGGTGCAGCAACGCGCCGGCCTCGGCCGCGGGCAGCGGCCGGGAGAGCAGGTAGCCCTGCGCCCGGTCGCAGTCCTCCGCCCGGAGCCGGGCCAGCTGCCCCTGCTCCTCGACGCCCTCGGCGACGACGGTCAGCCCGAACGTGTGCGCGGCGCGGATCATCAGCGCCACCAGCTCCAGGTGGGCGGGCTCGGCCGACGCCACGAAGCTGCGGTCGATCTTCAGCGTGTCGACGGGCATGCTGCGTAGCTGCCCGATCGAGGTGTACCCGGTGCCGAAGTCGTCGATGGCGATGCCGACGCCCAGGTCCCGCAGCTCGGTCAGGTGGTCGTAGGCGGCCGGGTCGTCCACCAGCACGGTCTCGGTCACCTCCAGCACCAGCAGGTGCGCGGGGAGACCCGCGGCGGCGAGCGCCTCCGCGACGTCGGCGACGACCCGCCGGTCGGCGAGGTGCCGGCCGGAGATGTTCACCGCCACGGTGGGCTCGGGCCACCCCGGGGTCACCGGGATCCCGGCCCGCCACTCGGTCAGCTGGCGGGTGGCCTCCCCGAGCACGAAGCGGTCGATGTCCCGGATCAGGGACGAGCGCTCGGCCACCGGGACGAACTCGTCCGGAGGCACCGGGCCGACGCCCGGCCGGTCCCAGCGCACGAGCGCCTCGTAGCCGGTGAGCCGGTCGGAGGCCACGTCGACGACCGGCTGGTAGACCAGGTGCATCTCCCCGGCGGCCAGGCCGTGGCACATCGCGGCCTCGAGCGCGGCCTGCTCGGAGAGCTGGAGCCGGAGCGTCTCGTCGAAGATCTCCGCCCGGCCCCGCCCGTGGGCCTTGGCCCGGTTCGCGGCGGTGTCCGCCTCGGCGAACAGCACGTCGGCGTCGGTTCCGCCGTCGCGGCTGACCGCGACGCCGACGCTGGCGCCGACGCCGACCGTCGCCGCACCCACGACGATCGGTTCGCCGACCGACGCGATGAGGCGCTCGGCGAGGTCGATGAGGTCGTGCTCGGCGTGCACCGGCTCCACCAGGACGACGAACTCGTCGCCGCCGAGGCGGCACACGACGTCCCCCGGCCGCACGGCCGCGCCCAGGCGGGTGGCCACCTCGTGCAGCACCAGGTCACCGGCGGCGTGGCCGTGCGCGTCGTTGACCGCCTTGAAGCCGTCGAGGTCGACGTAGAGCAGCCCGGTCATCTCGCCGGACCGCCGGCCGCGGTGCAGCGCGGAGGTGACGAGGGTGAGCGCCTGGGCGCGGTTGGGCAACCCGGTGAGCGGGTCGTGGGTGGCCTGGTGCGCGAGGGCGAACTGCAGCTCCTCGCGCTGGCGCACCGAGGTGACGATGGCCTTGACCGACGCGTGCACGACCGCGCCGAGGGGGCCGGGCAGGGGCTCGTCGAGGAGCGCCTCGTCGACGTCGCCGCGGGCCACGGCCTGCGCCTGGTCCTGGATCCGGCGGAGCCCCGCGACCGCCGAGCCGAGCGCGGCCGAGACCGTCCGGACCTCGCGCGGTCCGTCCACCTCCACCTCGACCAGCGACCCCTCGCTGATCTCGGTCGCCTGGCCGGCCAGCAGCCGGAGCGCCCGGGTGACGCTGCGGCCCAGCAGGAACGCCCCCAGCAGGGAGGCGCCGAGCAGGCCGGCCCCCATGAGCAGCACGGCGTGGAACCGGTCGCTGGCGCGCTCGCGGTCCGCGGCGACGAGCTGCCGGGCCTCGTCGACCGCCGTCCCGACCAGTTCGGCCATCATGGCGCTGCGCTCCTGGCTCTGGAAGAGCGCGGTGACCAGGTCGGGGAGCTGCAGGTTCCTGACCTCGCCGGCGAGGCCGCGGGCGAGCAGCCCGTCCACGTCCGCGACGACGTCCGAGGTGCGCACCTGCTGCCAGGCGTCGCGCAGGGGTTGCCCCGACAGGCTCTCCATCGTGCGCTGGGCGTCCCGGTAGTCCATCCACGAGGTCTCCCACGCGGCGCGGGAGCCGATCAGCCGGTCCTCGCCGTCGACCAGCAGGGAACCGAGGAACAGCGGCATCTGCCGGCCGGCGGTCTCGGCCAGGTGCGCGACGGTCTGGACGTCACGGACGGCCAGCAGCGTGGCGCGGGGCACGCCCTCGGAGGTCGCCGTCGCTGCGGCGGCGGCCTGCGCGGTCATCAGGTCGTTCGAGACGGCGAGGAACCGCAGGTGCAGCTCCTCGAGGTCCAGGCGCCCGGCGTCCTGCCCCCGGCGCAGCCTGCCCAGGTGTTCCGTGGCGTGCGCCGCGGCCTCGGCGCCGACCGGGCCGTCGGCGAGGCGGGCCAGGGCACGGTCGGTGATGCCGCGCGCCCGGGCCACCTCGTCGAGGGCGACCTGCCGCTGGGCGGCCGGGAAGAAGGTGGGCAGCCCGAAGGCCGCCGCGGCCGCCGGGTCGTCGATGACCGCCAGCGACAGGGCGGGGATCATCTCCTGCTCCACCCCGCTGCGGGCGGCGTCCAGCAGGGCCAGCGCGCGCACGGCCACCTCGGCGCGCTCGGCGCTCCCCGCCTCGGCCGCGCGGGCCTGGGCCGCCGCCCCGGTGAGGACGACGACGCCGATCAGCGGCAGCAGCACGAGGGCGGTCAGGTACCGCCACAGCGGCACGCCGCGCCGCCGTCGGCGGTCCACGTCCGGGGATGTGCGCACGCCGCTCCAATCGGGCTGTGGTGCAGGTCGCTTGAAGGGGGCCCCACCCGTCCAGGTGAGGCGGGAGCGGACCGGGGAATGGCAGGCACGTCGCAGGTCCCACCCGGGAAGAGGTCAGCCCCTCCGGGGAGCTCCGCGACCGACCTGCCCGCCCGTCCCGTCCCGTGCGACCCACCGTGCGCCCGCCGTCCGCGGGGCCCCTGCTGCCGGCACCGAGGCGCCGGTCAGCGGTCCGGTGCCGTCACCAGGTGGCAGCCGGGTGAGCCGAACTCCGCGACCCCGAAGCCCATCTGCCGCAGCACGGAGGCGACGGCGACGCTCATCGTCCGCTGCACGGCGGCCTCCAGCGCGGCTCCGCGGGCCTGGTGCACGTTCATCCGGTCGTGCTGCCGCCAGGTGACGAGGACGCCCGCCCCCTCCGGGTGCGGGGTCAGGCAGACGCCGCCAGCGGCGTGGGCGGCCGGCTCCCGGGCCTCGCAGTCGTGCAGCGGGAGCCCCGCCTCCAGCAACGCCGCGGTGACGTCGACGGCGAGCGTGGCGAGCACGTCCTCGTCGTCGACCATGAACGGGTCCCAGTCCTCGGGGAGCCGGTCGAGCTGGTCCCCGAGGTCGGCCAGCCACTCCCGCTCCTCCGGCGGCTGCCGGCGCACCACGCCGCCGTCCGGCCGCCGTCCGCCGTGCACGACGCGCGTGGTGTCGGTCAGGTTCGCGGAGAGGCGCGCCCACCCGGCGTCCATCGAGTCGGCGAACGGGCCGGCCACCGCGCCGCCGTCGTGCTCGGCGACGAGCCACCAGCCGGTCGTGGAGGGGCCCTCGGGCAGGTCCCGCCCCGCCGGGTGGGTGGCCAGGCCGACGGCCGACCGCTCCGCCGCGGGCCGCTCGGCCGCACCGCTCGCGGCGGCGGTGACCTCGGACGCGCGGGCCGCGGCCGGGCCCGCCGGCCGGGACGCGTGTACCGACGCCCGCCGCTGCGCCTGCACCCCGTTGCGCTCGAACTCGTAGCGAGCGGTGGAGCTCGCCCCCAGCACCACGACGATCGCGATCAGCGCGCCGCACCCGATCAGCGGCGCGGCGACCGCGAGCAGCTCACCAGGCACGCCAGGCCCCCTGCGGCCCCTCGCCCCAGGCCGAGGCGCGGTGGGTCCAGTCCTGCACGCGGGCGGTCCACCCGGGATGGGGCGGGCGGGGTGCCGGCGGCGCGGGGGCGGGCTCTTCCACCATCAGCTCGCGCAGCAGGCCCAGGCCCTCGTCGGCGCCCTCCAGGAGATCGGGGACGGGCTTGCGGACCGGTGAAGCGGTGGCGTGCACAGGGGCTCCTCGCAGGCGGTTCACCGCGGCTGGGAAGCACCGCGGACGTCCCGAAGGCTAGGGAGGAGGAGCCCCTCCGACGGCCCCCGCGACCGGCCCCGGACCGGGCCCGTGTCCCATTCGTTGCACGGTGCCCGCGAGGGGCCCGGTGACCGTTCCCCCGGCGCACCGACCTGTCGACAAACCGCCGCTCCACGAGCGTGGCGGAGGGTCGGGAGCAGCTCGGTCATCCCGCGGCCGCCCCGCTGCGCCGGCGTGTCGGGGGGCTACGCCCGGGCGGCGAGGAAGGCCCGCACGCGGTCGAGCACCTGGGCAGCGGCCGCCTCGACGTGGTCGGCCAGGCTGCGGTCGGTGAACAGGTGCCGGTCCCCCGGGTAGAGGAACAGCTCCGCGTCACCGATCGCCGCGGCGAGCTCGCGCGCCTCGGCGACGTCCCCCCACTCATCGGCGTCCATGACGTGGAACTGCACCGGCACCCCCTCGGGCCACTCGTCGGCGAACTCCCCGAGGGGGACGGCGCCGTGCATCAGGACCGCACCGGCCGCGCCCGGGCGGGTCTGCGCCAGCAGCTGCGCCGGCATGACGCCGAGGCTGAACCCCGCGTAGACCAGCCGCTCGGGCAGCTCCGCCACGGCCGCCCGGCCGCGCTCCAGCACCGCGCCGAAGCCGAGCTCCCGGGCGTGCGCGACGCCGTCCTCCAGCGTGGCGAAGGTGCGCCCGCCGTAGAGGTCGGGTGTGTGGACGACGTGCCCGTCGGCCCGCAGGTCGTCGGCGAACGCGCGGACCCCTGCGGTCAGCCCCTGCGCGTGGTGGAACAGCACCAGCTCGGCCATGGCGGCACGCTAGCCGGGAGCACCGACCCTCGGGTCGGGGAACGACCGGTCACCGAAGAGCACGCGGGCCGCCGCGGCCCTGCCCAGCGGCGTCCGGAGCAGCCCGAAGGCCGCCGCCGCCATGGCCGGCGTGCGCACCTGCCCCAGTCCCCGGCGCAGGAAGAGCCGGCCGCGGAAGCGGGCGCGCAGCGTGGCGCCGTCGTAGTCGCGCAGCACCTCGGGATCCCCCGCGCGCAGCGCCCGGTCCAGGACGTCGACGGCGTGCTCGGACAGCCGCAG
Source organism: Blastococcus sp. SYSU DS0541 (assembly GCF_054050875.1). Classification (NCBI taxonomy): domain Bacteria; kingdom Bacillati; phylum Actinomycetota; class Actinomycetes; order Geodermatophilales; family Geodermatophilaceae; genus Blastococcus; species Blastococcus sp. SYSU DS0541. The sequence goes on along the minus strand of NZ_JBJHAD010000002.1, from coordinate 125,443 downwards.
GCACGGGTCCAGTCCGCCGGCGGTGAGCGGCGAGACCGCCCCCGCCGCGTCGCCGACCAGGAGCCCCTCCGCGCTGCTGATCCGGCGCAGCAGCCCACCGACCGGGATCGGGCCGCCCCGTCGTTCGACGTCGGCCGGCCGGCCGCCGTCGGCGAGACCGGGCGCGGCGGCGGCGAACCGGTCCAGCGCGCGGCGCAGCCCGTGGGGGAAGCGGTCGCCGTAGCCGGCGACGCCGACGTGGGCGTGCCGACCGTCGTTCACGACCCAGGCGAGGTAGCCGGGCGCCAGCGAGGGGTCGAGGACGCAGTGGAACGTCGGCGGTCCGTCGACGCCGGGGACGTCGAATACCTCCTCCGCGCCGACCAGCAGGTGGTCGTTGCGGTCGAGCCCCAGGTCGCGGGCGACCCGCGACCGCGCTCCGTCGGCGCCGACGACGAAGCGCGCCCGCACCTCCGCCGGGCCCCCGCGACCGGCGAGCAGGGAGCGGCCGGACCGCCGGCCGACGTACCGCGTGCCCAGGGCGAGCCGCACGCCGGCGGCCTCGGCGCTCGCGGCGGCCGCCCGGTACAGGCCCGCCATGTCCCCCACCCGGAACTCGTCGCGCCCGCTGACCAGCTCGAGCGGACGCCGCAGGTCCGGTGGGTAGAGCACCACCCGGCGGATGGGCGGGCCGAGGTGCTCCGGGGGGAGCGGGAAGTCGTCGAGGGTCTTCTGCACGAAGATGCCGGTGGTGCGGATCGCACCGGCGAGCTCGGTGCGCCGGTCGGCCAGCAGGACGTCGTGGCCGCGCCGGGCGAGCGAGGTGGCGGTGTGCAGGCCGGCCAGCCCGGCGCCGACCACGAGGACGTCGGCGGGCTCGGGTCGCGTCACCGGTGCGCGTCGTCCCGCACCAGGCGCAGGCCGCCGACGACGACCGCCGCGGTCGCCCAGGTGACCAGGACGGTGACCGAGGAGCCGCGGGTCATGCCCTGCGCCTCCCCGAGGAGCAGGAACGCGGCACCCGACCCGGGCAGCCACTGCGCCGCCGTCGTCGTCCAGTCGTAGCCGAACTGCGGCAGGAAGAGCGGGAGGACGAGCATCAGGAGGAAGACCGAGACGAGCACGCCGGCCGTGGAGCGCAGCAGGAAGCCGAGCCCGGTGGCGAGCGCGGCACCCGCCGCGACGACGAGGGCGAGGGTGCCGAGGGCGTCCAGGCCGGCGCCCAGCGGCAGCGTGAGCCCGGGGCCGGCCACCGCGAGGGCCGCCAGGGCCGAGACGACGCCGAGCAGCACCCCGGCGAGGGTGGCCGCGGCGACCACGACGGCGGTGCGGGCGAGCAGGAGGACCGCGCGGCGGGGGGTCCACTGCAGCGCCGGGACGATCCCGCCCGTGGCGTAGTCGGCGGTGACCGCGAGGGCGGCCAGCCCGAGGAGGGCGAACTGCGCCGGCATCGCGGTGAAGGTCGAGACCATCCAGGCCGGCTCACCCCGCAGACCCCCGGGGTCCGACGCCGCTTCACCTCCCAGCACCGCACCCAGCCCCACCATGGCGATCGCCGCCGCGAGCAGGAACCACCAGGTCGACCGGACCGTCCACAACCGGGTCCACTCGGCGGCGCAGGTGCGCCCGAGCAGGCGGGTGACCGGCACGTCGTGCGCCGCACCCCGTGCCGTGGTCGCGCTCACCGTGCGGCCCCGGCTGCTGCCGGCTCGGCGCTGCGGTCGGTAGACTCGACGCTGCCGCCGGTCAGGGCGAGGTAGGCCTCCTCCAATGATCGGGCCTCCTCGGAGAGGTGGTGCAGCGGGATGCGGGCGTCGTTGGCGGCCTCGCCGACCTGCCCGGCGGTCGCCTCCTCGACGACCAGCTCCTCCGCGCCCGTGCGCTCGGCCGTCATGCCGCCGTCCCGGAGCAGGGTGACCAGCTCGTCGGCGCGCGGGCTGCGGACCCGCACCCGGCCGTGCCCGAGGCCGCGGAGGACCTCCTGCGTCGTGGTGTCGGCGATCAGGCGACCGCGGCCGATCACGACCAGCCGGTCGGCGACCTGCTGCATCTCGCTGAGGAGGTGGCTGGAGACGAGCACGGTGCGGCCCTCGTCGGCCAGCCGCCGCAGCAGCGCGCGGATCCAGCGGACGCCGTCGAGGTCCAGGCCGTTGACCGGCTCGTCGAAGAGCACCACGCGGGGGTCGCCGAGCAGCGCCGCCGCGATGCCCAGCCGCTGCCGCATGCCGAGGGAGTAGCCGCGGATCCGGCGGCGGGCGGCGCCGTCGAGGCCCACCTGCTCGGCGACCTCGTCCACGCGGCGCCCTGGGATCCCGTTGGCGCGCGCGGCCACGCGCAGGTGCTGCCGTCCCGTTCGGCCGGGGTGTGCGGCCCCGGGGTCGAGGAGCGCGCCGACCTCGCGCAGCGGTTCGTGGAGGGCGGCGAAGGGGCGCCCGTTCACCAGCGCCTGGCCCGAGGTCGGGCGGTCGAGGCCGAGGACCACCCGCATGGTCGTGGACTTGCCGGCGCCGTTGGGCCCGAGGAACCCGGTGACTGTGCCCGGTTCGACGGTGAAGCTGAGGTCGTCGACGGCGAGCACGTCGCCGTAGCGGCGGGTGAGCCCGCGGACCTCGATCACCGGCCGGCTCCCTGAGCGGGCTCCGGCACGGCGTGCTCGTCCTCGACCCACTCGAGCAGGTCACCGGGTTGGCACTCGAGCACCCGGCACATGGCCTCCAGCGTGCTGAACCGGACGGCCTTGGCGCGCCCGTTCTTCAGGACGGCGACGTTGGCCGGGGTGAGGCCGATCCGCTCGGCGAACTCGCCGACGCTCATCTTCCGGCGGGCGAGCTCGACGTCGATGCGCACGACGATCGGCATCAGATGACCGCCTCCATGTCGGCCCGCAGGTTCGTGGCCTGCCGCAGGAGCGCCCGCATGACCACGACGAGCAGGCCCAGGACCGCGCCGACGAGCAGCAGGAGGAGCAGCAGCGCCGGCAGCACCGGGTCGTCGCTGACCTCGTCGACGATGAAGTAGTAGGCGCAGACGAAGGTGGCCAGGAGCATCGTCCACCCGACCGCGACGGCCCGGACGATCCCGTCCACCCACGGCAGCGCACCCGGGCTGAAGATCTTGTCCTGCGTGACCAGCGTGAGCAGCTTCCCGGTGCAGACGACGACGACCTGCACGCAGGCCAGCGCCACGACGGCGGCCACCAGCATGACCACGCGCATGGCCGACTGCTCGAGCGAGGGCTCGGCGATCTCCGGCAGCAGCTCGGGGACCACCCACAGCTGCGCGGCGAGCAGGGCCGCGAGGACGACCGCGAGCAGGATCCGGAGCGGGAGCACCACGTGCCGCAGATGGGTCATGCGATCGACTGTCGCCGCCTATCTATCGAAAGTCAATAGAAACGCGCGGGCGCTCCGGCGGGGTCGTCACGTCGCGGGTCGGGCGGCGCTGCCTCGGACGACGGCGGGCGCGCGGGCCAGGCGTAGCGTCGGCGTTCCGGCCCCTCCTCGTTCGCTGCCTCCCTGCAGCGCCGGGACCGACGCACCGCTATCCCGCCGCGCCGCGGTGGAGTCAGGCCGCTTCCGCCATGACCTCCTCCATGCTCCACGCCCCGACCACGACCTCCGTCGAGAGACGAGCGCCCGAGCAGGCGCCGGCATTCGGCGCCGCGTGCGGCGCGTGCCCGCACCCTCGGGCGGACCACGACGCGATCGCCGCGCGGTTCTGCTCGGCGACCGTCGACGGCGCCATCGCCCGTGGGTGCGCCTGCCGGACCTGACCGCCGCCGGGCGAGGCGACGCCGGCCCGGCGATCCGGGCCGGGAGCACCCGCGACGGGATCCGCCAGCAGCCGGCACCTGGTGAAGCGGCCCGCTGTGGGCCGCCGGATCGGGCATCGAGACCGGTCGACCGTGCGCGGCAGGGCCCCGTTCCCGGCCCGGAAATGGGGCCTCAGCGCACACGGTCGGTGGGGCGCCGGGCTGTCTCCGAGGCCACCACCTCCAGGGACATCGATGGCGGCGCAGACCATCCGCAGGAACGGCCCCAGCCCGACCTGTGCCGGGGGAACGTTCTCGAGGGACGGATCGAGCACCTCGCTGACCGGACCATCCTCGACGGGTGAAAGCCCTGGTCGACGGCGGTCGCGCGTGGGCCCCGTGGGGATCGAACCCACAACCCGCGGATTAAAAGTCCGCTGCTCTGCCAGTTGAGCTAGAGGCCCTGCGGGAGCGCGCGACCGACGGCGTGCGCCACCCGGCGGAAGGCTACCGCCGGAGAGGGCGCCGGCCCCCTCGTCCCGGGCGGCGGAGGGCCGATCGGGACCGCCGGGTCGGCCCGCGCAGCGGTCCCGGCAGGTGCGGTCATAACCTTGAGAGGCCGCACCCACGAGGCGCGGTGAGATACCTCATACGCCCGCGATCGCATGCAGCGGCCCAATCAGGCCGACGATCGTGGAGGAGGCGCTGCGGCGCCGGGCCGAGCACACAGCCAGAGAGGCAGACGTGACTTCCGAGCGCAGCGTTCCCGACAGCGCGAACCCCGATGTCGTACTCGTCGGCGGCGGCATCATGAGCGCCACGCTGGCGCAGCTGCTGCACCTGGTCGCCCCCGAGTGGAGCGTCGCGGTCTTCGAGTCGGGCAGCGCCGTCGCCGGTGAGAGCTCCGGCCCCTGGAACAACGCGGGCACCGGGCACGCGGCCCTCTGCGAGCTGAACTACACGCCCGCGGGCCCCGACGGGCAGGTCGACCCCAGCAAGGCGATCACGATCAACGAGCAGTTCCAGGTCTCGCGCCAGTTCTGGTCGCACCTGGTCCGCGCCGGCATGACGGGGTCGCCCAAGGACTTCATCTCCCCGGTCCCCCATCTGAGCTTCGTCACGGGGGAGCAGGGGCGCACCTACATGCGCAACCGGTTCGCCGCCCTCAGCGCCCAGCCGCTGTTCGAGGGCATGGAGTACACCGAGAGCCAGGCCGAGATGGCCGGGTGGCTGCCGCTGATGATGGAGGGGCGCGACCCGGAGCAGATCGTGGCGGCCACCCGCTCGGTCGCGGGCACCGACGTCAACTTCGGCGCCCTCACCCGCCTCATGCTCGACGACGCCGCCACCCGCGGCGTGAACGTGCACCTCAACCAGCGCGTGGACGAGCTGGAGAAGGAGAGCGACGGCCGCTGGAAGGTCACCGTCCGCGACACCCGCTCCGGTGACCGCGTCACGATGCGCACCCGATTCGTCTTCGTCGGTGCCGGGGGCGGCGCGCTCCCCCTGCTGCAGAAGGCCGCCATCCCGGAGATCCGCGGCTTCGGCGGCTTCCCGGTCAGCGGCATGTTCCTGCGCTCCCGCTCCCCCGAGCTGGTCAGCCGCCACCAGGCCAAGGTCTACGGGCAGGCCGCCGTCGGTGCCCCGCCGATGTCCGTGCCGCACCTGGACCTGCGGCTGATCGACGGCGAGTACTCGCTGCTGTTCGGGCCCTACGCGGGCTTCTCGCCCAAGTTCCTCAAGGCCGGCTCGATGTTCGACCTGCCCAAGAGCGTCAAGCCCAACAACCTGGGCTCCATGCTCGGTGTGGCCCGCAAGGAACTGGCGCTGACCAAGTACCTGATCGGCGAGCTCGTGCAGTCCCGCTCGGCCCGGCACCGCACGCTGCAGGCCTTCGTCCCCACCGCCGAGAAGCGCGACTGGGACATGGTGACCGCGGGCCAGCGGGTGCAGGTCATCAAGCAGGACCCGAACAGCGGCAAGGGCGTCCTGCAGTTCGGCACCGAGCTCATCGTCGGCGGGGACGGCAGCATCGCGGGCCTGCTCGGCGCCTCGCCCGGTGCCTCCACCGCCGTCTCCGCGATGCTGACGCTGATCGAGCGCTGCTTCCCGCAGCACCTGGACGCCTGGCGGCCGCGGCTGCAGGAGGCCATCCCGTCCTACGGTCGGCCGCTCAACGACGAGCCGGCCCTGCTCGCCGAGGTGCGCGCCGACACGATGCAGACGCTGGAGCTCAACGGCTGATCCGGCACGACCCCACGCCCGGGTGACCGGTCCCCCACGGGACGGGTCGCCCGGGCGTCGTCGTCAGATCACGTCCAGCACCAGGAGCAGCACGAGGGTCAGCAACGCCGACAGCAGCAGCGAGCCGAGGCAGCCCAGACGGCTGGAGAAGAGGAAGAACACCGCCTCTGGGTGCCCCCGGACCCCCTCGGCCCACACCTCATGTGCAATGCGTCACCCCCGCAGGGCTTCCACCACCCGTTCAGGGGATCGCCGGGACCGCAACGACTACGTACCGTCATCGACGTTCCGGTCGGGAGCGCAGCACCGCGACCCGTCCGCCGCATCGTCCGCCCCCGCGCCCCGGCGCCGGGCGGGACCGACCCCGGCCCGGCTGACCCGTTCCCCCCGGGGCGGCCGGGCCGGCTCCTTTCCCCCTCAGCCCCGCCGGCACACCTGACGGACGAGATCGGCGAGCGCCGACCGCAGGCCGTCGTCGACGGGCAGGCCGACCACGACCTCGTCCTCGTCACCGAGCCGCACGCCCGCGGGGAAGAGATAGGGCTGCTTCACCTCCGCCAGGACGTGCGGCTCACAGGTGGCCACGGTGACGGTGACGGCGCCGTCCGCCACCTCCGCGCCCGCGGGGAGCTCCAGGGGCAGCTCCGCCGCGACGTCGAACTGGACGTTGCCCCCCACCCGGCCGACGACGACCTCCCCGTCGGCCCCCCGGCGGATCAGGCTCAGCCGGCCCGTGAGCCGGTCGGGGCCCGGCTGAAGCCCGCCCACCCGCAGCTCGACCGCCTCGGCGACCGCGCGAGCCCGGCACTGCTGCTCGTGCACGCGGGCGAGGTCGTCGCCGGTCAGCGGCACCCGCACCTCCTCCACCGAGCCGCCCGGCCGGAGCAGCGTCAGGCGGGCGGCCGACGTGCCGCTGCCGGGCGGGCACACCGCCTCGCCGTAGGGAGTCGGCAGGTCGACGACCCGGCCGGGCGTGAACTCGGCGGACACCGCGGACGGCGGGAGCGGCGCGAAGCCGGGTGCGTCCAGCGCCACGCCGGTCACCGTGTACGGCGCGCCTCCGGTGTGGGTGACCCGCACCTGGATCCGCCCGCCGACGGCCTCGTCGGTGCGCAGGAGCACCGCCTCGGCGGCCACGCCGGGCACGTCGGGCTCCGCGGCGACCGCGGACGACGACGGCGCCGGGTCCGCCCGCGGCGCGACCGGCTCGGCGCCGCAGCCGGACAGGACGAGCGCCGTGCCGAGCGCGATTGCCCGAGCGATGGCCGTCCGCCCCATGGCGCCGCAGCCTAGGGCGGCTCCGGCGTCAGCGGTGGCGGCCCGGCACCCGGGCCTTCACCCGCCCGGCGTCCATCCGCACCTCGAGCTTCTCCTGCGGGTTGGCCGCCGGCCCGCGGCGCGGCTCGCCGTTCTCGAGGTCGAACGCGGAGCCGTGCCACGGGCAGACCAGGCACTCGCTGCCGCGCACCGTCTCGACCGTGCCCTCGTCCAGCGGGCCGGACAGGTGCGAGCAGGCCCCGACGAAGACGTCGACCCGGGCGCCGCGGCGGACCACGGCCAGCGGCACCGACATGCTGCCGCCCTTGCCGGTGCGCATCGTCGGCCGGCCCTCCGGCAGGTCGTCCAGCGGGCCGAGGTCGACCCAGTCGGTGGTCAGCGCGCGGACGGCGGTCGCCGCGTGCGACGCCCCCGAGGACTGCGCGTAGGACATGTGCCCGCCGATCGCCGCCGAGCTCCCGGCCAGGCCCAGGCCCGCGTACGCCAGCACGCGGCCCAGCCCACCCCTGCCCCGCGCCCGGGCGACCAGGGACCCGCCGTAGAGCCCCAGCGCGGCGGCGTTCATCACCGCGTGCAGCGCGCCGAGCCGGCGCACACCCGAGCCCTGCTCCGACCAGTCGGCCGCCCCGGACATGGCGGCCGGGACGGCGGCGGCCATCCCGGTGCCGATCAGCACCGTGGCGGCGGGCCGCAGGGGCGGCACGGCATCCAGCAGGCCGGCCGAGACCCAGCTGCCCACCGGGACCTGCACCAGCACCGGGTGCAGCGGGTGCCCCAGCCAGGTGCCGTGCAGGACGTCCTTGACCGCGCTCGGCATGCCCTGGACGGCGCGCCGCGCGGGCTCGATGGCCTTGTCGAACGACGACACGTCCGCGATGCGGTCCAGGAACCCCATGAGACTCATGGCGGCCCCCTACCCGCGTGACCCCGCCCCGACGCACGGGACGACCACGACTGCGCGGCGGAACACCCAGGTGACCGTGAGCAAGGACACGGGTGGATCCCAGGTGGGGGAGGCATGTTCGCACGTGACAGGGGTTCTCCCGGGGAGAATCCTTGCACCACTGCCCGCCCCACCAGAGGAAGCCCCGTGACCTGCGCGTCCCTGCTCCGCCGCGGCCAGGCCGCCGACACCGTCGGCGACCTCCCCGACGCGGCGCAGCCCCGGACGACCACGGCTCCCTCCCGCCTGACCGCGTGCCTGCGCGGTGACGCGATCCCCGCCCAGTTCCTGCGCTTCGTGCTCGTCGGCGGGGCCAGCACCGTGGTCTACGCCCTGCTGTTCGTCGCCGGGCACGGCTGGGGCTACCTCACGTCCCACCTGGTGGCGACGGCGGCGTCCACGGTGCTCGCCAACGAACTGCACCGCCGGCTGACCTTCCACGCCGACGAGCGGGTGCACTGGTTCACCGCCCAGTGGGAGGCCGGTGGCGTCACCGTCCTGGGTCTGCTGGCGACCAGCACCGCCCTGGGTCTGCTCGACGCCCTCACCGGGGACAACCAGCCGATCCTGCAGATCGCCACGGTCGTCGGCGTCACCGCGTTCATCGGTCTCCTGCGGTTCATCGCGCTGCGCTGGATCTTCCGCCCGGTGCCCGCGCGGGCCTGACACGCGCCGCACGTCCGGAGACGCGGTCGGGAGATCGCTAGCCTGGGCCTGGTGAGCGAGCCCACCGCGTCGGCGTCCCCGTGGCCGGGCCGTGCCCGGGTGGCCGCGCTGTGGTCCGCGCGCGTGGGGCTCGCGCTCATCGGCGCCCTCGTCGCCGTCCTGCTGTTCGCCCGGGTCTCCGCGCCGATCGGGCCGTTCGACGCCACGCTGGCCTTCCGCCCCGCCTCCGGGGGGGCCGAGGTCTCGGTCCCCCCGCTGGGCTCCCTCGCCGTCGACGCCTACGACGGCCCGCTGCGGCTGGACATCTCGCTGCAGTCCGTGGACCAGGCCCGCGCCCAGGCGCTGGCCACCGACCCGGTCCGGCTGGCCGGCGTCGTGGACCGGGTGACGGAGGACCTGCAGTCGGCCGTCGTCCGGCTGGTCTGGGTGACCGTGCTGGTGGCGCTGGCCGGAGCGGCGCTCACCTCCTGGGCGGTGCTGCGCCGGCGCCGGGAACCCCTGATCGCCGTGGGGCTGAGCGCGGCGCTGCTGGCCGGCACCGGCGCCCTGGGCGCGGCGACCTGGCGACCGGAGGCGCTGTCCCAGCCGACGTACACCGGGCTGCTGGTCAACGCCAACAGCCTCATCGGCAACGCGCAGGACATCGTCGCCCGCTTCGACGCCTACCGCGCGTCGCTGGAGGACCTGGTCGCCAACGTGGGGACGCTCTACGCGACGCTCTCCGCGCTGCCCACCCCGAGCGGCACCGGCGACTCCGTGGTCCTCCTGCACGTCTCGGACATCCACCTCAACCCCTCCGGCTTCGACCTGGTGCGCCAGGTGGCGGAGAAGTTCGACGTCGACGGCATCCTCGACACCGGCGACATCACCGACTGGGGCAGCGAGCCGGAGAACCGGCTGATCACCTCGGTCGGCGACCTCGGCGTCCCGTACGTCTACATCCGCGGCAACCACGACTCGGCGACCACCGCCGGCATCCTCGCCGCGCAGCCGAACGTCACCGTCCTCGACGACTCCGACGTGACCGTCGCCGGGGTCCGCATCGTCGGCGCCCCCGATCCGCGCTTCACCCCCGACAAGACCACCGGCGGCGACGACGCGGGCGCCGACGTCCTCGAGGAGTCCGGCGAGGAGCTGGCGGACTTCACCCGGGCGCTGGGCGACGAGCCGGCCATCGCGATGGTCCACGACCCCAAGCAGGCGCCGCCGCTGGACGGCCTCGTGCCGCTGGTCCTCGCCGGGCACACGCACGACCGGGTGGTCGAGCAGCTCTCCGACGAGACCCTCCTGATGGTGCAGGGCTCGACGGGCGGCGCCGGCCTGCGCGCCCTGGAGGGCGAGTACCCGGAGCCCCTCACCTGCACCGTGCTCTACCTCGACCCGGCGACCGGCGCCCTGCAGGCCTACGACGACATCACGCTCGGCGGGCTGGGCGCCACCGAGGTCACGGTGCAGCGCACCATCGTGGCGGCCGTCCCCCCCGCGGAGGGCGCACCCCTCCCGACGGAGCAGTTCACACCCCCGATCGGTGGCCTGGAGCCCCCCGCCGGCCGGGTCGGGCCACCGGTGGTCCCGGCATCCCCACCGGGATGATCCCCCGGCCCTACGCTCGGGTCATGACCTCGACGACCCGCGCCACCAGGCTCGCCGGAGGCCTGCTCGCCGGCGGCCTCTCCCTCGCCGCCCTCACCGGCTGCAGCTTCTCCTCCCAGAACGTCTCGTGCAGCGGGGGCACGTGCACGGTGACCCTCTCCGGCGCCGGCGCAGAGGCCGAGATCCTGGGCACGACGGTCTCGGTCGGCAGCGTGCAGGACGGCCGGGCCTCGCTGAGCGTCGGCGGCACCAGCGTGTCCTGCGCCGAGGGCGAGAGCGTCGCCGCCGGCCCCCTGGAGCTCGCGTGCTCCAGCGTCACCGAGGACTCGGTGGAGCTGCGCGCCTCCGTCGGCTGAGCCGCACCCGCCCGGACGGCCGGCGGACCGGCTCAGCCGGCGTGCGCGACCTCGACGACGACACGCGTCGGGGAGTCGAGCAGGTGCACCCGGAACGGTGCGCGCCCCTGCGTGCCGGCGAACGCTGTCGTGACGCCCTCGTAGGTCGCCGCGAAGGCCACCTCGGTCACCGCCGCGGTGCCGGCACCGGCCACGGGCCCGGCGGGGGCGAACTCCTCGACGCCGGTGTCGTACGGGTAGCCGGCACCGGTGATCTGGATCTGCAGGACGGCGTCGCCGGCGAGAGCGATCTCCTGCCCGCGGCCGGGCTCGGTCGCCTGGTCGACGTACCGGACGTCCCAGCCCGGCGTGCCGGTGCCGCCCACCTCGAGCACCACCCGGTCGTAGCCGTCGTGCGCCCCCACCCGCACGTCGCGCACGGTGACGCGCGCGTCGTCGGAGGGCTCGGCGATCGCCGGCCCGGCCGCGGCGTCGAACGAGGGCACGGCCTGCTCGGACGGTGCCGGCTCGACCTCGGCCTCGCTCGTCGGCGCGCTCGCGGACGACGTGCTGGGAGTGGCCGCGGCCGAGGACGACGCCTCCCCCACCCCGCCGGTGCCGGCGCAGCCGGAGAGGGCGACGAGCGAGGTCACGACGGCAGGGAGGACCAGGTGAGGGCGGAGGCGCACACGACAAAGCCTCGCACCCGGAACCCCCCGCGCAGAGGAGGCGCGAGGGGCATGTATTGTTCTCGCTGCCCCCGGCGACAACGAGCCCCCATCGTCTAGCGGTCCAGGACGCCGCCCTTTCAAGGCGGTAGCACGGGTTCGAACCCCGTTGGGGGCACGCACCATCAGCACCACCAGCAAGGCCCTGTAGCGCAGTTGGTTAGCGCGCCGCCCTGTCACGGCGGAGGTCGCGGGTTCGAGTCCCGTCAGGGTCGCTCTCCGGTGAGATCACCGGAAGGGGCAGGTAGCTCAGTCGGTACGAGCGCTCGCCTGAAAAGCGAGAGGTCGGCGGTTCGACCCCGCCCCTGCCCACACTCACTCCCCGCACGGGCCCGGCAGCTGCCGGGCCCGTCGTCGTTCAGGCCCAGCTGCGGTCGGCGACCACCTGCGCGTAGACCTCGCCGTGGACCTCGCGCACGGCGGTGCGCTGGTCCTCCCGCCAGCCGCGGTCGGCGGGCCGCGGCATCGGCCGGGTCAGGGCCGCACCGATCGCGGCGGCGAGCGAGACCGGGTCCAGCCCGGTGCGCTCGTCGTTGGCGTAGGGCACGACGTCCGACCACTGGTCGGCGAACCACCCGCAGCTCGGCGCCACCACCCGGGTGCCGACGTCACGGCAGACCTCGACGTCCGGCGAGTGGGTGCCGCACCGCTCGGGCAGCACCGCCACGTGCAGCTGCTGGAGCTGGGCCGGCCACTCCTCCTCGCCGTACCGGACGATCTCCAGTTCGCCCTCGTCGGCGAGCGCGACGATCCCGGGGTCCAGCGCCGGGGCGACCGCGGCGTCGACGAGGACCCGCAGCCGACCGCCGCCCGACAGCGCGCCGGAGAGGGCCGCGCGGACCATCCCCACCGGATCGGGCAGCGCGCTGGAGGCCGGGCCGACCCGTACGCCGACCAGCCCCCGCTCCGCACCGAGCTCCGGGTCCGGGACGGCGAGGGAGGGGTGGGCGACCACGATCGCGGTGCGCCCGTAGCGCTCGGCGATCTCGTCGGCGGCCCCGGGCGTGAGGGTCAGCACCACCTCCGCCGTGGCGAGCACCGCCGCGAGCTGGGCGAGGTGCGGGACGGGCGAGGACTGCTCCGCGTCCCGCAGCTGGTGGACGGTGACGATCAGGGGAATGCCGAGCCGCTGCAGCTCCTCGGCCCACGGCTCGAGCTCCGCGCCCCGCAGGTGGCCGCGGCCGACGTGCAGGTGCACCACGTCGACCTCGGCGGCGTGGGCGGCCACGTGCGCGCGGTCCAGCCACGGGCTCGGCTCGCCCACCCCGCCGATGCGGACGACGCCGGTGGGGAGCACGGCGTCCACGTAGGGATCGGCGTGCGGGAGGGAAACCACCCGGATACCCGCCCCCGGCATCGGGGGCAGCCCCGGGACGGGGGGTTCTGCGTGCGTCACGCGGCGGCGCTTCTCCTCGTGCGGTCGCGTCTCCGACAGCACCACGGTGCCGCTCGACGTCCTCGACGCCCGCCGACGTCCTTGCAGCCGGGCCGGTCCTGCCTACCCCACGGGGCCGACGATCAACCTGTGATCAACTCCATCGGGTGACCCGGCGTGCCCGGCGAGTCATGGGCCCGGGCGGCCGAGCCGGCGCGCGGTGGCGTACGCCGGCTCCCGGAAACGCGCGAGCGGGCCGTCCGCCCGCAGGCCCGGCGGCGGGTTGCGCACCGCGTCGAAGCGCAGCCGCGTGTCCAGCGGCTCCTGAGCACCGGTGGCCCGCACCGTCGCGAAGGGACGCCAGTCCTCCCACCCGTGGGCGGCCGCGAGCGTGAAGACGACGTCGCCCGCGGCCGCCGCCGCGGCGACCGACGCGGGTTCCGACGGCAGGGACCGCACGGCGGGCAGGGCGGCCAGCCGCACCGGCCCGGCGGGTGACCGGTAGGCCATGATCGAGCCGTAGGTGGTCGCGGCGTCCGCCCGCAGCACGGGCACCCGCCGGGTCAGGGGGCCGCGACCGGTGGTCGAGAGCAGCAGGTCCACCGGGGGGCCATCGGGGGCGGTCAACCGGATCGCCAGTCCCAGGACGTCGGGCAGCGGAGCCGGCAGCCCCGCGCCGCGCGACATCCGGAGGAGCACCTCGTCGCTGCCGGTGTCGTCGAGCCACGGCACGCCGAACGCCGGGCTCGCCCCCCGCCGCTCCAGAACCCCGGAGAGCAGGGCGCCGCGGGGGTGCATCGGCCGGCCGCCGCGCCAGCGCGCCACGGCACCGACCGGCCACGCCACCAGCTGTCCCGCAGCCGCCACCAGATCCGGCACGACACCCTCCACCTCCGACCGACGGCGGCAGCACTACCCGCCCGTGGGCGGCGGTCATGCGCCCGCGCCCGGTTCCCGCGGCGGGGCGTCGCCCGACCCGGCGGAAGGTGCTGAGGCGGGTGGGGCGCTCCGGGGGAACCGTGGGTGAACTCTGCGGAACGGCGGCCCCATCTTCGGATACTTCTGCCTGGTGACAGCACCCGTTCAGGCGCCTACGTTGAGTACATGCTCTCGACGCTCCTGGTCATCGGCGGTGTGCTGGTCGGTCTCCTCGTGCTGCTGGCCGTGATCGTGAGCCTGAGCGCCCGTCCGGCCACCACCAGCCGCGGTCCGCGCACGCCGGACTGGGCGGCCGACGCCGGGCGCCCGCACCCCGACGCGTGGGCGGCCCCGACCATCACCACCAGCGAGATGCCCGCCATCCGCTGACCCACGAGCCCGGGTCCCGGCGGCTGCGTCCACGCGCCGCCGGGACCCGCGTGCGTTCCGGGGACGGCGGGCCGCCTCGGCGCCGGACGGTGTCAGCCGGTCATCAGCTCCGCGGCTCGCTCCCCCACCAGCACCGCGGTGGCAGCCGGGCCGCGGACGGGTACCCACGGCAGCACCGAGGTGTCGGCCACCCGCAGCCCGTCGACGCCGCGCACCCCCAGCCGCTGGTCGACCACGGCTCCCGGATCGCCGTCCGGGCCCATGCGGGCGGTGCCGGACAGGTGGACGGCGGTGGTCAGCCGGGCGCTGGTCCAGGCGTCCAGCGCGGCGTCGTCGGCCGGCACCGGGCCGGGCTCGCCGAGCTCGGCCAGCGCGCGGGTGCGCAGCAGCTCCCCGGCCAGCCGTACGCCCTCCCGCATGCGACGCCGGTCGTCCTCGTCCACCAGGTGCCCGTACCGCACGACCGGCGGCTCCGCCGGATCGGCGGCGAGGACCAGCCGGCCGCGGCCGACCGTCCGCTGGAGCGCGACCCCCACCTCCACCACCTCGCCCTCCGGTGCGGCCCGGCCGGTCATCACCTGCGCGAACGGCGCCAGCCAGGGCAGCACCTCGAGGTCGCCCGGGATCTCCGCCGTCGTCGACGTGGCGTGCAGGACGCCGTGCAGCGGTGACCGGCCCAGCGGGGCGGTGACGCCCGGGACGGGCCGGAAGGGGAGGTAGACCAGCGGGTGGTCCGAGCAGTCGCTGCCCACGCCGGGCGCCTCCACCCGCACGTCGAGGCCCGCGGCGCGCAGCTCGTCCGGTGGGCCGATGCCGGAGAGCAGCAGCAGGTGGGCCGAGCCGACCGCGCCCGCCGCGAGCACCACCTCGTCGGCGTGGACGTCGCCGGCCGTGGTGCGGACCCCAGTCGCGCGGCCGTGCTCCACCAGCACCCGCAGCACCCGCACCCCGCCGCGCACGGCGAGCCCGGGGTCGCCACGCCGCGGCGCGAGGTAGGCCAGCGCCGTGCTGACCCGCACGCCGTCGACCACGTTCCGCGGGAGCCGGCCGTAGCCGGGAGGGCCTCCGCCGTTCTTGTCGGGCTCGGCGGGCAGCCCGAGCTCCTCCGCGGCCGCGGCGAACGCCTCCGCCAGCGGTGGCCCACCGGTGGGCCGGGTGACCGGGACGGGCCCGTCCGCACCGTGACCGGCGCGGTCGCCGTACTCCCGGTCGCTCTCCAGCCGGCACAGCGCGGGGAGCAGCCGCTCCCAGGCCCACAGGTCGTTGCCCGCGGCGGCCCAGCCGGCGGCGTCGGCCGGGGTCGGGCGCAGGAAGTAGCCGGCGTTGACGGCGCTGGAGCCGCCGGCCGCCCGGCCGCGGGGCACCCGCACCGCGCGCCCGCCGGGGAGCAGCCCCGGCAGGTCCCAGTTGGCCGGGTGGCCGCTCACCGCGGCGCGCAGCGTCTGGGCGTCGCGCAGGTCGGCCGGGACGTCGGCGGGGTCGGGGTGGTGCGCCCCGGCCTCGAGCAGCAGCACCCGCCGGCCGGCGTCGGCGAGCCGGGCGGCCAGCGGGCACCCCGCCGTGCCCGCGCCGACCACGACGACGTCCCAGCGCTCAGCCACCGGTGAGGCCCAGCGCCTCCGGCAGGTCCAGCCGGCGCACCTTGCCGGTCGAGGTGCGCGGCAGCTCGGCCAGCGGGTGCAGCGACTTCGGCCGCTTGGCGGGGGCCAGCCGCTCCCGCGCCCAGGCGGCCAGCTCCGCGACCGCGGCGTCCCCGACGTAGGCGGCGACCACCCGCTGCCCCCAGTCGGGGTCGGGGAGCCCGAAGACGGCGCTCTCCACCACGCCGGGATGGGCGTCGAGGACCGCCTCCACCTCCGCCGGGTAGACGTTCACGCCGCCGGAGATGACCAGGTCCTCCCGGCGGCCGTCGAGCCAGACCGTCCCGTCCGCGTCGACCCGGCCGAGGTCGCCCACGGTGACGCGGTCCTCGCGCCAGGCCGCCGCCGTCTTCTCCGGGGCGCGCCAGTACTCGAAGCGTGCCCAGCGGGGCACCGCGCACCACAGCTGGCCGCGCTCGTCGGTCTCCAGCCGCCGCCCGGGCCGGGCCCGGCCGACGCTGCCCGGGTGGGCCAGCCAGTCCTCGGGCGAGCAGACGGTGAACTGGGCCTCGGTGGAGCCGTAGAACTCCCACACGCTCCCGGCGGGCAGCGCCGCGAGGACGGCCCGCTTGAGCGGCTCGGGGCAGGGGGCGCCGGCGTGCACCAGCCGGCGGAAGGAGGACCAGTCGACGTCGTCCCGGGTCAGCAGCCGCTGCAGGTGGGTGGGCACGCAGAACGTCGTCGTCGGCCGGAGCGTGGCGAGCACCCGCGCCACGCGGTCGGCGTCGAAGGGGCCCGGCAGGACCACCTCGCCGCCGGCGAGCAGCGTGTGGACGGCGAACCGCAGCGGGGCGCTGTGGTGCAGCGGGGAGAGAACCACGTGGCGGTCCCCCGGCCCGAACTCCCACAGGTCGATCTCCTCGCCGGCCAGCGCGCGGGCGTCGTCCCCGGCGAGGACGCCGGACCACACGCCCTTGCGGCGGCCGGTCGTGCCGGAGGTGTAGTGCATGGGCCGGGCCAGGGGCACCGGGGCGAGCGCCGCCTCCGCCTCCCCCAGCAGCCGCTCCGGCTCGGCCCCGGCGTCGAGCGCAGGATCGGCGTCCTCGGCCAGGGCTGCGCGCTCAGCGGCCGGGAGCGCGGGGTCCAGCACCACCGGGACGACGCCGGTGCGCAGGGCCCCGAGCACGACGGCGAGGAGCGCGGGCGAGGCCGCCGCCGACACCAGCACCCGGTCCCCCTCGCGCACCCCGGCCGCGGCGAGGGCCGCCGCCGCCCGCCGCTGGTCCCGCTCGCTCGCGGACGCGGTCACGACGGGGACGTCGCGGCTCCCGGTCACGCCGGCCGCACCCCGTCCTCGCCCACGAGCTCCACCCGGCCGTCGGCGGCGAGCTTGTCCAGCGTGGCCCGGGTCGACTGCGCAGCGGCCGGCCAGACCGCGCGGGGGACCTCGGCGTAGATCAGGGCGACCAGCTCGCCGACGCTCCGCGCCCCGGCGGCGAGCGCGTCGAGCAGCTGCTGCTCGCGGTGGGCCCGGTGGGCGAGGTAGTACTCCAGCACCGCGCCCGGATCGGTGGTCAGCTCCGGGCCGTGGCCGCAGTAGAGCGCGCTGGGGCCCAGGTCGTGCACCCGCCGCAGCGACTCCAGGTAGGCCACGACGTCGCCCTCCGGGTGGGTGACCACGGAGGTGCCCCGCCCGAGCACGTGGTCGCCCACCAGGACCGCGCCGGACTCCAGGCGGAACGCGAGGTGGTCGGCGGTGTGACCGGGGGTGCCGACGACGTCGACCGCCGTCCCCGCCAGCGAGAGCCGCTCGCCCGGGGCCAGCAGCCGTCCGGCCGGCCCGGCGACGTCCCGCCTGCCGGCCGCCACGGGGGCCTCCATCCGGGCGCCCCAGGGCAGCGCCGCCTCGGCGTGGTCCCCGTGGTGGTGGGTGACCAGCACGGCCACGCAGCGGGCATCCCGCGCGGCCAGCACCGCCTCGACCGCGGCCAGGTGGGCGGGGTCGTCGGGCCCCGGGTCGACCAGGACCGCCTGCCCGCTGCCCGGCGCCCCCACCACGTAGGTGTTGGTGCCGTCCAGGGTCATCGGCGAGGGGTTGGGCGCCAGCACCCGGGTGACCAACGGCTCCAGCTCGGCGGTGCGCGGCAGGGCTCCGGGCGCGGGGAGCCCCCACGAGGCGCGGGGGTCGGTCGGGGCGGCCACGTCGGGCACGCTAGCCGCGCGGCCCCCGCCGCGCGCAGCCGGCCGCTAGCCTCGGTCCATGCGCCGCACCCTGCTCCGGTCCGCACTCCTGCCCGCCGCGACCGCCCTCGTCCTGCTCACCGGCTGCGGGGGCTCCGACGGCGAGGACAGCACCCCGTCGGGCGCGACCTCCGCCGCCGAGGAGACGTCTGCCGCCGAGACCTCCGCACCCGAGACCTCGGCCCCCGGGAGCGGCGACGCCGCGAACAGCGAGTTCTGCACGGAGGCGACCGACATCGTCGAGCGGCTCACCGGCAGCGCCACGGCCGGGAACCCCGCCGACCTGCCCCAGACCTTCCGGGACGCGGCGCAGGAGATCCGCGCCCTCGAGGCGCCCGAGGAGCTCGCCGCGGACTGGAACGCGCTGGCCGACGGCGTCGATCAGATCGCGACGACCCTGCAGGACATCGACCCCGCCGACCCGAACGCGCTGGCCACCCTCCAGGAGCGGCTCGCCCCGCTGCAGCAGCAGCTGGGCCAGTCCTCCTCGAACGTGGAGCAGTACCTGGTCGAGGAGTGCGGGCTGGGCCTGCCCACCGAGGAGAGCGCCCCGACCAGCTGAGCGAACCCTCAGCCGCCGCAGCCGCCGACGAAGACGCCGCGGGCGTTGAGCCACGGCACGGGGTCCACGTGCCCGCCGTGCATCCGCCCGCTGGGGTGGACCTCGAAGTGCAGATGGGGGCCGGTGGACTGCCCGCGGTTGCCCACCTCGGCGATCCGCTCACCGGCCGACACCCGCTCCCCGGCGGACACGAAGTACCGGTTGACGTGGCCGTAGACGGTGACCGCGCCGTCGTCGCCCTCGATGTAGACGGCGTAGCCGAAGCCGGTGGCGGTGCCGGCGCGCCGGACGACGCCGCTGGTGACGGCGTACACCGGCGTCCCGATCGGGGCGGCGATGTCCACGCCCCCGTGCAGGGCGCCCCAGCGCCAGCCGTAGCAGCTGGAGACCCGGCCCGACGTCGGATTGACGTAGCCGGATCCGCTGACCGCGCCGCCGCCACCGCCGCCGCTGCTGTCGCCACCGCTGCTGCCGCCGCCACCACCGGCGTTCGCCCGGTTGCGGGCCTCCTCCGCCGCGGCCTCGGCCTCGCGGGCGGCGCGCTCGGCCGCCTCCCTGGCCGCGGCCTCCTCGGCCGCCTTCTGCGCGGCCCACTGCTCGTAGGCGTTGCGCGCGCCCTGCAGCTCGAGGAGGTGGATCTGGGCCGCCTGCAGCTGCTGCTCGTACTCCGCCTTCTGCGCCTCGACCTGCGCGTACGCCGCCTGCTGGGTGGCCAGCTGGGCGTCGGCCGCCAGCTTGGCCGCCTCCGCGCTGTCCTCCGCGGCGGCGCGCTGGTCGCGGGTGGCCCGCGCCGTCGACTCGGCGTTGGCCTGCCGCACCCGTGCGATCTCGAACTGGCCCAGGACGTCGAGCTGGTTGGCGGCGACGTAGTCGAGCATCGCGGCGCGCTGGATGAGCTCGCCGGGCCCCTCGGAGTCCAGCAGGGCTGCCGAGCTGGTCAGGCTCCCGCCGTTCATGTAGCTGTCGCGGGAGAAGGCTGCGATCCGCTTCTCCGCCGCGACGACCGCCTCGTCGGCGGCCCGCAGCTCGGCGGCCGCGCGCTCCGCGGCCTCCTGGGCAAGCTGCAGCTCCTCCACCGCCGCCTCGTAGGCGGTGCCGGCGGCCTCGGCCAGGACGCCGACGCGCTCGAGCTCGGCCTCGGCGGTGGCCACGAGGGCACGGATCCGGCCCACCTCCGCGGCGGCCGCGTCCTGCTGGCTCCGCGCCGCACCGATCTGGCCGTCGGTGGGGTTGGGCGGGGGCGCCGGCACGGCCAGCGTGGGCGGGGCACCGAACACCAGCGCGGCCCCGGCGACGGCCCCGATCAGGGCCGTGCGCAGCGGGCGGGGAGAGCGGCCCGCGACGGGGCGGCGACGGCCGGCCCGCGGAGTCGCCGGTCCGGTCGGACGGCGCTGGGACATGTGCTCGCTCCCTGGGGAAGAGGGTGGGCGGTGTGGCCCGCGAACGGTCCCACTGTCACCGGGAGTCACAAAGGCAACACGCGGTGGCGGTGCCGCGCCGACTTCAGAACGCTCGGTCACCGCCCTGCGGTGGTCGGCATGTCGACACGCCCCGCCCGCCGACCGCCTCGCGTCAGCCGGCCGGGCGCTCCAGCTCGTGCGACAGCGCCTCCAGCTCCGCGCCGCCGGCCATCAGCAAGGTCAGCTCCTCACGGCTGATGTCGGCCTTGGCGAACTCCCCCATGCTGCGCCCCCGGTTGAGCACCAGGAAGCGGTCGCCGACCGGGTGGGCGTGGTGCGGGTTGTGCGTGATCAGCACGACGCCGACGCCCCGGTCACGGGCCTGGGCGACGTAGCGCAGGACGACCCCCGCCTGCTTGACCCCCAGCGCCGAGGTCGGCTCGTCGAGGATGAGCACCCGCGCCCCGAAGTGCACCGCCCGCGCGATCGCCACGGACTGCCGCTCCCCACCGGAGAGCGTGCCCACCGGCTGGTCGGGGTCGCGGATGTCGATCCCCATCGCCGCGAGCTCCCGCCGGGTGGTCTCCTTGGCCTGCCCCACGTCGAAGCGGCGGAAGGGGCCCCACCCGCGGGTGGGCTCGGCGCCCAGGAAGAAGTTCCGCCAGATCGACATGAGCGGGATCATCGCGAGGTCCTGGTAGACGGTGGCGATGCCCGCGTCGAGCGCCTCCCGGGGCGAGCCGAAGGCCACGGGCCGGCCGTCGAGCAGGACCGCACCGCGGTCGGCCCGGTGCACCCCCGAGAGGACCTTGATCAGGGTCGACTTCCCGGCGCCGTTGTCGCCCAGGACGCAGGTGACCTCGCCGGCGCGCACGGTGGCGTCGATCCCCTCGAGCGCGATGACCGAGCCGTAGTCCTTGCCGACGTCGCGCAGCTCGAGCAGCGGCGGGGTGCCGCCCGGGGCAGTCATCGTCGCGCCGCCTCGGCGTAGCGCCGCACCAGGCGGTTGGCCAGCACGGCGAGGAGCAGCATCGCCCCGAGGAAGAAGTAGAACCAGTCGGCGTCCCAGCGCAGGTACGGGATGCCCAGCAGCGTCATCCCGAAGATCAGCGCACCGAGGGCGGCGCCGACCGCCGAGCCGAACCCGCCGGTGAGCAGGCACCCGCCGATGACCGCCGCCACGATGAAGATGAGCTCCTGCCCGATGCCGGTGTTCGCCTGCACCGACGTCAGGCGCACCGCGAGCGTCGTCCCGACGAACCACGCCGCGCCCGCCGTCGTCATGAACAGCGTGATCGTGGTGCGGCGGGCGGGCACGCCGACGTTGCGGGCGGCCACCTCGTCACCGCCGGTGGCGAACACCCAGTTGCCGAAGCGGGTGCGCAGCAGCACCCAGCTGGCCAGCGCCGTGAACAGCAGCCACCAGAGGACCGCCACCCGCACCTCGGCACCGAGGATCTGCACGCGCGAGGCGAAGACCCACTCGGCGCCGGCGTACCCCGGCGCGTCGTCGACGCCCCCGACGGTGACCGTGTCGGTGAAGAGCTTGGTCAGCCCCAGGTTCAGCCCCTGCAGCATCAGGAACGTGCCGAGCGTGATGATGAAGCTGGGCAGCCCGGTGCGGGTGACCAGCCACCCGTTGGCGAAGCCGATCGCCAGGGCCAGCACGAGCGCGACGCCGATGGCGACCCAGATGTTCTGGCCGAACTCGGTGGCGACGATGCCCACGGTGAGCGCCGTCGTCCCCGTCATCACCCCGGCGGAGAGGTCGAAGTGCCCGCCGATCATGAGCAGCGCGACCGCCACCGCCATGATCCCCAGCGTCGAGGCCGGGTCCAGCCAGTTGGCGATCCCCCGCGGGGAGCGGAAGGTCTCGGACTGGACGGCGAAGAAGGTGAAGACGACGACGGCGCCGACCAGCGCGCCGAGCTCCGGCTTCACCAGCAGCCGGCGCAGCGGCCCGGGCACGCTCAGCCGCTCGTCGGCCCGCTCCCCGGCCGGGGCGGGCGCCTGCCGGGTGCTCAGCGGGTGCCCTGCGCGGCCAGGTCGGCGATCGCGTCGACGTTCTCGGCGTCCACGAATCCCGGGCCGGTGAGGACCGCCTGCCCGCCACCGACGGTGTTCAGGTTCTCCGCGTAGAGCTTGAGCATCACGACGGGCAGGTAGCCCTGCTCGTACTGCTGCTGGTCGACGGCGAAGGCGATCTCGCCCGCCTGGATGCCGCTGATCACGTCCTCGTTCAGGTCGAACGTCGCGACCCGGGCGTCGGAGCCGGCGTCCGCGGCCGCCTCCACGGCGACGGGCGCCAGCGCGGAGTTCAGCGTCAGCACCGAGTCGAGGCCCGGGTCGGTCTGCAGCTGGGAGGCGATCGTCGACTGGGCGCCGGTGAGGTCGTTGATGTCGACCTGGACGACGGAGAACGCCTCCGCCGATCCCCCGGCCTCCGCGAAGCCCTGCGCGGCGCCCGAGCAGCGCTGGTCCAGCCCGATGTTGCCGGCCTCGTGGACGACGCAGAGCACGCCCGTGGCGCCCTCCTCGGCCAGCCGCCGGCCCGCGCCCTGGCCCGCGACCACCTCGTCCTGGCCCACGTGCCCGATGGCGCCGAACTCCGCCGACCGGTCCCCGCCGGAGTTGATGGTGACCACGGGGATCCCGGCGTCGGCCGCCGCCTCGATCGAGTCCTGCAGCGCATCGGGGTTGGCCATCGAGACGACGATGCCGTCCACGCCCTGGTTGACCGCGGCGTCGATGAGCTGCGCCTGCCGCTGCGGGTCGCCGTCGCTCTGGTAGTCCACGTCGATGCCGAGGTCCTCCCCCGCCGCCACGGCACCGTTCTGCACGACGTCCCAGAACGCGTCGCCGGCCGAGCCGTGCGTGACGACCGAGAAGGTGAGGTCGCCGCCGTCCCCGCCGCCCGAGGCCTCCCCGCCGCCGCCACCGCCACCACCGCCGCCGCCGTCCGTGGTGCACGAGGCGAGGAGCAGGGGTGCTGCCACGGCGAGTGCCAGCAGTCGCTTCGGTGCGGCCATCGGGGTTCCTCCTGTGCTCGCGGGGCGCGGGCCCGCGCATCCGGTCCGTCCAGGATCATGCCCCGCCCGCTCGCGGGCGACGTCGCCGGAGGCCCCGCGCCGCGTGGTCCGGCGCCGTCCGGTCGGCGGGCGGGCAGCCTAGGCTCGGCGTCGTGGACGTGCTGGCATCCGGTCATGAGCAGGTCGTCTTCTGCAGCGATCCCCGGTCGGGGCTGCGGGCGATCATCGCTATCCACTCCACGGCCCTCGGGCCGGCGCTCGGCGGGACGCGGTTCTACCCCTACCCCGACGAGGACGCGGCGGTGGCCGACGTGCTGCGGCTCTCGGCCGCCATGTCCTACAAGAACAGCCTGGCGGGCCTGGACCTCGGCGGCGGCAAGGCCGTGATCATCGGCGATCCGCGCACCGACAAGACCGAGGCGCTGCTGCGGGCCTACGGACGGTTCGTCGAGTCCCTCGGCGGGCGCTACCTCACCGCCTGCGACGTCGGCACGTACAACGCCGACCTCGACGTGGTGGGCCGGGAGACGCGGTACGCGCACGGCCGCTCGGAGGCCTACGGCGGGTGCGGGGACTCCTCCGTGCTCACCGCCTACGGCGTGTTCGAGGGCATGCGGGCCGCGGCCCAGCACTGCTGGGGGACGCCGAAGCTCTCCGGCCGCACCGTGGCCGTCGCCGGTGTGGGCAAGGTCGGGTCGTGGCTGGTGGACCACCTGGTCCAGGACGGCGCCGACGTGGTGGTCACCGACGTCGACCCGGGGGCCGTCGAGCGGGTGCGGACGCGCCACCCCCAGGTGCGCGCGGTCGCCGACACCGCGGCCCTCGTGCGCACGCCCCACGACGTCTACGCCCCCTGCGCGCTCGGCGGGGCCCTCGACGCGGAGACGGTGGAGGCGCTGCCCGGCCGCATCGTCTGCGGCGGCGCGAACAACCAGCTGGCCGACCCGGGGGCGGCCGAGCGGCTGCGCGCCCGCGGCGTCCTCTACGCGCCCGACTTCCTGGTCAACGCCGGCGGCGTCATCCAGGTCGAGGACGAGCGCCACGGGTTCTCGTTCGACCGGGCGCGGGCCAAGGCCTCGGGCATCTTCGACGTCGCGCTGCGGGTCTTCGCGCTGGCCGATGCCGAGGGCGTCTCCCCCGCCGTCGCCGCCGACCGCCTGGCCCAGGAGCGCATCGACTCGGTCGGCCGGCTGGCCACGATCCGGCTCCCGGGCTGAAAAAGGTCCCCG
Source organism: Blastococcus sp. SYSU DS0541 (assembly GCF_054050875.1). Lineage (NCBI taxonomy): Bacteria > Bacillati > Actinomycetota > Actinomycetes > Geodermatophilales > Geodermatophilaceae > Blastococcus > Blastococcus sp. SYSU DS0541. The sequence goes on along the minus strand of NZ_JBJHAD010000002.1, from coordinate 101,202 downwards.
TCCTCCCCACCCCCCGCACGCTCGGGGCGGCGCCCTGGACGGGGCCGCGGGAGGGGTGTGTGCCCATGGCCGATCCGTGTCGTAATGTTGTCCGAGACATAGTCACTCAGTCGGGGTCGCCACGCGGGCCGCATCAGCCGCTTGGCTGGTCCACCGCACTCCGTAACGAGGGGGTCGAGCCGATGGGGCGCGGCCGAGCGAAGGCCAAGCAGACACGCGTGGCCCGTGAGCTCAAGTACAGCTCACCCAACACCGACCTCACCGCGCTCCAGCGCGAGCTGGCCGGTTCGTCGTCGACCTACACCGCGCCCAGCGCGGCGGACGACGACGACGAGGACGAGGACGACGAGTACGCCGACCGCTGGGCGGACGACGACTCGGACGACGACTGGGCGGCCAGCCGCTGACCGGCGGCTCGACGACCTGACCCGTCCGACCCCACGACACCGCGGCCCCTCGGGGCAGCGGTGTCGTGGCGTTGGCGTCGGCAAGCCAGGTCGTCCGGCCCGCTCGCGTCGGCGAGGGCACGCCGGAGCCGCCGCCGTCCCCCTCCCGAGGCTCGCTCCGAGCCTGCGCGGGATGAGGAGGGGCCTTCCTCAGCGGTAGTCGCCGACGAGCTCCGCCCCCGGTGCGCCACCGGCCTGCTCCCGCACGGTGCCGGCGATCCATGCCGGCACGCCGCGGCCGGTGAGCAGCGCGACGGCGGCGTCCGCCTGCTCCGGTGCGACCGACGCCACCATCCCGACACCGCAGTTGAAGGCGCGCTCGCTCTCCGCGCGCGGCACGCCGTGCTCCTCCATGAGGCGGACCGCCGCCGGCAGGGCCCACGTACCGCGGTCGAGGACCGCCCGCAGCCCCGGCGGCACCACGCGCGCGGTGTTGCCGGCCAACCCGCCGCCGGTGATGTGCGCGTAGGCGTGGACCGCCCCGACGCCGAGCTCCTCGACCAGCGCCAGGCAGTCGCGGGCGTAGATGCGGGTCGGCTCGAGGAGCTCGTCGCCCAGCGGCCGGTCCAGCCCCGCGGGGGTGGCGGTGAGGTCCAGGCCGGCGGCGGAGACCACGCGCCGCACCAGGGAGTAGCCGTTGGAGTGGAAGCCGGACGACGCCATGGCGATCACCGCGTCGCCGGCGCGCACCCGCTCCGGGCCCAGCACGGCGTCGGCCTCCACGACGCCGACCGCGGTGGCGGCGAGGTCGTACTCGTCGGCGTCCATGAGGTCGCCGTGCTCGGCGGTCTCGCCGCCGACCAGGGCGGCGCCGGCCTGGGTGCAGCCGGTCGCGATGCCGGTGACGATCGCCGCGATCCGTTCGGGCACGACCTTGCCGCAGGCCACGTAGTCCTGGAGGAACAACGGCTCGGCGCCGCAGGCCACCAGGTCGTCGACGACCATCGCGACCAGGTCGATGCCGACGGTGTCGTGCCGGTCCAGCCGCCGGGCCAGGGCGATCTTCGTCCCGACGCCGTCGGTGGAGGAGGCCAGCAGCGGCCGCCGGTACTTCTGCACGTCCAGGGCGAAGAGCCCTGCGAACCCGCCGAGCCCGCCGACGACCTCGGGCCGGTTGGTCTGCTCGACGGCGGCCTTCATCAGGGCGACCGCGCGCTCGCCGGCGTCGATGTCCACGCCGGAGGCGGCGTAGGTGAACTCCGGTGCGCTCACGGCCGCCTCAGGGCGTCCTCGGCGCCGCCGGGCAGCACGGCGCTGCCGGCCTGCTGCCCGGTCCAGCCGCTGACCGCGCGCTGGCCGATGCCCTCGAGCACGTGCTTGCCCAGCACCTCCGGCGTCCCCAGGTCGATCGGGTACTCGCCGGTGAAGCAGGCGGTGCACAGCCGGTTGACCGGCTGCTCGGTGGCCGCGATCAGCCCCTGCTCGGAGACGTAGCCGAGCGAGTCGGCGTTGATGGAGGCGCGCACGCCGTCGATGTCGAGGCCGTTGGCGATGAGCTCCGCCCGGCTGGCGAAGTCGATGCCGTAGAAGCACGGCCACTTCACCGGCGGCGAGGAGATGCGCACGTGCACCTCGAGCGCGCCGGCCTCGCGCAGCATGCGGATCAGCGCGCGCTGCGTGTTCCCGCGCACGATCGAGTCGTCGACGACGACCAGCCGCTTGCCGCGGATGACGTCGCGCAGCGGGTTGAGCTTGAGCCGGATGCCCAGCTGCCGGATGGTCTGGCTGGGCTGGATGAACGTGCGCCCGACGTAGGAGTTCTTGACCAGCCCCAACCCGTACGGGATGCCGCTGGCCTCGGCGTACCCCACCGCGGCCGGGGTGCCGGACTCGGGGACCGGGATGACCAGGTCGGCGTCGGCCGGGTGCTCCTTGGCCAGCCGCCGGCCGATCTCCACCCGGGCGGCGTGCACGCCCCGGCCGGAGATGGTCGTGTCGGGCCGCGCCAGGTAGACGTACTCGAAGACGCAGCCCTTGGGCTGGGCCGCCGCGAAGTGCTGGCTGCGCAGGCCGTTCTCGTCGATGGCGATCAGCTCACCGGGCTCGACCTCGCGGACCACGGAGGCGCCGACGATGTCCAGCGCCGCGGTCTCGCTGGCCACGACCCAGCCCCGCTCCAGCCGGCCCAGCACCAGCGGGCGGACGCCCTGGGGGTCGCGGGCGGCGTAGAGCGTGTCCTCGTCCATGAAGGTGATGGAGAAGGCCCCGCGCAGCTGCGGCAGCACCTCCATCGCGGCCGCCTCGACCGAGATGTCCTGGTACGAGGCGATCAGCGCCGTGACCAGGTCGGAGTCGGTGGTCGCGGCGAAGGCGCCGGGCACGCCGGCGTCGGCGGCCTTGCTGGCCAGCTCGGAGGTGTTCACCAGGTTCCCGTTGTGGCAGAGCGCCAGCCCGGTGCCGGAGTCCGTGGTGCGAAAGGTCGGCTGGGCGTTCTCCCACGTGGAGGAGCCGGTGGTGGAGTACCGGGTGTGCCCGACGGCGAGGTGCCCGCGCAGGCTGCCCAGGGTGGCCTCGTCGAAGACCTGGCTGACCAGCCCGAGGTCCTTGTAGACGACGACCGAGGCGCCGTCGGAGACCGCGATGCCGGCCGCCTCCTGCCCGCGGTGCTGGAGGGCGTACAGGCCGAAATAGGTCAGCTTCGCGACCTCCTCACCCGGCGCCCAGACACCGAAGACGCCACAGGCGTCCTGGGGGCCGGGGAACTGGGGATCGAGGTCGTGCGTCAGCCGTCCATCACCACGGGGCACCGGTCGAGCGTACCGGCGTGGGCGCCCCCGCCGGCGCCGAGGCGGGAGAGCGCACCGCCGGCGCGCGTGTCCCCCCGGATCGCGGGCGCGGTCCGGGGCGAGGAACCTCGGCCCGGTGCGGCACGTTGATGTCTGACCCGCCCACTCACGGCCCGGCCGGTCCGCGCCGGACGACGTGCCCGGGACGAGCGACAGGAGACATGGGATGGCGAGCAACGGGCCCGATCCGCGCGAGTTCCTCGACATGGCGCAGCGGATGCTGCGCCAGCTCTTCGAGGAGCCGCGCCGCGACGACCAGACGTGGGCCGACGTGACGCGCGAGGCCGCGCGGCGCCGCCCCGAGCCCAGCGCCGAGGAGCAGCGGGAGAACCTGACGTTCGCGCTCGCGACGCGCGCGGTCGAGGCGCTCGAGGACCTCGCACTCAACGTCGCGGCGATCCGCCAGCGCCTCGAGCGCACGAGCCCGGAGCAGCCGGACCGCCCGGCGCGGCACGACGATCCGCCCGGGCAGGACCAACCGCCGGGGCAGGACCAACCGCCGGGGCGGTGACCGGATCGGATCGAGGGGACACCCCTCAGCGGACGTTGCTCAGCTCCGCCGCGATCGTCGTGTCCTCGCCGTGCCCGGTCCGCACCACCGTGTCCCCGTGCAGGCTGAGCAGCTGCGCCCGGATCGAGTTCACGATCGTCGGGTGGTCGCTGAACGACCGCCCGGTCGCCCCGGGGCCCCCGCAGAAGAGCGTGTCGCCGGTGAAGACGGTGCGCAGGTCGGCCGCGTGCAGGCAGGTGCTGCCCGGCGAGTGACCCGGGGTGTGCAGCGCGACCAGCCGGGTGCCGGCGACGTCGAACCGGGTCCCCGCCCGCAGGTCCTCGTCCGGCGCGGTGCCCGGGTGGGTCATGTCCCAGAGCATGCGGTCGTCGCTGTTGAACCAGATCGGCGCGCCGGTGGCCTCGCGCAGGGCGGGGGCGGCGGTGATGTGGTCGTTGTGCCCGTGGGTGAGCACGATGGCGGTCACCCGGCGCTCCCCGATCGCCGCGAGGATCGGCGCCGGGTCGTGCGGGGCGTCGATGACGAGCACCTCGTCGTCGTCCCCGACGAGCCAGACGTTGTTCTCGACGTCGAAGTCCTGCCCGTCGAGGGAGAAGACCCCGGGGACGACGACCTTCTCGACGCGGGCGCTCACTTGAGCACCACCACGCTGCGCAGCACCTCGCCGCGGTGCATCTTGTGGAACGCCTCCTCGACGTCGTCCAGGCCGATCGTCTCGGAGACGAAGGCGTCGAGGTCGAAGCGCCCCTGCAGGTACAGGTCGACCAGCATCGGGAAGTCACGGCTGGGCAGGCAGTCGCCGTACCAGGAGCTCTTGATCGCCCCGCCCCGGCCGAACACCTCGATGGCGGGCAGCGTGATCTCCATCCCCGGCGTCGGGACGCCGACCATGACGACCCGGCCGGCGAGGTCACGGGCGTAGAACGCCTGCTCGAACACCGCCGGGTGCCCGACCGCGTCGATGGCGACGTCGACGCCGAACCCGCCGGTGAACCCCTTGATCGCCTCGACCGGGTCGGTCTCCTTCGAGTTGACCGTGTGGGTGGCGCCGAACCCGCGGGCCCACTCCAGCTTCCGGTCGTCGATGTCGACGGCGATGATCGTCGTCGCGCCGGCGAGCTTCGCCCCGGCGACGGCGGCGTCCCCGACCCCGCCGCAGCCGAACACGGCGACGGTCTCGCCGCGCTGGACGCCGCCGGTGTTGATCGCCGCGCCGACGCCGGCCATGACGCCGCAGCCGAGCAGCCCGGCAGCGGTCGGTGGGGCGGCCGGGTCGACCTTGGTGCACTGCCCGGAGTGGACGAGCGTCTTCTCCGCGAAGGCCCCGATGCCCAGAGCCGGGGAGAGCTCGGTGCCGTCGGCCAGGGTCATCTTCTGGGCGGCGTTGTGCGTGTTGAAGCAGTACTGCAGCTGGCCCTTGCGGCAGGCGCGGCACTCCCCGCAGACCGCCCGCCAGTTGAGGACGACGTAGTCACCGACGGCGACGTTCGTGACGCCCTCGCCCACGGCCGCGACGACCCCGGCCGCCTCGTGGCCGAGGAGGAACGGGAAGTCGTCGTTGATGCCGCCCTCCCGGTAGTGCAGGTCGGTGTGGCAGACCCCGCAGGCCTGCACGTCCACGACCGCCTCACCAGGGCCGGGATCGGGGACCACGATCGTCTCCACCGTGACCGGCTGTCCCTTGCCCCGGGCCACCACGCCTCGCACCTCGTAAGCCATGCCCGGCAGACTAAGGGGGCCGCCACGGCCCGGCTCGGCCGCTTCCACTGTGCGGGCGCACGGTCACGCACGGATCACGGCACGCATGTTGCGCGCGCACTCTCAGGGCGGACAACGTACGGTGCCACCCGATAGCGACCCATATCACAGGGCGCGTCCCGGTCGCGGCCAACCGGCCGTACCGGTCCCGTCCCCGGAGGTTGTCCCCGTGGCAGTACCGAGCTTCCTGGCACGCGAGCGCATCGTCGCCCGGCCAGGATTCAACCGCTGGCTGATCCCGCCGGCAGCTCTGGCCGTGCACCTGAGCATCGGCCAGGCATACGCGACCAGTGTCTACAAGGTCGCCCTCGTCGAGCACTTCGACACGGGTCTCACCCAGATCGGGATCATCTTCTCGATCGCCATCGTGATGCTCGGCCTCTCCGCCGCCGTCTTCGGCACCTGGGTCGACAAGAACGGCCCCCGCGCCGCCATGTTCACCTCGGCCGTCTTCTGGGTGAGCGGCTTCCTGGTCGGCTCGCTGGGCATCTACACCGAGCAGCTGTGGCTGCTCTACCTCGGCTACGGCTTCCTCGGCGGCATCGGCCTGGGCATCGGCTACATCTCGCCGGTCTCCACGCTGATCAAGTGGTTCCCCGACCGCCCGGGCCTGGCCACCGGCATGGCGATCATGGGCTTCGGCGGTGGCGCGCTCATCGCCTCCCCGCTGTCGCGCCAGCTGATGAACTGGTACGACCCGAACTACGACCCGGCCGTCGCGGGCACCGTGCCCAGCGGCAACGCCGTCGCGGGGCTGTTCCTCACCCTGGGTCTGATCTACCTGGTCTTCATGATGTTCGGCGCCTTCATCATCCGGGTGCCGGCCGCGGACTGGCGGCCCGACGGCTTCGACCCGTCGACCGTCAAGGCCAAGTCCCTGGTCACGACCGAGAACGTCTCCGCGAACAACGCGATCAAGACGCCGCAGTTCTGGCTGCTGTGGACGGTGCTGTTCTGCAACGTGACCGCCGGCATCGGCATCCTCGAGCAGGCCGCGCCGATGATCCAGGACTTCTTCCGCGAGGGCGACACCTCCACCGTCCTGGCCGCCACCGCAGCCGGCTTCGTCGGCCTGCTGTCGCTGTTCAACATGGCCGGCCGGTTCGTGTGGTCCTCCACCTCGGACTACATCGGGCGCAAGCCGATCTACATGGTGTACCTGGGCGTCGGCCTGATCCTCTACGTCCTGCTGGCCACCATCGGCAGCACGGCGACGTGGATCTTCGTGCTCCTCGCCGCGGTCATCATCAGCTTCTACGGCGGTGGCTTCGCGACGGTGCCCGCGTACCTGCGCGACCTGTTCGGCACCTACCAGGTGGGCGCCATCCACGGCCGGCTGCTGACCGCCTGGGCGGCCGCCGGCATCGTCGGCCCGCTGATCATCAACGGCGTCCTGGACGCCCGCGGGACGCCGGGTCAGCTCGTCGCCGGTGACTACCGGCCCGCCCTGTTCATCATGGTCGGGCTGCTGGCCGTCGGCTTCGTCGCCAACCTGCTGATCAAGCCGGTGTCGGACAAGTACTTCGAGCCCAAGCAGACCGACATCCCCACCACGGCCGCCGAGCCCGAGAGGAGCACCGTCCGATGAGCACCCCCGCGTCCCAGACCGGCGAGCAGCCGACCACGCACACCCCCGTCGGCCTCATCGCCTTCGCGTGGGCCCTGGTGGGCGTCCCGCTGGCGTACGGCCTGTACAACACGATCAAGGCGGCCAGCGCGCTCTTCGGCTGAGCCACCCGAGCACGGCACTGCGCCCCCGTCCGCATCCCGCGGGCGGGGGCGCAATGCTGTCCGGGCGCGGGCCGACCCGGGTCGGGCAGGGTCCAGCCGCGTGCGCCCGGGGCTCAACCCCGCGTCGTCCGGGTCGACCCGCGACCGGCGTTCACCGGTGTCTCAGCGGGCGGAGCGGCAGCAACTGGCTCAGGTCGGCGCGGTTGCCGCTCGCGCTGACCGCACCCGCGGCGACGGCATCGGCCCAGGACAGCGCGCCCGTCGCCAGCCGCAGCCAGGTCGCGGCGTCGGTCTCGACGACGTTGGGTGGGGTGCCGCGGGTGTGCCGCGGCCCCTCGATGAACTGGACGGCGACGTGCGGCGGCACCCGCAGCTCCACCGAGCGGCCCGGCACCTGCTGGGCCAGCCAGCGCGCGCTGGTCTTCACCGCCGCCCCCAGCACCGCCCGCGGCGGCTGCTCGGCCTCGCCGGCCAGCCAGGCCCGCACCGGGTCGACCGCCGCCCGGAGCTCGTCGGCCGGGATGGGGGCCGGCATCAGGAGGTGGGGACGGTGCCCGCCGGAACGGTGCCGACGGCGTCCTCGGGAGCCCCGAACAGCGCCGGCAGGGTGGCGCTCCAGGTGGCCCGCAGCTCGTCCAGGGGAAGCTCGACCAGCCCGTCGACCGAGAGCACGTCACCGCCCGTCGTCCCGAGCTCGGTGACCGGCACGCCTGCCCAGCGTGCGGTCGTCTTCACGCCGCCGGGGTCGGTGGTGGTGAGGACGACGCGGCCCGTGGACTCGCTGAACAGCGCGGTGAAGGGCTCCTCGCCCAGCTCCAGGCGCGCGCCCACCCCGTGGCGCAGCGCCGACTCGGCCAGCGCCTGCGCCAGCCCGCCGTCGGCCAGGTCGTGCGCCGAGCCGACCAGGCCGGCCTTCGCCAGCGCGGCGAGCAGCTCGGCGAGCTTCCGCTCGGCCCCGAGGTCGACCACCGGCGGCCGCCCGCCGAGGTGGCCGTGCACGACCGAGGCCCAGGCCGAGCCGCCGAATTCCGGCCGCGTCTCGCCCAGGAGCAGCACCGTCTCCCCCGCCGTCCGCCAGCCGCTGCGGACCCGCGTGCGGACGTCCTCGTGCACGCCGAGCACACCGATCACCGGCGTCGGGTTGATCGCGACGTCGCCGGTCTGGTTGTAGAGGCTCACGTTGCCACCGGTGACCGGCAGGCCCAGCTCACGGCAGGCGTCGGCCAGGCCGCGGACGGCCTCGGCGAACTGCCACATCACCTCGGGGTTCTCCGGCGAGCCGAAGTTCAGGCAGTTGGTGACCGCCAGGGGCTTCGCGCCGGAGACCGCGACGTTGCGGTAGGCCTCGGCCAGGTTGAGCTGCGCGCCGGTGTAGGGGTCCAGGCGGGCGTAGCGGCCGTTGCCGTCGAGGGAGAGCGCGATGCCGCGGTGGCTCTCCTCGTCGATGCGCACGACGCCGGCGTCGTCGGGCTGCGCCAGCACGGTGTTGCCGCGGACGTAGCGGTCGTACTGCTCGGTCACCCAGGTCTTGTCGGCGCCGTCCGGGCTGCTGACCACGGCGAGCCAGTGCGCCTGGAGCTCCTCGGGCGTGGTGGGCCGGGGCAGCCGGGCGGCGTCGTCGGCCTGCAGGGCGTCGAGGTCGGCGGGGCGGGCCATCGGCCGCTCGTACACGGGGCCCTCGTGCGCGACGGTGCGCGGCGGGACGTCGACGATCCGCTCGCCGTGCCAGTCGACGGTCAGCCGGTCGCCGTCGGTGACCTCACCGATGACCGTGGCCAGGACGTCCCACTTCGCGCAGACGGCGAGGAAGGCGTCGACCTTGCCCGGCTCGACGATCGCGCACATGCGCTCCTGCGACTCGCTCATGAGGATCTCGGCGGGCGTCAGCGTGGAGTCGCGCAGCGGGACGGCGTCGAGGTCGACGTGCATGCCGCCGGTGCCGGCGCTGGCGAGCTCCGAGGTCGCGCAGGAGAGGCCGGCGCCGCCGAGGTCCTGGATGCCGGTGACCAGGTCCTGGGCGAAGATCTCCAGGCAGGCCTCGATGAGCAGTTTCTCGGTGAACGGGTCGCCCACCTGCACGCTGGGGCGCTTGGCCGGCCCCTCGGCGTCGAACGTCTCGCTGGCCAGCACGCTGACGCCACCGATTCCGTCACCGCCGGTGCGGGCGCCGAACAGGATCACCTTGTTGCCGGCGCCCTCGGCCTTGGCCAGCCGGACGTCCTCGTGCTTCATGACGCCCACGCAGAGCGCGTTGACCAGCGGGTTGCCGGCGTAGCAGTCGTCGAAGAGGACCTCGCCGCCGATGTTGGGCAGCCCCAGGCAGTTGCCGTAGCCCCCGACGCCGGCGACGACGCCGGGCAGCACGCGGGCGGTGTCGGGCGCGTCGGCACGGCCGAACCGCAGCGAGTCCATGACCGCGACCGGGCGCGCGCCCATCGTGAGGATGTCGCGCACGATGCCGCCCACGCCGGTGGCCGCCCCCTGGTAGGGCTCGACGTAGCTCGGGTGGTTGTGGCTCTCGACCTTGAAGGTCACCGCGTAGCCGTCCCCGACGTCGACGACGCCGGCGTTCTCGCCGATGCCGACCAGCAGCGCGTCGCTGGGCGGCAGGTCGCCGAACTGCCGCAGGTGCACCTTGGAGCTCTTGTAGGAGCAGTGCTCGCTCCACATGACCGAGTACATCGCCAGCTCCGCCGTCGTGGGGCGGCGGCCGAGGATGTCCTTGATCCGGTCGTACTCGTCGGCCTTGAGCCCGAGCTCGGCGAAGGGCTGCTCGTCGCCCGGCGTGCGTGCGGCGAGGTCGACGGTGTCGAGCCGGTTCTGCAGCCGGCCCGGGCCGGTGTCGAGGTCGGAGAGGCCCGCGGTTGCTGACTCGCTCACGCTGCGACGACCGCCTTCAGGACGCTGGTGAAGAAGCCGAGCCCGTCGGTCGACGGCCCGGTGAGGTCCTCGATCGCGTGCTCGGGGTGCGGCATGAGCCCCACGACGCGACCGTTCTCGCTGGTGACGCCGGCGATCTCGCGGCTGGAGCCGTTCGGGTTGCCGCCCTCGTAGCGGAACACCACCCGGCCCTCGCCCTCGAGCCGGTCGAGGTCGGCGTCGGCGGCCACGTAGCGGCCCTCGCCGTTCTTGACCGGGATGACGATGCGCTGGCCGACCGCGTAGTCCTGCGTCCACGCGGTGTCGGCGCGCTCGACGACCAGCACCTGGTCGCGGTTGCGGAAGTGCAGGTGGCTGTTGCGGGTCAGCGCCCCGGGCAGCAGCCCCGCCTCGCAGAGCACCTGGAAGCCGTTGCAGATGCCGAGCACCGGCAGGCCGCCGTGAGCCGCGGCCACGACGTCCTGCATCAGCGGCGAGCGGGCGGCGATGGCGCCGGCGCGCAGGTAGTCGCCGTAGGAGAAGCCGCCCGGCAGGACGACGGCGTCGACGTCCTTCAGGTCGTGGTCGGCGTGCCAGAGGGCGACCGGCTCACCACCGGCGAGCCGCACCGCGCGCGCGGCGTCGACGTCGTCCAGGGAGCCCGGGAAGGTGATGACACCGATGCGCACGGTTCGCTCAGTCCTTGGGGAGATGCAGTTCGACGTCCTCGATCACCGGGTTGGCCAGCAACGTCTCGGCGATCTGCTCCAGCTCGGCCTCGTCGGGTGTCCCGTCGACCTCGAGGACGAAGTGCTTGCCCTGGCGGACGCTCCTCACGGAGTCGTGGCCGAGGCGGCCGAGCGCACCCAGGACCGCCTGCCCCTGGGGGTCGCTGATCTCCGGCTTCAGGACGACGTCGACGATCACCCGTGGCACGCCGACGAGGGTACCGGGCGCCGGGGTGTGACCGTGGTCTCCACCGGGGCGACGCTGGTTCACGCGTTCGGGGGAATCCGTTCCGAATCACTCAGGCCAGCGCCCGGAGCTGACGACGGGGATGGCACGGCCGGAACGCCTCCGGCCCGACCCCGAGGAGGACCCGTGAACCTGGTGGCCCGTGCCGGCACCGTGATCGCCCAGGTCCTCGCCGTCGTGCTCCTCTCCGGCGGGGCGGCCATGGCCGCCTGGATCGCCGACCCCGCCGCGGCGGACCGGCCCCGGGTCACCGTCACCCACGGAGCCCCCGCCGGCGCCCTCTACCCCGAGCCGGCGACCGGTTACCCGTCGCCCGCGGTGGGGGCCGTCTCGGCGACCGCGAGCAACCTCGGCACCGCCGCGGTCCGGCTGACCACCGCCACCCTGGGCCGCGTGGAGGTCACTCCGGCGGCGGGACGGACCTGCGCGCCCGGCAGCATCGTGCCGGTGAGCAGCGGGCCGGTGATGCTCGACCAGCCGGTGGACCTGCGCCCGGGGGCCACCGGGGTGCCGGTGGTGCTGCCCGGAGCGGTGCGCATGCTCCCCACGGCCGAGCCGGGTTGCCAGGGGGCCCTCGTCACCGTGGCGGTCACCCTGGCCGGCACGTGACGCCGGCCGCCGCGGCGCGGAACAGGGCACCGGGACCCACGGACGGTCGTCCGGGGGCCCCGAAAGGGTGATCCCAGCCCTCCACCCCTTCCGGAACCGGTGCGTCCTCCCCTACTCAATGTCGTGACGCAGCGCACGTGCTGCATCACAACAGGCAATGACTGGGGGTCCCATGAACACCAAGCGGAGACGCATCGGCGTCCTCGCCATCCTCTTCCTGGCGCTGCTGGGCGGGAGCGCGGCGGTGGCGTCCTGGCTGGTGGACGGCACGGGTCCGGGTTCCGCGAAGGCGGCCACCGTCGCGGAGCTGGGCGTGTCCGCCGGCACGCCGACGGCGTCGCTCTACCCGGGAGCCACCGGGGACCTCGCCGCCCGGGTCAGCAACCCGAACCCGTTCCCGGTGATGCTCACCGGGGCCGCCTTCGGCGCGGTCACCGTGACGCCGGTCGACGGCCGGACGTGCACCGCCGCCGACGTGGCGGTGTCCGGCCCGGTCAGCCTCTCCGGGATCACGCTGCCGGCCAATTCCGGGACCGATGTCACCGTCCCGGGCGCGCTCACCATGCTGACGACGGCCGCCGACGGCTGCCAGGGCGCGACCTTCACCGTCGAGGTCACCCTGTCCGGCGCATCGGCCTGACCCCCCGCGGGGGGGGGGGGGGGGGGGGGGGGCGGCGGCGGCGGGGGGGGGGGGGGGGGGGGGGGGGGGGGGGGGGGGGGGGGGGGCGCCGTCACCGACGGCGCCTCCGCGGCCCCGTCCGAGAGGAGGACCGACCGTGCTGCACCGGATGGGCGTCCCCCTGCTGGTCGTCGTCGCGGTGGTCCTTGGCACCGCCGCGCCCGCACCGGCCACCTGGGCGACGCGGGCGGCCGCCGGGCCGGCCGTCGTCGCGGCGGCGGTCATGCCGCCGGGCGAGCAGCCGACCGCATCGGGCAGCGGAGTGCTGACCCGCTCGTTCACGGTGACCTGGCGCACGAGCCACGTGGCCGGCGTGCCGGTCACCGGCTACGTGGTCCGGCGCACCAGCAGCCTGCTGGGCGCCGGCCTGGTCTCCGAGGGCACCTGTTCGGGGGTCAGCCTGCTCGGCATCGACGCCCCGGTGTACGTGCCGGCCGACCCGGCCGCCGAGACGCAGTCCTGCACCGACACCTCCCTCGTGTCGCTCGGCACGGTGTCCTACACCGTCACACCGGTCCTCGAGCGCTGGCTCGGGGCGCCGTCGCCCTGGTCGGCGCCGGTCAGCTGAACGGCCGGCCGGTCAGGCGCTCGTAGGCGGTGACGTAGCGCTCGCGGGTGGCGGCGACGACGTCGGCGGGCAGCTCGGGTGGCTCGGAGACCCGGTCCCACCCGGATGACGTGAGCCAGTCGCGCACGAACTGCTTGTCGTACGACGGCTGCACCGCGCCCGGCGACCAGGTGTCGGCCGGCCAGAACCGGGACGAGTCCGGCGTGAGCACCTCGTCGCCGAGCACGAGCCCACCGTCCGGCGAGACCCCGAACTCGAACTTCGTGTCCGCCAGCACGATCCCGGCGTCGGCGGCGATCTCGGCGCCGCGCCGGTAGAGCGCCAGCGTCAGGTCGCGCAGCTCCTCGGCCCGTGCGGCGCCGACCGCCGACACCACGGCGGAGAAGTCGATCGCCTCGTCGTGCTCGCCGATCTCCGCCTTGGTGGACGGCGTGAACACCGGGTCGGGCAGCCGGGACCCCTCGACCAGGCCCGCCGGCAGGGCGACGTCCCGGATGGAGCCGGTCCGCTCGTACTCCTTCGTCCCGGACCCGGAGAGGTAGCCGCGGGCCACGCACTCCACCGGGAGCATCTCCAGCCGGCGGACCAGCATCGCGCGCCCGGCGACCTCCGCGGGCACCCCGTCGTCCGCCCCCGGAGCCGCCGACACCAGGTGGTGGGTCGCCCCGAAGGACTCCAGCACCGGGGTCAGCTGCTCGAACCACCACACCGACAGCTGGGTGAGCACCCGCCCCTTGTCCGGTATCGGGGTGGGCAGCACGACGTCGTACGCCGAGATCCGGTCCGAGGCGACGAGCAGCAGCCGGTCGGCGCCGGCGTCGTAGATCTCCCGCACCTTGCCGCGGGCCACCAGCGGGAGGCCGACCATCAGGCCAGCGCCGCCAGCCGGTCGAACAGCGGGCCGAGGTTGGCCACGTACTTCTCCGGCCGGCAGATCTCGTCCAGCCGCGCCTCGTCCAGCGTCACGCCCGACGACCCCGCCCGCGCACGCAGGGTCTCCCGGAACGGCGTCCCCGAGTTCCACGTCTCCATCGCGGCGGCCTGCACCAGCGCGTAGGCGTCCTCGCGCGACTGGCCGCTCTCCACCAGCTCCAGGAGCACCGACGAGGTGTAGATCAGCCCGCCGGTGGACTCCAGGTTCGCCCGCATCCGGTCGGCGTCCACCACGAGGTTCTCCACCAGCCCGGCGGTGAGGTGCAGCAGGTAGTCAGTGGTGATCGCGGCGTCGGGCAGGAACACCCGCTCGGTGGAGGAGTGCGAGATGTCGCGCTCGTGCCAGAGCGGGATGCCCTCCATGACCGGCACGATCGCCGCCCGCACCACCCGCGCCAGGCCGGCGATGCGCTCGGAACGGATCGGGTTCTTCTTGTGCGGCATCGCGCTCGAGCCCTTCTGGCCCGACCCGAACGCCTCCGACAGCTCCCGCACCTCGGTGCGCTGGCCGTGCCGCACCTCCAGGGCGATCGCCTCGCAGACGGTCGCGATGATCGACAGCGCGGAGACCCACTCGCTGATCGAGTCGCGCAGCACCACCTGGGTGGAGGCGTCCGCGGGCCGCAGGTCCAGCGCCTCGGCGACCGCGACCTCGACCGAGGGGTCGATCAGCGAGTACGTGCCGACGGCGCCGGAGATGGCGACGACGCCCACGCGCTCGCGGGCGGCCCGCAGCCGGTCCCGCGACCGGGCCGCGGCGAAGGCCAGGTCGGCGACCCGGTGCCCCCACACGACCGGCTCGGCGTGCACGCCGTGGGTGCGGCCCACCTTGATCGTCGAGCGGTGCGCCAGGCCGTGGTCGCGCAGCGCCGCCACGAGGCGGTCGGCCTTGGCCAGCAGGATGTCGGTGGCCTCGGTGAGCTGGACGGCGAGCGCGGTGTCCAGCAGGTCCGACGACGTCATGCCGTGGTGCACGTAGGCGGCGGCCGAGCGCGGCTCGGTGTTGTCGGCCCACGCGGTGAGGAAGGCGATGACGTCGTGCTGCGTCGTCTCCTCGATCTCGGCGACCCGCTCGGCCGTGGGCGGCGGCGCGTTGCGCACCGGCTCCACGACGTCGGCGGGCACCCGCCCGGCCGCGGCGTGCGCCTCCAGGACCAGCCTCTCCACGCGGCACCACAGCTCGTACTTGTGGGCGTCGCTCCAGACCCGGCCCATCTCGGGGAGGGTGTAGCGCTCGATCATGCGGGTACCGCCCGCCACCGGTCAGCTCGTCGCAGCACGGGGACAGTCTCCCGCAGGGCTAGCGTGATCACGAACGGCCCCTACCGGAGGTGATCGATGCGGCGTCGCGCCCGAGATCTCGCCGTGCGCGCAGGAGACCTCGCCGCGCGCGCCCGCGACCGGATCCGCGCCGCCCGGGAGCACGATCCGCACGCCTGGCACCACCACCACGGGCCGCCCGACCCCTACCCGGTCGGCATCCGGGGCGACGGCGCACCGGCCGCGCGGGCGAACGGTGCCTCGGCGCCCCCGCTGGGCAGCCCGTCCCCCGCAGCCCCGGACCTCGACGGCGCGCTCGGCCCCGGTGGGGTCAGCGGCCCGCCCGCCGGCGGCTCCCCCGACGGCGCTGCGCCGCACCTCCCGGGGCACCGCGCCGGCGCGCACCACGGCGGGCCGGAGGACGGCGTCCCGTTCGGGCTGCGCGTCGCGGCCGCGTGGTCCTGGCGGCTGATCCTGGTGATCGCCGGGTTCTCCGTGCTGCTCTACGCCGCGGCGTCCATCGCCGTCGTCGTCGTGCCGGTGCTCGTGGCCCTGCTGCTGTCGGCGCTGCTGCAGCCGGGGGCCGCGAGCCTGGCCCGGCGCGGGTGGCCGCCGACCCTGGCCGCCTTCACCATGCTGCTGGTGGGCCTGGCCGTGGTCGCCGGGATCATCACGCTGGTCGTCGAGCGCTTCACCGCCGGCTTCGCCGATCTCGCCGAGCAGGTCAGCGAGGGGCTGGCGCAGGTCCAGACGTTCGTCGTCCGCAGCTTCCCCATCACCGAGGGGCAGCTCGCCGACCTCCTCACCCAGGCGCAGGACGCGCTGCTCGACAACCAGGACACCCTCGCCTCGGGCGCGCTCACGACCGCGGCGACGGTGGGCGAGGTCGTCGCCGGCATCGTGCTGGCGCTCTTCACGCTCTTCTTCTTCCTGAAGGACGGCCGGTCGATCTGGCTGTGGCTGGTCGGTCTCTTCCCCGCCGCCTCCCGGGCCTACCTCGACGAGGCCGCCCGGCGCTCCTGGCGCACGCTGATCTCCTACGTCCGCGCGACGGTCGTGGTGGCGCTGGTCGACGCCGTCGGCATCGGCATCGGGCTGGCGGTCCTCGGCGTCCCCCTGGTGATCCCGCTGGCCGCGCTGGTCTTCCTGGGGGCCTTCGTGCCGATCATCGGTGGCTTCCTGGCCGGCACCGTGGCCGTGCTGGTGGCCCTGGTCTCCAACGGCCCGATCACCGCGCTGATCGCGCTCGCCATCGTCATCGGCGTCATGCAGCTGGAGGGCCACGTGCTGCAGCCGCTGCTGCTCGGCCGGGCAGTCCGGGTGCACCCGCTGGCGGTGGTGCTCGCGATCGCCGCGGGCCTGCTGATCGGCGGCATCTTCGGCGCGCTCATCGCCGTCCCCGCCGTGGCGTGCGTCAACGTCGCGGGGACCTACCTCAGCCGCCGGCACGAGGGGCCGCGGCCGCCGGAGCCCCGGCCCGGGCGCGCGCGACCGGTCGTCGCGGCGGGTTAGCCGACGGCGATCCGGCCCTCGACGGCGGCGAGCGCGATGTCGGTGCGCCAGTGCGCATCGGCCAGCCGCACGCCGGCGACCCGCTCGTAGGCGCCCCGCCGCGCGGCCGCGAGGTCCTCGCCCACCGCGGTGACCGCGAGGACCCGGCCCCCCGCGGAGAGCACGGTGCCGTCGTCGGCGAGCGCCGTGCCGGCGTGCAGCACGCCCTCGCCGTCGGCCCCGGTGATCGGGTCACCGGTCCGCGGCGACTCCGGGTAACCCGGCGCCGCGATCACGACGGTCACCGCGGCACCGGCGCGCCAGCGCAGCGGCGGGTGCTCGCCGAGAGTGCCGGTGGCCGCGGCGTGCAGCAGCCCGCCGAGCGGGGTCTCGAGCAGGGGGAGCACCACCTGGGTCTCGGGATCGCCGAAGCGGGCGTTGAACTCCACCACCCGGACGCCGCGCGAGGTGAGCGCGAGCCCGGCGTAGAGCAGGCCGCTGAAGGTCTCGCCGCGCCGGGCCATCTCGTCGACGGTCGGCTGCAGCACGGTCGCCAGCACCTCGTCGACCAGGCCCGGTGGGGCCCACGGCAGCGGGGCGTAGGCGCCCATCCCGCCGGTGTTGGGCCCGGCGTCGCCGTCGTCGCGGCGCTTGTGGTCCTGGGCGGGCACGAGGGGGACGACGGTCGCGCCGTCGGTGACCGCGAAGAGCGACACCTCGGGCCCGTCGAGGTACTCCTCCACCAGGACGGCGCCGCCGGCGTCGAGCACGTGGCGGCCGTGCGCGGCGGCGGCCGCCCGGTCGGGGGTGACGACGACGCCCTTCCCGGCGGCCAGCCCGTCGTCCTTGACCACGAAGGGGGCGCCACCGGTGAGCGCCGCCACCTCGTCGAGGGCGGTCTCCAGCTCGGCCGGGCCGCCGACGGGCCAGGACCGCGCGGTGGGCACGCCGGCCGCTGTCATGACGTGCTTGGCGAAGGACTTGCTGCCCTCGAGCCGGGCCGCCTGCGCGGAGGGGCCGAAGCAGGCGATGCCTGCCTCCCGCACCGCGTCGGCGGCGCCCGCGACCAGCGGCACCTCCGGTCCGATCACCACGAGGTCCGCGCGCCAGCCGCGCGCCACGGCCGCCACCGCGACCGGATCGGCCACCGCCAGCGCCGCGCCGCCGGGCGGCGGGGGGGCCACCGCCCGGGTCCCGGCGTTGCCGGGAGCGCAGGCGAGCGCGCTCACCGCGGGGTCGGACTGCAGAGCCACGCACAGGGCGTGCTCCCGGGCACCGGAGCCGATCACCAGCACGCGCACGATCGGCGACCCTACCGATGTCGCGCGCCGGCGCCCCGGGCGCGGGGCGTCGTCCCACCCGTCACAGACACACCGTGTGAGATCACCCACGCCGGGTGGGACCTCCGCTGGTCAGCGCGCTGGCCGCTCGATCGTGCGCAACCCGTCCCCTCCAGTTCGCCGTGGATTCACCCGGCTCCTGTGTTGTGGGTGCCATGCGCGCGACCGAGTCGCTGGCGGACAGGCCAGTGACACGCCTTCCCCGGCCCGTCGTCATCGGACACCGCGGAGCCCCGGCCTACCGGCCGGAGCACACCGCGGCCAGCTACGAGCTGGCCATCGACCTGGGCGCCGACCTCATCGAGCCCGACGTCGTCGTCAGCGGCGACGGCGTCCTCGTCGCCCGGCACGAGAACGAGCTCTCCCTGTCGACCGACGTGGCCGAGCACCCGCAGTTCGCCGACCGCAGGACCACGAAGCTGGTCGGCGGGAAGCTGCGCACCGGCTGGTTCACCGAGGACTTCACGCACGCGGAGCTGCGCACCCTGCGGGCGGTCGAGCGGATGCCGTCGCTCCGGCCGCTGAACACCGCGTACGACGGGCGGTTCGGCATCCTGACGCTGGCCGAGGTCGTCGAGCTCGCCCGGAGCCGCTCGACCCCGGAGCGCCGGATCCGCGTGCTCGCCGAGCTCAAGCACGCCGAGTGCCCCGAGGCCGGTCGCTCCATGGCCGAGCTGGTCGCCGCGGAGCTGCGCCGGCTCGGTGCCGACCGCGCCGACGGTGACGTGGTGCTGCAGTCGTTCGACCCGGCCCTGCTGCGCCACCTGCGCGCGCTGCTCGGCGAGGACGGCCCGCAGCTGGTCCAGCTCGTCGACGACATCCCGGCGGGCGACACCATGGTCACGCCGGCCGGCCTGCGCGAGATCTCCACCTACGCGCAGGGGGTCGGCCCCAGCCGGGGGCGGGTCCTGGCCAGCGGAGCCGACCACGCGCTGACCGGCACGCCGCACCTGGTGGAGCAGGCGCACGCCGCCGAGCTGGCGGTCTTCTGCTGGACGCTGCGGGCCGAGAACGCCTTCCTCCCCGCGCACCGCCGGCGCGGGGAGGCGCCCGACGGGCTCGGTGACGCCGTCGGCGACGCGCTGGCGCTGCTGGCGCTCGGCGTCGACGGCCTGATCAGCGACTCCCCCGACCACGCGGTCCGCGCGCGGACGGCGCTCACCGCCCAGCTGGTCTGAGCCCGGCCGGTGGGTCGCGACGCGGGGCCCGGAGGCCTCCCGGCGCGGCCCACCCAGCGGCTCAGCGCGAGCCGGCCCGCCGCCTGGCCGCGGTGTCGTCCGGAGGACGACGGTGTCGTCGCGCCCGGGCGTCGACGCGGAGCTGCTGGCGGTGCGCCTCCGCCTGCAGCTTCCGCCACGAGGTGAAGCGGGCCGGGTCGAGCAGCCCGTCGTCGATGGCGGCGGCGACGGCGCAGCCGGGCTCCCTCCGGTGCCCGCAGTCGCGGTAGCGGCACCGGGTCGCCAGCTCCGTGACGTCGGCGAACACCCGGTCGACGCCGTCCGCGTCGTCGTGGAGGCCCAGCTCGCGCATGCCCGGGGTGTCGATCAGCAGCCCGCCGCCGGGCAGTCGGTGCAGCTCCCGAGCGGTGGTCGTGTGCCGCCCCCGGCCGTCGTCGCGGATGTCGCGGGTGCCGGCCACCGTGCACCCGGCCAGCGCGTTGGCGAGGCTGGACTTCCCGACCCCGGAGGGGCCGACCATGGCGGCCGTGGAACCGGGCGGCACGAGCGCCCGCACGGCATCCAGGCCCTCCCCCGTGACCGAGCTGACCGCCAGCACCGGGACGCCCACGGCGTCGTCCGCCACCTGCGCCACCCCGGCCGGCACGTCGGGGCAGAGGTCGGCCTTGGTGAGGACGACGACCGGCGCGGCACCGCTGCTCCAGGCCACGGCCAGGTAGCGCTCCACCCGGCGCAGCCGCGCGGGGCCGATCAGCGCGTCGACCACCAGGACGGCGTCGACGTTGGCGGCCACCACCTGCGCGGCGGAGGTGCGGCCGGCGGCGGTGCGCGTGAAGGCGCTGCTGCGCGGCAGCACCGCCACCGCCAGGTCACCGCGCAGGGCGACCCAGTCGCCGACCGCGGGGGCGGCCGGGGCGTCCTTCAGCGCCGCCCCGAGCGCCACCCGTCGCTCCCCGCCGCCGGTGAGGACGCTGAGCCGGCCGCGGTCGACCCGCCCCACCCGGCCGGGCTCGCACCCCGGTGGCAGCGCGGTCGCGCGGTCCGGCGTCCAGCCCAGATCGGTCAGCTCCACGCGCGGCATCGTGGCCCCGGGCGGCCCCGGTTGTCGCTCGATTTACCGGCAGAGGGTGCTTCTTCAGATCAGGTCGTGGATGACCACGTTCTCGTCGCGGCCGGGGCCGACCCCGATGACGCTGATCCGGGCCCCGGAGAGCTCCTCCAGCCGCCGCACGTAGGCCTGCGCTGCCGCCGGCAGGGAGTCGAAGGTGCGGCAGTCCCGGATGTCCTCGAACCAGCCCGGCATCTCCTCGTAGACCGGCTTCGCGTGGTGGAAGTCGGTCTGCGTCATCGGCATCTCCTCGTGCCGGATGCCGTCGATCTCGTAGGCCACGCAGATCGGGACCGTCTCCAGGCCCGAGAGCACGTCCAGCTTGGTGAGGAAGTAGTCGGTGATGCCGTTGACCCGGCTGGCGTAGCGGGCGACGACGGCGTCGAACCAGCCGCAGCGCCGGTCGCGCCCCGTGGTGACGCCGACCTCCCCGCCGTGCTTGCGCAGGTACTCGCCCCACTGGTCGTGCAGCTCGGTCGGGAAGGGACCGGAGCCGACGCGGGTCGTGTAGGCCTTCAGGATGCCGACGACGCGCTCGATCCGCGTGGGGCCGACACCGGCGCCGACGGCCGCGCCGCCCGCGGTCGGGTTGGACGAGGTGACGAACGGATACGTGCCGTGGTCGACGTCGAGCAGCGTGCCCTGGGAGCCCTCGAGGAGCACCCACTCGCCGGCGTCGAGCGCCTGCCCGAGCAGGAGGCGGGTGTCGACGATGCGGTGCTTCAGGGCCTCGGCGTACTGCGCGTACTCCTCGACGACCTCGTCGACGTCGATGGCCTTGCGGTTGTAGACCTTGACGAGGATCTGGTTCTTCTCCTGCAGCGTGCCCTCGAGCTTCTGCCGGAGGATCGACAGGTCGAGCAGGTCCTGCACGCGGATCCCGCCGCGGGCCACCTTGTCGCCGTAGGCGGGGCCGATCCCACGCCCCGTGGTGCCGATCTTGCGCTTGCCCAGGAACCGCTCGGTGACTTTGTCGAGGGCCCGGTGGTGCGGCATGATCAGGTGCGCGTCGGAGGAGATGACCAGCCGCGAGGTGTCCACCCCACGCTCCTCCAGCCCGGCGAGCTCGCGGATCAGCACCTCCGGGTCGATCACCACGCCGTTGCCGATGACCGGCGTGCAGCCCGGCGTCAGGATGCCCGACGGGATCAGGTGGAGGGCGTACTTCTCGCCATCGGGCGTGATCACCGTGTGCCCGGCGTTGTTGCCGCCCTGGTAGCGGACGACGTAGGGGACGCGGCCGCCGAGCAGGTCGGTGGCCTTGCCCTTGCCCTCGTCGCCCCACTGGGCACCGATCAGCACGACAGCGGGCATCGGCTCGTGGCTCTCCTGTCCGGCGGGGTGGCGGCGCGGTCCTGCAGCTCGACACCCGGGTCGATCCGTCCGGCAGGTCGGCCGGGACGGTGGGGTGGGACGGGTGACAGGGTATCGGCATGTCGTCGGTCGAGCTGGACCTCCGCCGCCTGGGCCCGGCGGAGGCGCCGCTGCGCAGTCAGCTGACGCCGGTCGCCACGGCCGGGCAGCTGGTGGTGCGCGGCCCGGTGGCGGGGCTCTCGGCGGTGCTGGCCGCACTGCTCAAGGCCGGCCGGACGGCGGAGGTGCCGGTGGCCTGGGAGCCGTCGGGCGACAAGTCCTCGACCGCCCTCGCCCGCGCGCTGGGGATCGGGACCGGCGGGCCGCGCGACCTCACCCTCGTCCGGGACGACCACGGCGGCGTGCTGCTGCACCACGGGCGCATCGAGGCCCCCGGCACCGGCCGCCGGTCCCTCTCCCGGCGGCTGGGTCTGCAGGCGTACCACGACGACAT
Source organism: Blastococcus sp. SYSU DS0541 (assembly GCF_054050875.1). Classification (NCBI taxonomy): domain Bacteria; kingdom Bacillati; phylum Actinomycetota; class Actinomycetes; order Geodermatophilales; family Geodermatophilaceae; genus Blastococcus; species Blastococcus sp. SYSU DS0541. The sequence goes on along the minus strand of NZ_JBJHAD010000002.1, from coordinate 79,163 downwards.
CAAGGTGGCCGACGGCGAGATCACCCGCATCGACGTGCGGCCGGACTGGACCGCCGTCGACACCATCGGCGTGACGGTGATGACCCAGCCGCTGCGGCCGACCCGGCAGACCAGCGGCCGGGCGCTGCAGGTCGCCTCCGACCTCGCGCGGGTGGTCCGCGACGGGGTGCCGTACGTGCGCTCCGTCGACCGGTGGACCTGGTACGCCGACGACCGGGTGCGGTGGCGCCTGGTCCCCTAGGAGCGCCCTGCGCGGGGCCGGGGCCGTCATGGACACTGGGGGCACCCGACCGCCCGAGGAGGACCCGCTGCCGACGTCCTGCTGCTCCGTCGGGTCGCCGTGCCGGTGATCACCGACCCGCGCACCGCCTTCGGCTCCCGCATCGCCCCGGTGCCCGCCCACCGCCGCTTCCTGGCGCGCGCGTTCGCCCGCCCGAGCCTCCCCGCCGTCGTGGGGCTGGTCGTCGTCGTCGCCTTCTTCGCCCTGCGGGTGCCCGCCCTGCTGAGCCCCTTCGGCCTGGCGACGGTCCTGGACACCGCGGCGCTGCTCGGCATCGGCGGGGTCGCCGTCGCGCTCCTGCTGGTGGCCGGGCAGTTCGACCTCTCGGTCGGGGTGGTGGCCGTCGCGAGCTCGCTGCTGACGGCGCTGCTCATCGGGTACGCGGGCTGGAGCACCTGGCCGGCCCTGCTGGTCTCCCTGCTGGCCGCGCTGCTGGTGGGGGTGGTCAACGGTGTGCTGGTCGTGAACACCGGCCTGCCCAGCTTCCTGGTCACCCTGGCGACCTTCCTGATCCTGCAGGGCACCTCGCAGGCCGGCGCGCAGGAGGTGGCCGGCGGCACGCGGGTCAGCGGCCTGGACGAGAGCCCCGGCTGGACCTCCGCGACCGCCGTCTTCGACGCGACGGTCCAGCTCGGCAACGGCCGGTTCAGCATCAGCATCCTGTGGTGGCTGGGGATCACGGCGCTGGCCACCTGGGCGCTGTGGCGGACCAAGTTCGGCAACGCGGTCTTCGCCAGTGGTGGCGCCCACCAGGCGGCGCGCGAGCTCGGCGTGCCGGTGCGGCGGACGACGGTGGCGCTGTTCTGCCTCACCGCGGCCGCGGGCTGGCTGCTCGGCACCATGACCCTCGTGCGGCTGGCCAGCGTCCAGGCCGGCGGGACGGTGGGGATCCTCAGCGGGATCGACTTCATCGTCGTGGCGGTCATCGGCGGCTGCCTGCTGACCGGTGGCTACGGGTCGGCGATCGGCGCCTCCGTCGGCGCCCTGCTCTACTCGGTCGCCCGGGAGGGCATCACGCTGGCGGACTGGGACACCCGCTGGTTCCAGGCGCTCCTGGGCGTGCTGCTGCTGGTCGCGCTGCTGGCCAACGGCGAGGTGCGGCGGCGCCTCCGCGCGAGGCCGCGGTCGTGACCGGCCCCGAGCAGCCGGCCGGCGAGGCGACCCCCGTCCTCGAGCTGCGCGGCGTCACGGTGCGGCACGGCAGCGTGCCGGCGCTCAGCCGGGTCAACGTCGCCCTGGTGCCCGGGCAGATCACCTGCGTCCTCGGGGAGAACGGCTCGGGGAAGTCCACGCTGGTGCAGGTGGTGTCCGGGTACCGGTGCCACGACGAGGGCCAGCTGCTGGTCGCGGGCGTGCCCACGAGGTTCCGCTCGCCGCGGCAGGCACGGGAGGTGGGGATCGCCACCGTGTGGCAGGACCTCGCCGTCGCCCCGCTGCTGTCGGTCTGGCGGAACTTCTTCCTCGGTGCCGAGCCCACCCGGGGGGTGTGGCCGCTGCGCCGGCTGGACGTGGACGGCGCCCGCGAGACGACGGTGCGCGCCATGGCACGGGTCGGCGTCACGAACCTTGACCCCGACCAGCCGGCCAGCGCCCTGCAGGCCGGGGAGCGGCAGAGCCTCGCGGTCGCCCGCGCCCTCCACTTCGGCGCCCGGGCCCTGGTCATCGACGAGCCCGTCACCCCCATGACGGTGGCACGCCAGACGCTGTTCGGGCAGGCGGTCCTCGCGGCGCGCGCGCAGGGGCTGGCGGTCGCCGTCGTCACCAACAACCCGCGGTACGCCCATCTCATCGGCGACCGGTTCCTGCTGCTGGCGCACGGGCACGTGGCCGGCAACCTGACGCGGGAGGACGTCGACTCCGACGGGCTCACCGCGCTCATGGCCGGCGGGGACCAGCTCACCACCCTCACCGACGCGCTGACCGCGCTGCACCCGGAGCTCGGCGAGCGGTGAATCCCCCGGGCCCCCGCCGTGCGGGGGCCCGGGGTCGATCAGGTGAAGATGCTCACCCCGCCGGGCCCGACCAGCAGCCCGAGGACGATGAGCACGATCCCCCAGACGATCTCCTTGCGGACGATCGCGACGACACCGGCGACCACGAGGACGACGGCGAGGATCCAGAGCAGGGTGGCCATCAGAGGTCTCCTCTCCAGGGCGCCTTTCTGGCGCCGAGCACTCTGCGTAGTGATCACGACGGCGCCGATCCAAACCCGTCGACCCGAAAGTGCAGTTGGACGCGGAACGGGCGGCCCGCACACGCGGACCGCCCGTTACCGATCGTGAACGATCAGATGGCCAACGTCGGATCGCAGTCCCGAAGCAGCTGGGTGCAGCGTTCGGCCTCCGCCGTCTCGCCGATCGCCTCGGCCGCCCGGGCGAGGACGGTGACGCAGCGCAGGAACCCCTGGTTCGGCTCGTGCCACCACGGCACCGGGCCGTAGCCCTTCCACCCGTTGCGGCGCAGCGCGTCCAGCCCGCGGTGGTAGCCGGTGCGGGCGTAGGCGTAGGCCTGGATCGTGTCGCCCAGCGCCCGCTCGGGACGGCTCATCGCCTCCTCGGCCAGGCCCGCCCACACCGCGCTCACGGTCGGGTGGTGGGCGGCGACCTCGGCGAGCGTGGCGCCCTGGGCGAGCTCGGCGTCGGCCTCGGGCGTGGCCGGCAGCAGCGTGGCCGGCGGCTCGCCCAGCAGGTTGCCGTGGGAGTGGCTCATCGTCACGCGCCCTGCGACTGGCCGGCCGACAGCAGGTGCTCGCACGCCTCGACGACGCGAGCGGCCATGCCGGTCTCGGCGGCCTTGAGGTAGCTGCGCGGGTCGTAGGCCTTCTTGTTGCCGACCTCGCCGTCGATCTTCAGGACGCCGTCGTAGTTGGCGAACATGTGCCCGGCGATCGGCCGGGTGAAGGCGTACTGGGTGTCGGTGTCGACGTTCATCTTCACGACGCCGTAGGAGATCGCCTCGCGGATCTCCGACTCGGCCGAGCCGGAGCCGCCGTGGAACACCAGGTTGAACGGCTTGGCGTCCTCGCCCAGGCCGAACTCCTCGGCGACCAGCGCCTGGCCGCGCTGCAGCACGTCCGGGCGCAGCTTGACGTTGCCCGGCTTGTACACCCCGTGCACGTTGCCGAAGGTGGCCGCGAGCAGGTAGACCCCGCGCTCGCCCAGCCCGAGCTGCTGCGCGGTGCGCAGGAAGTCGCCGTCGGCGGTGTAGAGCTTCTCGTTGATCTCGGCGACGACGCCGTCCTCCTCACCGCCGACGATGCCGATCTCGAGCTCCAGGACGATCTTGGCGGCCGCCGACTTCTCCATCAGCTCCTCGGCGATGTCGAGGTTCTCGCCGAGCTCGATCGCCGACCCGTCCCACATGTGCGACTGGAACAGCGGCGCCTGCCCGGCGTCGACCCGGTCCTTCGACAGCGCGATCAGCGGGCGCACGTAGGAGTCGAGCTTGTCCTTCGGGCAGTGGTCGGTGTGCAGCGCCACGTTGACCGGGTACTTCTCCGCGACGACGTGGGCGAACTCGGCCAGCGCGACCGCGCCGGTGACCATGTCCTTCACCCGGGTGCCCGAGCCGAACTCCGCGCCCCCCGTGGAGAACTGGATGATCCCGTCGCTGCCGGCGTCGGCGAACCCGCGCAGCGCCGCGTTGATGGTCTCCGAGGACGTGCAGTTGATCGCCGGGTAGGCGAACCCGCCCTCCTTCGCCCGGCTGATCATGTCGGCGTAGACCTCGGGGCTGGCGATGGGCATGCGGCACTCCTCCGTCGGGAACGGCTGTACGGCGCTGTACGTGCGGACGTCGGTGATCAGTATCGCGCCGCGCCTCCCCCGGCGACACCGTGGGCCGCAGCTGCCCCCGACCGGGCGACCGCGCGGTCAGCCCTGCTCGATCCGGCTGACCACCCGGGCGGCGACGACCACCGGGTCGTAGGTCGGCGAGAACGGCGGGGCGTAGGAGAGGTCGGAGCCCGCGAGGTCCTCGGCGGTCATCCCGGCCCAGATGGCGGTGGCCAGGACGTCGATCCGCTTGCCGCTGCCGGGGCCGCCGACGATCTGGGCGCCGATCAGCCGCCCCGACCCCGCTTCGCTGATGAGCTTGATCGCGATCTCCTCGGCGCCGGGGTAGTAGCCGGCCCTCGTCGTCGCCTCGATCGTGTCGGTGCGGTAGTCGAAGCCCGCCTCCTCGGCCTCGGTGGTGCACAGCCCGGTGCGGCCGATCTCCAGGTCTCCCACCTTGGTCAGGGCCGTCCCCAGGACGCCGGCGAAGCGCGCCGCCCGCCCGCCGATCACCGAGCCGGCCACCCGGCCCTGCTTGTTGGCGTGGGTGCCCAGGGCGACGTGGGTGGCCTCGCCGGTGACCCTGTGGAAGGTCTGCGCGCAGTCGCCGGCGGCGTAGATCTCCGGGTGCGAGCGGGTGCGCTGGGTGCGGTCGACGGCGATGGCGCCGGTGGTGCCCAGCCGGATCCCGGCCTGCTCGGCCAGCCCCACCTCGGGGCCCATGCCGAGACCGAGGACCACCAGGTCGGCGTCGTAGCTGCCGGCGTCGGTGCGCACGCCCCGCGCGCGGCCGGACCCGTCGACCAGGATCTCCCGCACCGCCTGGTCGGGGTGCATCTCCATGCCCATGGCGCCCATGCCGGCGCAGACCCGCTCGGCCATGTCGGCGTCCAGCAGCTGCATCGGCAGCGGGTCGGCGAGCACCACGGTGACCTCGAGCCCGCGGCGCTGCAGCGCCTCGGCCATCTCCAGCCCGATGTAGCCGCCGCCCAGCACCAGGGCGCGGCGCGGGCCGGCGTCCAGGGCGGCCCGGATGGCGGCGCCGTCGTCGAGCCGGTGGACGCCGAAGACGCCCGGGGAGTCCAGGCCGGGGATCGGTGGGCGGTTCGGTCGCCCGCCGGTGGCCACGAGCAGCCGGTCGTAGCCGACCCGCTCGCCGGCGTCGGTGACCACCTTCCCGGCGTCGGCGTCGATCTCCACCGCCCTCGTGCCGGTGTGCACGGTGATGTCCCGGGCGGCGAACTCCGCCGGCGTGCGGGCGGTCAGCGCGTCGCGGTCCTCGACCTGCCCGCCGATCCAGTACGGGATGCCGCACGCGGAGTAGGAGACCACGTCGCCCTGCTCCAGGACGACGATCTCCAGGTCGTCGGCGCCCCGGAGCCGGCGCGCCTGGGCCGCGGCCGACATCCCTGCCGCGTCGCCGCCGATGACGAGGAACCGCTCTCTGGTCATCGCCCCAGCGTGGCACCCGCCGGCGTGCTGCGGAACACCGTGCCGGGGTTGAGCAGGCCGGCCGGGTCGAGCGCGGACTTGATCGAGCGGTGCACGTCCAGCGCCACCGGGCCGATCTCGCGCTCCAGCCAGTCGAGCTTGATGGTGCCGACCCCGTGCTCGCCGGTGATCGTCCCGCCCAGCGACAGCCCGAGGGCGAGGATGTCGTCGAACGCCGCGTAGGCCCGCTCGCGCTGGTCGGCGTCCGAGGCGTCGAAGCAGACGGTCGGGTGCATGTTGCCGTCGCCGGCGTGGCCGACGACGCCGATGACGACGTCGCGGTCGGCGGCGATGCCGTCGCAGCCGTCCAGGAATCCGGCGATCCGCGAGCGGGGCACGGCGACGTCGTCGATGAGCACCGCGCCCCCGACCCGCTCCAGGGCGGGCAGCGCCATCCGCCGGGCCGCGAGCAGCAGATCGCCCTCGGCCTGGTCCTCGGTGGAGTGCACGAGCTGGGCGCCTGCCTCCTCGCAGAGCGCGGTGAGCGCCGCGATCTCCTCGGCGGCGGCCGCGCCGCCCGCGTCGGACTGGGCCACCAGCAGCGCGCGGGTGTCGTGGTCCAGGCCGGCCCGGAGCACCTGGTCGACGGTGCGGATGCAGGTGCCGTCCATGATCTCCAGCAGGCTGGGCACCAGGCCGCCGGTGACCACCCGCTCGACGACCTGCCCGGCCTGCGCCGTCGTCGCGAAGGAGGCGGCGAGGGTGACCGGGGCCTTCGGCGCGGGGCGCAGCGCCAGCGTCGCCTCGGTGATGACGCCGAGCGTCCCCTCGGAACCCACGAACAGGCGGGCCAGGTCGTAGCCGGCCACCCCCTTGACCGTGCGCCGGCCGGTGCGCAGCACGCGCCCGTCGGCGAGGACGACCTCCAGGCCGAGCACGTAGTCGGTGGTGACGCCGTACTTGACGCAGCAGAGGCCGCCGGAGTTGGTGGCCAGGTTGCCGCCGATCGTGCACCAGTCGTAGCTGGAGGGGTCCGGCGGGTAGAAGAGCCCGCTACCGGCGACGGCGTCGCGCAGCTGCTTGTTGACGACCCCCGGCTGGACGACGGCGAGCCGGTCGGCCGTGGAGATCTCGAGGACGGCGTCCATGCGGGTCATCACCAGCGTGATCCCGCCGTCGACGGCGTTGCTGCCGCCGGCCAGCCCGGAGCCCGCACCGCGGGGCACCACGGGGATGCCGTGCCGCGATGCGACCCGCAGCACCGCGGCGACCTCCTCGGTGCGGCGGGGGAAGACCACGGCCGCGGGCGTGCCGGCGGGCGCCATCATCGCCTGGTCGCGGGCGTAGGAGGTGGTCACGTCCGGATCGGTCAGGACGCTGTCGGGGCCCAGGGCGTCGGTCAGCTCGGCGAGCCACGTCGCCGTCGTCGTGGTCACCGTCACACCGTAGGACCACCGGCGATGATCAGGTGACCTGATCACGCGGTGTCCTCCCTCAGCGCCCACGGTGAGGGAGGACGCTCCATGATCAGGGTCCCTGATCCCAGCGGGCCGTCAGTCGAGGCCGAGGTCGGCGAGGGTGAACGCGGCCCGGTACTCGTACCCGGCCTCCTCGACCGCCGCCCGCCCGCCCCGGTCGACGATCACCGCCACCGCCACCACCTCGGCGCCGGCCTCCTGCAGCGCCTCCGCGGCGGTCAGCGGGCTGCCCCCGGTGGTGGAGACGTCCTCGACCACGAGGACGGCGCGCCCGGCGACGTCCGGGCCCTCGATCCGCCGCTGCAGGCCGTGCGCCTTCCCCGCCTTGCGCACCACGAAGGCGTCGAGGAAGCCCTCCCCCGCCGCGGCCGCGTGCAGCATCGCGGTGGCGACCGGGTCCGCCCCGAGGGTGAGCCCGCCGACGGCGTCGTAGCGCAGGTCGCCGGTGAGCTGGCGCATCACCCGGCCCACCAGCGGCCCGCCCTCGTGGTGCAGCGTCAGCCGGCGCATGTCGATGTACCAGTCGGCCACCTGCCCGGAGGAGAGCGTGACCTTCCCGTGCACCACGGCGAGATCGATGATCAGCTGAAGCAGCCGGTCGCGGTCGGGCAGCGAGGCCGCGCTCCCGGGGCCCGCGCCGAGGGACGAGGTGTGGGGGGGAACGTGGTCCTTCTGCATGCCCGGACCCTACTGAGCCGACGGTCCCACGGCGGACCACCAGGTCAGCCGGCGGCGGGCTGGAGCACCTGGTCGATGATGTAGACGGTGGCGTTGGCGGTCTGCACGTTCCCGCAGATCACCGAGGCCTCCGTGCCGACGACGGTGGCGTCCGTCCCGATGGTGAAGTCCTCGCCCGAGCCCTCGATCGTCACCTCGTCGTTGTTCAGCGTGGTGTGCGTGCCGGCGAACTCGCCGGGGGCGAGGCGGCCCGGGAGGACGTGGTGGGTGAGCACCGCGGTCAGCGCCGGGGTATCGGCGAGCAGGCCCTGCAGCGCGTCGGCCGGGAGCGCCTCGAACGCCGGGTTGGCCGGGGCTAGCACGGTGATGTCCTGGGTCGTGTCGAGGGTCTCGACGAGGTTGGCTGCCTGCACCGCCTGCACCAGCGTCGACAGCGCCGGGTTGGTGCCGGCGGCGGTGACCACCGGGGCGGCGCTCATGGCCTGGAAGCTGCCGGGGCCCTCGGCCGGGACCGCCGCGCAGCCCTCGCCGAACGGCCCACCGGGGACGGGGACGGCGGCGCTGCTCTCCGGGGCCGGGCTGCTGGTGCCGGGCGCCGTGGTGGCGGCGCTCTCGGCCGCGGGGTCGTCGTCGGAGCCGCAGGCGCTGAGCGCGATCCCGAGGCTCGAGACGGCGGCGAGCAGGATCCCGCGGGGGAGCGTGCGCGTCATGGTGGTGCTCCTGTTCCTCGTCCGGCGCGACGGCCGCGTCGCGGTCGATCCTCGTGGGGCACCGGCCGCGGTGCGGCCGGTGGGGCGTGGCCGTAACCACCCGGACCGGGCCGGTCGTCGCGCGGGGGCGCCGGCACGGTCACGAACGGTGTTCCCCTGCCGGGGCCGATCCGGATTCGACTCGAGCGGGAAACCCGGCCACCGCGCCGGCCCGGGGCGGGCCGTCTGCCAGGCTGGAGGGGTGCCGGCCGATCCCCGCTCCCGCCCCGTCGACGGCGACGCGACCCCGCAGGCCCCGCCGTCGGTGCGGGTCGCCATGGCGCTGCTGGCGACGCTCGCCGTCCTGCTGCTGCTGTACGTGACGATCACCTGGCTCGGCCGCGACGGCGTCACCCAGGCGCTCACCGAGGCCGGGCTGACCCCGGACGAGGCCCAGCAGTTCCTGCTCGTCAACACCACCGCCCCGCTCGTCCTGGGCATCACCTACGCCGTCTCGGCCTGGGCGGTGTCCCGCCACCGCCGGTGGGGGCTCTGGGCCGGCGTGGTCTCGACGGTCCTCCTGGCGCTGGTGCTGCTCTCCACGATGCTCACCGCCGGCGGGGTCACCGTCGTCGCGCTGCTGCTGCTGGTGCTCTCGGTCGCGGCGGCGGCCAGCCTGGTCGCGCGGACGACGCGGGACTGGCTGGCCGCCGGCCGGGCCTGAGCGGCCTCGGGGCTCAGCCCTGCCCGGTGGCGCGCTGCCACTTGCGGAAGCGGTACCAGTCGTTGGACGGCTTCGCCGCCAGCAGCACCACCCCGACCCCGGTCAGGATCAGCTGGAACCAGGAGAGCGCCGTCACGAAGGGCAGCGGCCCGCTCGCGACGGCGTTGAATGGCCCCGCGAGCAGCGCCAGGCCGCCGAGGACCCACAGCAGGATCCGCGCCCAGTTGCGCCCCTGCCAGGCGAACCACAGGAAGAGCAGCTGCAGGGCGAGGAGGAGGATCGTGAAGCCGATCGTCACCTGACCCACGAGCTCGGCGAACGCCTCCGCGTCGAGGCCCTCGAACTCGGGGCCCTGGAGATCGGTGCCCGACCGGTCGAGGGTCCAGGTCACGAACCGGTCCCAGTTGAGCAGCGTGACGACCGCCGCCACCGCGCTGAGCACGAGCGAGGCGAGGAAGGCGCCCAGCCCGGCGCGGACGGTGAGCGGGCGCTCCATCGGCTGGGGCGCGTCCGGGCCCCAGCCCTGGGGCGCCGAGGGGGCCGGGGCGTAGCCGTACGGGTTCTGGCCGTAGGGGTTCGGCTGCCCCTGGCCGTAGGGGCTCTGCGGCGGCTGACCGCCGTACGGGGGCTGGCCGTAGGGAGGCTGTCCGTAGGGAGGCTGTCCGTAGGGAGGCTGTCCGTAGGGAGGCTGTCCGTAGGGAGGCTGTCCGCCGTACGGGGGCTGGCCGCCCTGCGGTGGCTGCCCCGGCGGCGGACCCCAGCCCGGCTGCTGCTGGCCGCCCTGCCCCTCGGGCTGCCCCTGCTGCCGACCGTGCTGGTCGTCCTGGCCCGCCGTCATCGTTCCTCCGCTCGTCGTTCCCCGTCGCCGCGATCATGGACGACGCCTTCCGGGCGGACCAGCACGGCACGCGGTCGCACCCGTTCGGCCACCGGCGCCCGCCGGACCCGGCCGGGTCCGGCGGGTGCGGCGGGTGCGGGACGCCCGTCGTGCGTGCGGGTCACGCGCCGCGGGCGACGGTCAGGCCCTCGACGTCGCCGCCCGGCCAGTCGACGACGACCTCGTCGCCGTCCCGGATCTCGCCGGACAGCAGCGCCTTCGCGAGCTGGTCGCCGATCGCCGACTGCACCAGCCGGCGCAGCGGGCGGGCGCCGTAGACCGGGTCGAACCCGTTGAGCGCCAGCCACTCGCGCGCCGCGTCGGTGACGCGCAGCGTCAGCCGGCGGGCGGCCAGGCGGCGGGCCAGGACGCCGACCTGGATGTCGACGATCCCGGTCAGCTCCTCGCTGCCCAGCGCCCGGAAGACCACGACGTCGTCGAGCCGGTTGAGGAACTCCGGCTTGAAGTGGCCCCGGACGACCCCCATCACCGCGTCGCGGCGCCGCTCCTCGGGCACCGACTGGTCGGCGATGAGCTGCGAGCCGAGGTTCGACGTCAGGATCAGGATGGTGTTCCGGAAGTCCACCGTCCGGCCCTGCCCGTCGGTGAGCCGGCCGTCGTCCAGCACCTGGAGCAGCACGTCGAAGACGTCGGGGTGGGCCTTCTCCACCTCGTCGAGCAGCACGACGGTGTAGGGACGGCGCCGGACCGCCTCGGTGAGCTGGCCGCCGGCCTCGTAGCCGACGTAGCCGGGCGGCGCGCCGACCAGCCGGGCCACCGAGTGCTTCTCGGAGTACTCGCTCATGTCGATGCGGACCATCGCCCGCTCGTCGTCGAACAGGAACTCCGCCAGCGCCTTGGCCAGCTCCGTCTTGCCGACGCCGGTGGGGCCGAGGAAGAGGAACGACCCGGTCGGCCGGTCGGGGTCGGCGACGCCGGAGCGCGCCCGCCGGACCGCGTCGGAGACGGCCCGCACCGCGTCGGGCTGCCCGACGACCCGGCCGGCGAGGCCCTCCTCCATGCGCAGCAGCTTCTGCGTCTCGCCCTCGAGCAGCCGGCCGGCCGGGATGCCGGTCCAGGCCTGGACGACCTCGGCGATGTCGTCGGGGCCGACCTCCTCCTTGAGCATGGAGTCGCCGGTCTCGACGGACGCCTCGGCCTCGGCCAGGGACTTCTCCAGCTGCGGCAGCCGGCCGTAGCGCAGCTCGGCGACCCGCGCGAGCTCGCCGTCCCGCTCCGCCCGCTCGGCCTCGAGGCGCAGCCGCTCGAGCTCCTCCTTGATCGCCTGGATCCGGCCGATGGCGCTCTTGTCCTGCTGCCAGCGGGCGGTCAGCTCGGCGAGCTCCTCGCGCTTGTCGGCGAGGTCCTCGCGGAGGGCGGCCAGCCGCTCGACCGAGGACGGGTCGTCCTCCTTGGCCAGCGCCATCTCCTCGATCTCCAGCCGGCGCACGGCCCGCTCCACCTCGTCGACCTCGACGGGGCGGCTGTCGATCTCCATCCGCAGCCGGCTGGCGGCCTCGTCGACCAGGTCGATCGCCTTGTCGGGCAGGAACCGGGAGGTGACGTACCGGTCCGACAGCGTGGCGGCCGCGACGATCGCACCGTCGGTGATGCGGACGCCGTGGTGCACCTCGTAGCGCTCCTTGAGCCCGCGCAGGATGCCGATGGTGTCCTCGACGCTCGGCTCACCGACGAAGACCTGCTGGAAGCGGCGCTCCAGCGCCGGGTCCTTCTCGATGTGCTCCCGGTACTCGTCGAGCGTGGTCGCGCCGACCATGCGCAGCTCACCGCGCGCCAGCATCGGCTTGATCATGTTGCCGGCGTCCATCGCGCCGTCGCCGGTCGCGCCCGCGCCGACGATCGTGTGCAGCTCGTCGATGAACGTGACGATCTCGCCCTCGGCGTCGGTGATCTCCTGGAGGACGGCCTTGAGCCGCTCCTCGAACTCACCGCGGTACTTGGCGCCGGCCACCATCGAGGCCAGGTCGAGCGCCATCAGCCGCTTGCCCTTGAGGCTCTCCGGGACGTCGCCGGCGACGATCCGCTGGGCCAGCCCCTCGACGATCGCCGTCTTGCCGACGCCGGGCTCGCCGATCAGCACCGGGTTGTTCTTGGTGCGGCGGGACAGCACCTGGACGACGCGGCGGATCTCGGTGTCCCGGCCGATGACCGGGTCGATCTTGCCGTCGCGCGCCCGCTGGGTCAGGTCGACGGCGTACTTCTCCAGCGCCTGGTAGGTCGCCTCCGGGTCGGCGGTGGTGACCTTGCGGTTGCCGCGCACCGTGCGGAACGCGGCCAGCAGCGCGTCAGGGGTGGCGCCCGCGCTGGTGAGCACGGCGGCGGCCTCCCCCTCCGAGCCGGCGAGCGCGACCAGCAGGTGCTCGGTGGAGACGTACTCGTCACCGAGCGCCCCGGCCTGCTCCGAGGCGGCGTTGATCACCCGGAGGAACTCCCGCGAGGGCGAGGGGGCCGACACGGTGGCACCGCTCACGCTCGGCATGCGGCGCAGCGCCGCGTCGGCCTTGCTCCGCACGTCGGCCGGGTCGGCCCCGACCGCGGTGAGCAGGGGGCCGGCGATGCCGTCGGCCTGCTCGACGAGGGCGACCAGCAGGTGCAGCGGCTCCAGAGCCGCCTGACCCCGGCCGACGGCGAGGCGCTGGGCACCGGCGACCGCCTCCTGCGAACGGGTCGTCAGCTTGCTCTCCATGCTGGGGGGCACGTCCTTCCTGTCTCGGGCACGCCGTCCGTCACGTAGCCGGCGTCATCGGTCGTTGCAACGAGCCGGGGGTTGAGTCTGTTCCGCTCAACTCTGCCGGGTTCGACCCTCCACCCGCCGCGTCCCCGGACCACCCCCAGGGGCGAGGTAGGGGCGAAAGGTCCCGGCCGCGTTCGCGGAGCCCCCTAGACTGGCTCCATGACCGCCCTGCCGGCTCCGAGCGTCGCGCTCGACGACCAGCTGTGCTTCGCGCTGTACGCCGCGTCCCGCGCGGTGACCGCGCGGTACCGCCCCATGCTCGACGCGATCGGTCTCACCTACCCGCAGTACCTGGTGATGCTGCTCCTCTGGGAGCAGGACAACCAGACGGTCGGCCAGCTCGGCTCCCGGCTGGCACTGGACAGCGGCACCCTCTCCCCCCTGCTCAAGCGGCTGACCGCGGCGGGTCTGGTCACGCGGCACCGTCGCGTCGAGGACGAGCGCTCGGTCTCCATCGCCCTCACCGACGCCGGCCGGGCCCTGGAGGACAAGGCCGTGGCCATCTCCGAGGAGATGATCGGGGCCATCGGGTTCGACGCCAGCGAGTTCGACGACCTCAAGGCGCGGCTCCGGCTGCTCACCGAGCGGGTCAACGGGACGACCGAGGTCGCCGACCACCCCGACTCCGCACGGTAGGTCGCCCCGCGGGCGGGTAGGAGGGCGGCCACGGCGCCGCCCGAGCCAGAGGCGGCCACGGCCCGGAAGGGGCAGCATGCCCACACGTACCGCCCGTACCGCCTGGAACGGCACCCTGCAGGAGGGCTCGGGGCAGGTGGAGCTCTCCAGCTCCAAGATCGGCACCTACGAGGTCTCCTTCCCCAAGCGAGCCGCCGACGAGGCCGGGGGCACGACCAGCCCCGAGGAGCTGATCGCGGCGGCGCACTCCGCCTGCTTCGCGATGGCGCTCTCCAGCGAGATCGGGAAGGCCGGCGGTACGCCGCAGTCCCTCGAGGTCTCGGCCGACGTCACGCTCGGCCAGCAGGACGGCGCTCCCACCATCACCGGCATCGCGCTCACCGTGCGGGGCGAGGTCGAGGGCCTGGACGCCGCCGGCTTCGACAAGGCCGCCCAGGCCGCCAAGGTCGGCTGCCCCGTGAGCAAGGCGCTCACCGGCACGGAGATCACCCTGGACGCCTCCCTCGAGGGCTGACCACGCACGGACGCCGACGGCCCGCCTCCCTCCGGGGAGACGGGCCGTCGGCGCTCCGGCCGGGGTCCGGCTGCCTCAGCCGGTGTAGGGCCGGTGCAGGTAGCGGCCCGTCGGGCTGCCGGTGATCGCTCCGTCGGCGAGGACCTGGGTGCCGCGCACCCACGTGTCGGTCACCTTCGCGCCGAGCTCGAAGCCCTCGAAGGGCGTGTACTCCTGCGTCGACTCGGACTTCGCCGCCTCGACCGTCCAGGTCGCCGACGGGTCGACCAGGCAGAAGTCCGCGTCGTAGCCGACCCCGATCGTCCCCTTGCCCGGCAGCCCGTAGCGCCGGGCCGGGTTCCAGGAGGTCAGCTCCGCGATGCGCCGGTAGGACAGCCCCCGGCGGCTCCCCTCGCCGACCAGGCCGGGGAGCAGGTACTCGGCCCCTCCGAAGCCCGACTTGGCGAGGAAGATGTCGTCCCGCGGCTCGCCGAACTTCTGCTCCTCCTTGCAGCAGGCGTGGTCGCTCACGACCCAGTCCAGGTCGCCGGCGAGCAGGTGCTCCCACAGGGCCTCGACGTCCTCGCGCGGCCGCAGTGGCGGGTTCACCTTGCCGCCCAGCCCGTGCGCGGTGTCGATGTCGGCCAGCAGGTGGCCGATGGTGACCTCGCGCCGGAAGTCGACGTGCGGGAAGACCTTCGCCATCCGCAGCGCCGCGGTGAGCGCCTTGCGAGAGGACAGGTGCAGCAGGTTGATGCTGGGCAGCTGGGTCTCGTCGGCGAGGAACGACGCGATCGTGATGGCCAGGCCCTCGGAGTGCGGGGGACGGGAGGCGCTGTAGGCGGCCAGGCCCGTCAGCGTCCCCTCCTCCATGACCATCCGGGTGTAGGCGGTCATGATCTCGGCCGTCTCGCAGTGCAGGGACAACGAGACGTGCGGCGCCTTGTCCGCCAGCTTCTCCCGCGCCTCCTGGATGCCGCGCATGACGAACTCGAAGTGGGCGAGGTCGTAGCGCTCCCCCTGCGGGATCATCAGGAACGAGCTCTGGTCGGACGACGCGCCGTGCAGGCCGTGCCCGCCGTAGAACATGAAGATCTTGAACGAGGTGACGCCGAACTCCTCGATGAGCTCGGGGATCTCGGCGATGTGCTCCTGCGACATCGGCGCGAGGTGGAAGGCGTAGTCGATGTAGGAGCGGCCCTCGGACGCCGCGAGCACCTTGGGGAAGAACTGCCGGTAGGGGCCGCCCTCGTTGAGGTAGTACTGCCCGGTGCGCATGTAGGTGAGCCCGGTGGTGACGCCGCCCTGCGCGCTGGCCCGGCTCTCGGTCTCGGCGTCCTCGCCCAGCGGGTTGTAGATCCCCCAGTGCTGGTGCGCGTCGACCACGCCGGGGAAGGCCACCCGGCCGCGGCCGTCGACGACCACGTCGGCGTCCTCGGCGGGGATGTCCCGCTCCACCCGGACGAACTTCCCGTCGGCGACGCCGAGGTCGAGGGCCTCGCCGTCCTCGGCGCCGGGGACGTCCGGCCGGACGACCGTGACGTTCTTGACAAGGGTCTGGAGGCGGGTCATGCGGTTCCTTCCTCGGAGGGGGTGGCGGCCGGCCGGCCGTGGCCCGCGGCCACGTGGTCGGCGGCCAGGTAGGCCAGGCCCAGGGCGGGCAGGAGGCCGTTGCCGGCCAGGTAGCCGGCGGCGCCGTGACCGGAGATCCCGGCCGCCGCCCCGCCGGACGCGTAGAGCCCGGGGATGACCGAGCCGTCGGGGCGGGTGACGCGGGCGTGCTCGTCGACGACGAGACCGCCCTGGGTGTGGAAGAGCGCCGGCACGACGCGGACGGCGGCCAGCGGCGGGGCGAGCTCGGCCTCGAAGGAGGTGCGGCCGAAGCGGTCCTCGGCCTCCCCGCGCGCCAGGGCGGCGGCTGCGCCGAGCTCCTCGGCCAGCGTGTCGGCCGGTAGCCCGGTGGCCGCGGCGAGGCCGGCGACGTCGTCGGCCCAGACCAGGGCGCCGCCCTCGATGGTCTGGCGGAAGTCGGTGAACGGCAGGCAGGCGTCGTGGATGCGCTGGTCCAGGACGATCCAGGCGGTCGCGCCGGGCTGCCGCGCGATGACCGCGGCGTACTCGGAGTAGCCCGACGTCTCGTCCCCGAAGCGCCGGCCGTCCTGGCCGACGATCACCGCGCCGTGCATGACCGTCGCCCAGCCCACCAGGGTCGACGACCGCGCCGCCAGCGCCCCGTGGCCCTGGTAGGCGTCGAGGTAGCCGGTGGCCGCCCCGAGCTCCGCGCCGATCCGCAGCGCGTCCCCGCGGGAGGCCTCGCTGCCGTGGTAGACGGCGTCGGCGATCTCCGGGAGGTGGCGGGCGACCAACGCCCGGTCGGCGCCGTAGCCGTTGGTCGCCAGCAGCACCGCCGGCGTCTCGACCTCCTCCGCGGCGCCGTCGGGCGTCTCGATGACCGCGGCGCGCACCCGGCCCTCGTCGTCGAGGAGGACGTCCACCAGCTTGGCGGGGACCAGCAGGTCGATCCGCTCCTCGGCCTTCACGGCGGCGACCAGGTGGTCGAGCAGGACGGTGCCGTGCCGGCCCTCGATCGTGTGGCAGCGGTCGGCGGTGTGACCCGGGTAGTGGAAGTCGGTGACGAGCGCGAGCGGCAGCCCGACGTCGTCGGCCAGCCACTCCACCAGCGGCGCGCTCACCTCGGCGAGGGCCCGCGCAAGCCGCTCGTCGGCCTCCCCCTTCGTCTTGCGCCGGATGTCCTCGACGTAGAGATCCGGCGAGTCCTCGATGCCGGCCTCCCGCTGGAAGCGCGATCCGGCGCCGGGGATCATCGCCGTCGACATCGAGGTGTTGTTGCCGCGGCGGAAGTGCTCGCTGACCTCGACGACCAGCACGTCCAACCCGTGCTGCGCCGCCCGCAGGGCCGCGGCCAGGCCGCCGCCCGCCCCTGCGACGACGAGGTCGGGTCCGGTGTCGCTCACGCCGCCGCCTCCCCCGCGGCGATCAGCCGCAGGGCCAGGGCCGTGGGGTCGACCACGCGCACCGGCCAGTCCGCGGCCTCCGCCGGCAGGTCGACGGCGCTGCAGCCGTTGACCAGGTCGCCGGCGCCGGCCCGGCTCATCCGCCCGACCACCGCCTCCAGCGACGCCCCCCAGCGATCGGCCTGGTGGATGGCGTCCACGTCCAGGTCGAGCACCTCCACCCCGGTGAAGGAGCCGCCCAGGCCGTAGACGTCGACCTGCCGGGCGAGCTCGTCGGCGATCGGCCGGTTGCGGGTGACCGCCCCGACGGAGCGCCCCGCGAGCGCGCTCCAGGTCATGCTCGTGCGCAGCAGGCCGAAGACGGGACGGCCGAGGGTCCCGGCCAGCGCGGGGACGCCGGGGTCGAGCACGCAGTCGGGCAGCAGCGCGTCCGCCTCGTCCGGCGCCGCGCGGAGCGCCTCGGTGACCATGCCCTCGCTGTCGCGCACCTGCTGCTCGGTGTCCAGGGCGCGCGGGGCCCCGGAACCGATGTCGTGCAGTTCCACGCTCAGCCCCGGCGGGCAGAGGGCGTCGTAGCGCGCCTGCCGCCGGGCCAGCTCCTCGGCGGGGACGTGGATCGGGGTGACGGCGTAGATGCGCACGGAGCTCCTCGGGGTTCGGTCGGACGGGCGGGTCATCCGGCCAGCCGTCCGAGCAGGGGGGCGACGTCCGGGGCGTCGGGCAGGCCCGCGGCGACCTCCCGGACGGTGGCCACGACCTCGTCGTCCCCGAGCAGCGCGGAGAGCAGCGCGACCACGTCGTCCTCGTCGAACGGGTGGTGGGCGGCGTCGCCGACCGGGTTGGGGACCTCCAGCGCGAGCTCCCGCCCGGCGGCCCGGACGGTCACCCGGGCGGCGCGCTCGTCGGGCAGCCGGGCGTCGAGGTCGTCGGCGCGCACGACGCGGACCCGGCCGGCCAGGTGCGTGACGCGGGCGTCCGAGCGGGCCTCCGCCGCGGACGCCTCGGGCCCCACGTGCCCGTGCACCAGCGCCGCGGCCACCACGAACGGCACGCTGAACAGCGCGCCGAGACGGGAGTCCCAGGAGGTGCGCGCCAGGCCGGCGGCCAGGGAGTGCGTCTCGACGACGACCTCGTCGACGTCGGTGGGGTCGGTCAGCTCCGGGCGCAGCCGCAGCACCGCGTCGGCCACCGGGTGGGTGAACGAGCACGACGCGTGCCGCTTGAAGTAACCGTGCCGCACGTCCCACCGCTCGCCGAGCGCCTCGGTCAGGGCCGCGGCGTCGAAGGAGCCGAGCAGCTCACCCAGCGAGCCGGCCGCCGTCCCGGTGTTGCGGGCCACCCCGGCGGCGGCCATCCGCGCGGCGGCGAGCCCCGCGACGTTGGACGCCGACATCCACGCGTCCCGCACCGGGTTGCCGTCCAGCGCCGAGTCGAAGTGGCCCGCCACGGGCAGGCCGGCCCCGGTGTCGACGGCGGCGGCCACCCCGTCGGCGTCGAGGCCGAGCAGCCGGGCGCAGCCCGCGGCCGCCCCGGCCACCCCCCAGCTGCCGTGGGGGTGCATGCCGGGGCGCAGCCGGGTGGCGCGGCCGAAGCGGGCGGCGACCTCGTAGGCGGCCATCAGCGCCGCGGCGATGTCGGGGCCGGGAGCCCGCAGGTCGGCCGCGAGCGCCAGGACGGCGGGCAGGCCGTGCGCGCCGGGGTGGCCCTTGGCGTACTTGTGGCCCTCGTCGAGCTCCAGCCGCACCAGCGCGCTCGCGTTGAGCCAGGCGGCGGCCTCGACCGTCGTCGACAGCCCCCCGCCGACCAGCGGCGCCGGCCCGGCCCCCGGGCGCCACGCCGCCACGAGCGCCCGCTGCTCGGGCTGGCGCGCCCCCAGGACCATGACGCCGAAGGAGTCCAGGAGCACCAGCCGCAGCCGCTCCCGCGCGTCGGCCGGGACGTCGGCCCACCGCAGCCCGGCCGCCCACGCGCCGAGGGCCTGCGTCGCCTCGCGCGCCTCGTCGGCGGGCGAGCGCAGCGCGGCGGCCGTCACCGGTCGTCCTGCCGTCACAGGCCGAGGTACGCGCTGCGCACCCGGTCGTCCTCGGCGAGCTCAGGCCCGGGGCCGGAGAGCACGCAGCTGCCGCTCTCCAGGACGTAGGCCCGGTCGGCCATCCGCAGCGCCTGTGCGGCGTTCTGCTCGACCAGCAGGACGGCGACGCCGCGGTCGCGGATGGTCCGCACCGCCTCGAGCACCGCCCAGGTCAGCTTGGGCGCGAGCCCGGTCGACGGCTCGTCGAGCATCAAGAGTTTGGGCCGGGCCATGAGGGCGCGGCCGATCGCCAGCATCTGCTGCTGACCGCCGCTGAGCGTCTCCGCGGCCTGCCGCCGCCGCTCCTGGAGGATGGGGAACAGCTCGAACACCTCGGTGAGGGAGGCCTGCACCTCGGGCGCCTTCTGGGTCCAGCCGCCCATGCGGAGGTTCTCCTCCACGGTCAGCGGCCCGAACAGCGCGCGCTCCTCGGGCACCTGCACGAGCCCGCGGCGGACCAGCTCGGCGGTGCGGACGCCGTCGGCCCGCTGGCCGTCGAAGCTGATCGACCCCGAGGTGGTGGGCAGCAGACCGGAGATCGCCCGCAGCGTCGTCGTCTTGCCCGCACCGTTGGCGCCGACCACCGCCACGATCTCGCCGGCCTCCACCCTGAGGTCGAGCTCGTGCAGGATCTGCAGCCCGTGGTAGCCGGCGCAGAGACCGTCAAGAACCAGCACCGGCCGGCTCCTCTCCGAGGTAGGCCTCGATCACCCGGGGGTCCTGGGTGACCTCCGCGGGGGAGCCTGCGGTGAGCACCCGGCCCTGCTCGAGGACGAGCACCGAGTCCGACAGCCGCATCACCGCGGCCATGATGTGCTCGACGAAGACGAGGGTGATCCCGTCGTCGGACCGCAGGGTCTCGAGCAGCTCCATCACCGGCAGGCGCTCGGCCGGGAGCAGCCCGGCGAGCACCTCGTCCAGCAGCAGGACCCGCGGCCGGGACGCCAGCGCGCGGGCGAGCTCCAGGCGCTTGAGCCCGGCAGTGGGCAGCCCGTCGCTGCGGGCGTCGCGCCACCGCGACAGCCCGACCCGCTCGACGACGTCGGCCGCCGTGTCGCCGGCCGCGCGCCGCGAGGTGCCGTGGGCCATCGCCGCCACCGCGACGTTCTCCAGCACGCTCATGCTGCCGAAGGGCTTCATGAGCTGGAAGGTCCGCGCCATGCCGGCCCGCGACACCTTGTGCGGCTTCGCCCCGGTGACGTCGGCGCCGCCGAGCCGGACGGTGCCGGTGTCGGGTGCGATCGCCCCGGCGATGCAGTTGAACAGCGTGGTCTTCCCGGCGCCGTTGGGCCCGATGATCCCGAGGATGCTGCCCTCCTCCACCGCGAAGGAGACGTCGTCGACGGCCCGGAGGCCGCGGAAGGTCTTGCTGACGTTGTCGACCTGCAGCAGCGTCACCGCCGTTCCCACCTCTCGCGGATGGCTCCGTACACCCCTTGCGGGAGGAGCAGGACGATGAGGATGAGCAGCACCGCGTAGACCATGACGTCCAGCCCCGCGCGGCCCTGCAGGAACTCCAGACCGGGCGGCGGGTCGCGCAGCAGGGTGGCCGTGAGGTCGTTGAGCGGGCCGAGGATGGCCGCGCCGATGACCGGCCCCCAGATCGTCGCGACGCCGCCGATGACCGCGGGAAGGATCGCCTGGATCGAGACGCTGGACCCGAAGGCGACGTCGGGGTCGACGAAGAAGTAGTACTGGACGTAGAAGGTGCCGGCGACCGAGGTGATCGCGGCCGAGAGCATGATCGTGATCAGCTTCGTGCGCATCACCGGGATGCCGAGGGCCGCCGCGGCGTCCTCGTCGTCCCGCACCGCCACCGTGAACCGGCCGATCCGCGACCGCAGGAACACGATGGTGGTCACCAGCGCGGCGACCGTCAGCGCCAGGGCGATCCAGAAGTACTCCGCCGCGCCCGGCTCGAACTGGATGAAGGCCCAGGAGGACTCCGGCCGCAGCGGGACGTTGTACCCGACGGCGCGGTTGACCAGGTCGCTGTTGATCGCCAGCAGCCGCAGCATCTCCGCGAAGGCGAAGGTGGAGAGCGCGAAGTACGCGCCCTTGAGCCGGTAGCGCAGCGCCAGGAAGCCGATCAGCGCCGCGAAGAGGGCGGCGGCCACCATGCCGGCGAGCATCCCGATCCACGGGGAGACGCCCCGCTCGACCAGCAGCCACACGCTCACGTAGGCGCCGATGCCGAAGTAGGCGGCGTGACCGAAGCTGAACATCCCGCCGAAGCCGCTCATGATGTTCCAGCCGATCGCCAGGATGGCGAAGATCAGCACCCGCACCGCGACGGCCTGCTGCGCCGGCGGCAGGACCAGCGGGAGGACCGCCAGCACCGCGGCGAGGACGGCCACCGCCACCAGGTGCTTGCCCCACGGGGGCTGGGGCAGCGTCCGCGGCTCCGCGGGGTTCTGCACCGCCGTGCTCATGCCGCCCTCCCGAACAGGCCCTGGGGACGGAGGAACAGCACCAGGACGAAGACGATGAACACCGACAGCAGCGGGCTCTGGCCCGGCAGGTAGAGGGCGCCCAACTGCTCGGTCAGCCCGATCAGCAGCCCCCCGACGAGCGCGCCGACGACGTTCCCCATGCCGCCCAGCACCACGACGACGAACGCGACGATGTTGAACAGCTCGCCGGTGGTCGGCTCGATGGTCACCAGCGGGGCGACCAGGACGCCGGCCGCGCCCGCGCAGGCGGTGCCGATGGCGAAGGTGGCCATGTAGATCCGCCGGGTGTCGATGCCGACCATCTGCGCGCCGGTGTCGTTCGCCGCCACCGCCCGGATCGCCGTGCCCAGCCGGGTGCGCTGCAGCAGCAGGTAGAGCAGCCCCGCCAGGACCAGCGCGACGGCGAAGGCCAGCAGGCGGCCCACGGTCACCACCGCGCCGAAGACGTCGACCCCGGTGTCGTTGGGCAGGCGCGCCGACTGCGGGTTGGGGCCGTAGAAGAGCAGCAGCCCGTTGTCGATGAGCAGCGCGAGGCCCAGGGTGATCAGCAGCTGGTTCTCCAGCGGCTTGCCCATCGCGCCCGAGAGGATGAACCGCTGCACCGCCGCCCCGAGCAGGAACATGAGCGGGACGCTCACCAGCAGGGCGACGTACGGGTGCACCCCGAACCTGCCAACCATCTCCACGGTGATGTAGAGGGCGACCGCCAGGAACGCGCCGTGCGCGAAGTTGACGATGTCCAGCACACCGAAGATGAGGGTCAGGCCCATGGCGACCAGGCCGTAGACGCCGCCGATCATCAGGCCGGTGAGCACCGCCTGGGTGACGACGACCTCGTTGCCGGTCCGCCAGTACGCCAGCCCCAGGGCCACCACCGCGACGGCCACGACCGCCGCCACGCGGACCGCGGCCGCCCGCCGCCGGCCCCCCGGCGCCGGCGTGGTCAGCTGCGTGGTCTGGGGTGGCTCCTCGGTGGAGACGGTGCCCCGGTCCAGGGGCGGGGCACCGTGCTCCTTCGTCGGGTCGGTCACGGGTTCGGCGACGCCGGGTAGACGGGCTCGGTCTCGGCGTACTCGGACGGGAAGACCTGCTGGACGGTGCCGTCGACGACCTGCATGAGGATCGGCGCGGCGTTGGTGTTCTCGCCGGTCTCGTCGAAGGCGATGGGCCCGTCCTGGGCGATCAGCGAGTCCAGCTCGGTCTCGGCGATCGCGTCGCGCAGCTCCGTCGGGTCGGTGGAGCACGCCCGGCCCAGCGCGTCGGCGACGACCCGG
The DNA here is from genome assembly GCF_054050875.1 of Blastococcus sp. SYSU DS0541. Lineage (NCBI taxonomy): Bacteria > Bacillati > Actinomycetota > Actinomycetes > Geodermatophilales > Geodermatophilaceae > Blastococcus > Blastococcus sp. SYSU DS0541. The sequence continues at coordinate 56,576 of NZ_JBJHAD010000002.1, read as the reverse complement.
ACCGCGTCGTAGGTGAGCACCGCGGCAGTGCGGATGTCGTCGTCGAAGGTGTCGCTGTAGAGCTGGGCCAGCTCCTGCGTCTCCGGGTTGGTCATGTCCAGCCGGTAGTTCGCGTCGAAGTAGCCCTCGCCGGCCTCGCCGACCTCGCCGGGGAACTGCGGGGTGTCGAACGCGCCGTTGGCCACGCCCCAGACCGCGTCGAGGCCCGGCTGCACGGTGTCCACGGCCCTGGCCACCAGGACGCCGTCCCGGTAGTAGCCGGCGACCATCATGACGTCGGCCCCGGCCTCCCGGACGGCGGTGATCTGGGTGGTGAAGTCCGAGACGCTGGCCGGGTCGTAGCTGATGACCGGGCCGATCGTCATGCCCTGGCTCTCCGCCTCGGCGGTGAAGCCCTCGGCGATCGCGGTACCGAAGGGGCCCTGCTCGTGCAGGATCGCCACCTGCTGGGCCGGGGCGCCGGCCTGCTCGGAGACCTCGGCGAGGTACTCCGCGCCCCGCTGGGCGAGCACCGCGGCGCTGGGCTGCAGGCGGAAGGTGTACTGGTAGCCCTGCTGGAGGATCTCGTCGGCGCTGGAGACGTCGATGACGAAGGGCACCTGGTTGCGCTCGGCCACCGCCGCCACATTCTGGCTCACCGCGCTGTTGTAGGTGCCGACGAGCGCGACGGCGCCCTCCTGGATCAGCCGCTGGGCCTCGCTCTGGCCGACCTCGGGCGCGCCCTGGCTGTCGGCGCTGGCCAGCTCGAGCTGGGCGCCGTCCAGGCACTCGATGCCGCCGGCCTCGTTGATGGCGTCGACGGCGAGCTGCGCGCCGTTGTCCATCTGCTGGCCGTCGGCGGCGAAGGCCCCGCTGAGCGGGTGGAGCGAGCCGATCGTGATGGTGTCGCCGGAGCCGCCGCCCCCGCCGGTGTCACCGGTGCCCTCCGTGCCGGGCGGCGCGGAGCCGCCGCAGGCTGCGAGCGTCAACGGCATAGCGACTGCGACCGCTGCGATCCAGGGCTTCCGCATCTCGTCTCCCGACCTCGACGACGTTCCTCTGCACGGAACGCCTTGGTGACTCGCCACTCTGGCAGCAGGCGCGTCGTGTGCGCAAGATCTCGACACAATTCCTATGTTGCGGTTAAGTTTCGGTCGGACCAGGGCGATTGCGGCACGACAGCGAGTCGTTCTACCGTTCCGCTGACAGGAACAGTGGCGGAACGAGACGAGAGCATGGCGGCGAGTGGCCGCCCGAGCGGGAAGGGGCGGCCGTGGCGGACAACGGAGGCACCGAGGGGGCCGGCCGGGTCGCCGACGTGCTCCTCGCCTTCCTGGACGGCCCACGGTCGCTGGGCGTCTCGGCGATCGCCCGCGAGCTGGACCTCTCCAAGGCCGTCGTGCACCGGATCCTGCAGACGCTCGTCCAGCGCGGTCTGCTGACCGCCGACGCGGGCACCCGGGAGTACCGGCTGGGGCCCGCCGCGGCGGCGCTCGGCGCCCGTGCGCTGCGCGGCCTGGACCTGCGCGGGGTGGCCCTCCCGGTGCTCCGCGACCTGCAGCAGGTGACCGGGGAGACGACCACCGTCTCGGCCCGCGTGCCCGGCGGCCGCGTCTACCTGGACCAGGTGGAGAGCCGGCAGGAGATCAAGATGACCGTGGAGATCGGCCGGCGGTTCCCCCTGCACGCCGGCAGCTCCAGCACCTGCATCCTCGCCTTCCTGCCCGACGACGAGATCGACGCGGTGCTCGGCGGGCCCCTCGACCTGCTGACCGATCGCACCATCGCGGACGCGGGGAACCTGCGCCGGCGGATCGAGGACGTCCGGCGCAAGGGCTACGCGTGCTCGGACGGGGAGCGGCAGGAGGGCGCCGGCTCGGTCGCCGCCCCGATCTTCGGGCTCGACGGCTCGGTGCAGGGGGCCATCTCCGTCTGCGGCCCGGCCGCCCGCGTCGACGCCGCCGCGCGGGACCGGTTCGTCCCCTTCCTGATCTCCGCCGCCGACCGCGTCTCCCGCGACATGGGCTGGCGCGGTGGGCTCCCCGCCACGAAAGGACAGGTCCTCGCATGACCTCCGCACTCGCCGGGCTCCGGGTCCTCGACGTCTCGACCCTCTTCGCCGGCCCCCTGGCGGCGACCATGCTCGGCGACTTCGGCGCCGAGGTGATCAAGATCGAGCACCCCAAGGGTGACCCGGTCCGCTACCACGGGGCCAGCAAGGACGGCGTCGGCCTCTGGGGCAAGGTCGTGGGCCGCAACAAGCGCGGCATCACCCTGTACCTGGGCTCGCCCGAGGGGCAGGAGGTCTTCCGCAAGCTCGTCGCCACGGCCGACGTCGTCATCGAGAACTTCCGCCCGGGCACGCTCGAGCGCTGGGGCCTGGGCTACGACGAGCTCAGCCGCGACAACCCGGGGCTGGTGCTGGTCCGGGTCACGGGGTTCGGCCAGTTCGGCCCCTACTCCGGGCGGCCGGGGTTCGGCACGCTCGCCGAGGCGATGAGCGGGTTCGCTGCCATCACCGGCGAGCCCGACGGCCCCCCGACCCTCCCACCGTTCGGCCTCGCCGACGGCATCTCCGCGCTGGCCGCCGCGTTCGCCACCCTCACCGCGCTGCGGGCCCGTGACACCACCGGTCGCGGCCAGGTCGTCGACCTCGCGATCATCGAGCCGATCCTCACCCTGCTCGGCCCCCAGCCGACGGTCTACGACGCCGTCGGCCAGGTGCAGCCGCGCACGGGCAACCGCTCGGCGAACAACGCGCCGCGCAACACCTACCGCACCCGCGACGGGCGCTGGGTGGCGATCTCGACCAGCGCGCAGAGCATCGCCGAGCGCGTCATGCACCTGGTGGGCCGCCCCGAGTTCATCGACGAGCCCTGGTTCGCCTCCGGCGCCGAGCGGGCCGAGCACGCCGACGAGCTCGACGACGCCGTCGGCTCCTGGATCGCCGCCCGGGACCGCGACGAGGTGGTGCGCGCCTTCGAGGAGGCGCAGGCCGCGGTCGCGCCGATCTACGACGTCCGGGACGTGCTGGCCGACCCGCAGTTCCAGGCGCTCGGCAGCCTGGTGCGGGTCCCCGACCCCGAGCTCGGGTCGGTGCTCATGCAGAACGTGATCTTCCGGCTCTCCGAGACCCCCGGCGCGATCGTCAGCGCCGGACCCAGCATCGGCCAGCACACCGAGGAGGTGCTCGCCGAGCTGGGCATCGACGCGGACGAGGTGGCGGCGCTGCGGAGCAAGGGAGCGCTGTGAGCACGTCCCCCCGGTCCTGGCTCTACGTCCCCGGCCACCGGGACGACCGCGTGGCCAAGGCGCTGACCGCCGGCGCCGACGCCGTCGTGGTGGACCTCGAGGACGCGGTCCCCGCGGCGCAGAAGGACCGCGCCCGGGAACTCACCGCCGCCCTGCTCGCCCGACCGCGCACCGGCGGCCCGGCGCTCTGGGTGCGGATCAACCCGCCCGGCACCGAGGCCGGGGAGCGTGACCTCGCGGAGCTGAGCGGGTGCCGGGCCGACGGGATCCGGGTGCCGCGGGCCGACGACCCCGACGCCGTCCGCGCCGTCGGCGACCGGCTCGGCCTGCCCATGCAGCTGCTGCTGGAGACCGCGCGCGGGCTCTGGCGGGCGCACGAGCTGGCCGGGGCGCACGAGCTCGTGGCCGGCATCGGCCTCGGCGAGGCCGATCTCGCCGCCGACCTGCTCGTCGACCGCGACGAGGGGCTGCGCTGGGCCCGCGGCGTGGTCGTCGTCGCGGCACGGGCCGCCGGCCTGCCCTCGCCGGTGCAGAGCGTCTGGACCGATGTCGCCGACCTCGAGGGCCTGCGGGCCAGCAGCCGCACCGGCCGCGCCACCGGGTTCTTCGGCCGGTCGGTGGTGCACCCCCGCCAGCTCGGGCCGGTGCACGAGGTCTACACCCCGTCGCCGGAGGAGGTGACGGCCGCCGAGCGCGTCGTCGCCACCGCCGCGGAGGCCGCCGCCCGCGGCGAGTCGGCCGTCCTCGACGCCGACGGCCGGTTCGTCGACCCCGCCGTCGTGGCCCGTGCACGAACCGTGCTGGAACGCATCCCGTCCGCCCCGCCCTCCCCCGCCCCCTCGTCAGGAGAGACCAGATGACCACCACCGCCCCGGCGGCCACGGATGCGCTGCTCGGCGCCGTCCGTGGCGGCGTCCGCCTCGTCGAGCTGGGCCAGCCCTTCTTCACCGGGATGCCGTGCTCGCCGAACCACCCGGGCTTCCGGATGACCCTCATCCGCCGGCACGGCGACATGGTGCGGCCCGACGGCGGCTCGGCCTCCAACGAGATCATCGTGACCGGTGGCCACGTCGGCACCCACGTGGACGCGCTCTCCCACGTCAGCCACGACGGCCTGCTGCACGGTGGCGTGGACGCGGCCGAGGCGCAGACCGGCGGCCGTTTCACCGAGCACGGCGCCGAGCACACCCCGGCCATGCTCACCCGCGGCGTGCTGCTCGACGTCGCGGCGGTGCACGGTGTCGACGTGCTCCCGGCCGGTTACGGGGTCACCGCCGACGACCTGGAGCGGGCGTCCGAGCGCGCCGGGGCCCGCCCGGGCGAGGGCGACGTCGCGCTGATCCGCACCGGCTGGGCCCGCCACTTCGGGGAGCCCGCCGTCTACCTGGGCCAGGCCGATGGCGTGCCCGGGGCGACCCCCGAGGCCGGCGAGTGGCTGGCGGCGGCGGGGGTGCGGGCGACGGGAGCGGACACCACCGCGTTCGAGCAGATCCGGCCCGGCGCCGGGCACAGCATCCTGCCGGTCCACCGCATCCTGCTGGTCGAGAACGGCATCTACATCATCGAGCACCTCGACCTGGAGGCCGCCGCGGAGCAGGGCCTCACCGAGTTCGTCTTCGTCATGGCCCCGCTGCGCATCGTCGGCGGCACGGGCTCGCCGGTGCGCCCCCTGGCGGCGGTGCAGGCGTGACCGGTCCGACGATCGTCCAGCGGCTGGCCGGGCTGGCGGCCGACACCCGCGCGAACGGCCTCCCCGAGGGCATGCGCGACGACGTGGCCCGGCGGGTGCTGGACCTGCTGGGCAACAGCCTGGCGGCGACCGGAGAGGTCTCGGCGTCGGCCGTCACCGCCGTCGTCCGGGGCTGGGGCGGCCCCGAGGACGCGACCGCGATCGGCACCGGGCTGCGGGTCCCGGCCGCCGCCGCCGCGCTGGTGAACGGCACGCTGGCGCACTCCCTCGACTTCGACGACACGCACCTGCCCTCGGTGCTGCACCCGTCGGCCTCGGTGGTGGCCGCCGCGCTCGCGGTGGCCGAGGCGACCGGCGCGAGCGGTCCGGCGCTGCTCGACGCCGCCGGTGTCGGCATCGAGGTCGCCGTCCGGCTGGGCATGGGCGGCTACGACGCCGAGCTCGGCAACTCCGAGTTCTTCGAGCGCGGCCAGCACGCGACCTCGATCTGCGGGGCCATCGGCTCCGCCGTCGCGGCGGCCACGGTGGGCGGGCTGGACGCAGAGGGGATCGCGCACGCCGCGGGGATCGCCGCCTCGATGGGCTCGGGCCTGATCGAGGCCAACCGCACGGGCGGCACGGTGAAGCGGGTGCACTGCGGCTGGGCCGCGCACGCCGGGGTGGTCGCCGCCGACCTGGCCCGCCACGGGCTCACCGGCCCGCCGACGGTCATCGAGGGCCGGTTCGGCTTCCTGCACGCGTTCTGCGGGGAGCGGGCCGACGTCGACGCCGTCGTCGACCGGCTGGGCGAGCACTGGGAGCTGCCGGGCATCTTCTTCAAGCCCTACCCGTGCAACCACTTCACCCACGCCGGCGTGGACGCCGCCCTGGAGCTCCGGGCCCGCGGCGTGCGACCCGAGGAGGTCACGGCGATCGAGCTGGGCGCCCCCACGGCCGTCCTGCGCACGATCGGCGAGCCCGCCGAGGAGAAGGCGCGGCCCCGCTCCGGCTACCACGCCGCCTTCAGCGGCCCGTACACCGTCGCCGCCGCGCTGACCGGCGGCGGCGGGCTGGGCCTGTTCCACGAGGACTTCACCGACGAGGCCGCCGCGGACCCCGACCGGCTGCGGCTGGCGGCGCTCGTGCGCTGCGTGCCCGACGCCCGGTGCGACGAGATCTTCCCGCACCAGTTCCCCGCGGTGCTGCGCGTGGAGTGCCGCGACGGCGCCCGGCACGAGGTCCGGGTCGACGCCAACCGGGGCGGGCCCGCCAACCCGCTCTCGTCGGACGAGCTGGCGGAGAAGTTCCGGCTCAACGCCCGCCGGGTGCTCGACGACGACACCGCCCGCAGCGTCGCCGACGCCGCCCTGGGCCTCCCGCACGCGGCCGACGTCCGGGCGCTCATGGCGGGGGTCCGGGGATGACCTCCCCCGGGCCGGCGCCGTCCGCGAGCCGCGTCGAGCGCCTCGTGGAGTGGGCGCTCGGCCCGGAGGTGCTGCGGGCGGAGGACACCGGGCACCTGGTCACCGTCGTGACCGACACGCTCGCGGCGGTCGTCGGCGCCTCGGTCGAGGCGGAGGTCCGGCAGGCGGCCCTGGCGGCCCCGCGCCTCGGCGGTTGCGGCCCGGCCACCGTGCTCGCCTCCGGTGCGGGCACCAGCCCGGCCGCGGCGGCGCTGGTCAACGGGCTGGCCGCCGTCCGGCTCGAGCTCGACGAAGGGCACGCGCACGCGGCGAACCACCCGAGCGCGCACACCCTGCCGGCGGTGCTCGCCGCGGCGGAGGAGGTCGACGCGTCGGGCCCGGAGCTGCTGGCCGCGGCGGCCGCCGCGTACGAGGTCGCCGTCCGCTTCGCCCGCGGTCTGCGGCTGCGCCGGGCCGTGCACCCGTTCGGGACCGCGATGGCCTGCGGCGCGGCCGTCGGCGTGGCCCGGCTGCGCGGCTGCGACGTGGCGACCGCCGTCCAGGCCGTGCTCATCGCCACCGCGCTGTCCCCGGCGTCCACGCAGCACGCCGCCAACCGCGGGGCGACGGTCCGCAACGCGCTCACCGGGGTCTGCGCGTCCAACGGGGTGCTCGCCGTCGAGCTGGCCGCGACCGGCACCACCGGTGACCCCCGCGCGCCGGAGATCGTCTTCGGCGAGATCCTCGGCTCGTCCTTCGACGCCGGGCACCTGGTCCAGGAGCTCGGCACGCTGCGGTACCTGACCACCGGCTACCTCAAGCTGCACGCCTGCAGCCGGTGGAACCACGCGCCGATCGAGGCCACCGAGCAGCTGATCGCGGCGCACGGGGTCCGCGCCGACGAGGTGGCCGACGTCCTCGTCGCGACCTACGCCCCGGCGACCCGCCTGGACGGCCGTGACGCCCCCAGCGGCTTCGCGGGCAAGCACTCCATCCCCTACTCCGTCGCCGCGCGCCTCGTGCGCCGGGACAACGGGATCGACGCCTACACCGACGAGGCCGCCGCCGACCCGGCGCTGCGGGCACTGATGGCCCGCGTCACCGTCGTCGAGGACCCGGCCATGACGGCCGCGGCGCCCGCCGTCCGCGGTGCGCGCGTCTCGCTGACGCTGCGGGACGGCCGGACCCTGACCGCCACGGAGGACGACCCCCCGGGCGGCCCGACCCGCCCCTACCCGGCCGCCGGGATCGCGGCCAAGCACCGGGCGCTGCTGACGCGCGCGCTGAGCGACGACGCCGCCGACGCCGTCCTCGCCTGGTGCGCCGGGCTGCCGGACGCCACCTCGGTGCGCGGCCTCGCCACCGCCGTCGGGGGCCGGCGGTGACCGCGGCCGGCGTGCTCGGGGCCGCCGTGGCGAGGACGTCGTGGGCGAGCTCCCCCACGGCCGTCCGCCACCGCGTGGTCGACCTCGTCGCCGACTGCGTCGCCGTCACGGCGCTGGGCTCCCGCCGGGCGGAGCTCGAGCGGCTCGTCACCGCCTGCTCCGGTGCGCCGGAGGGGGCGGCGACCGTCGTCGGCTCGGCCCGCGGGTGGCCCTCGGCGACGGCGGCCTTCCTCAACGGCTGCGCCGTCGCCGCCGATCAGCTGCAGGACGGGCACCGGGGGGCCCGCGGCCACCCCGCCTCGCACGTCGTCCCCGCCGTGCTCGCGCTGGCCGAGGAGCGGAGCTGCTCCGGGGAGGAGGCGCTCTCCGCCGTCCTGGCCGGCTACGAGGCCGGTGTGCGCGTGGGCCGGGCGATGGGCGGCACCCCCGACGGCGTCCACGACCTCGGCACCTGGGGGCAGGTCGCCGTCGCCGCCGCCGTCGCCCGGCTGCTCGCCCCGGGCGACGCCGCGGCCGCCCGCCGGGCCCTCGAGCTCTCGGCCGCCGCGGTGCTGCTCACCGACGCGCGCACCGTCTTCTCCGGCACCACCGGCTCGCACGCCTTCCTGGGGGCGTCGGTGCAGCTCGGGCTCTCCCTGGGCGGCGCCGCCGTCGCCGGGCTCGCGGCCGCCGAGGGCGCGCTGGACCACCACCTCGGCGCGGTCGCCGCCCGCGCCTGGGACCCGGCCGCGCTCGCCGCAGGGGTCGGCGACCCGTGGGACGAGCACGAGGTCCTCGGCGGGTACGTGAAGGCCCACCCCACCTGTGCCCACCTGCACGGGGTCAACGACGCGGTGGCCGACCTGGTCGCCCGGGGCGTACGGGGCGCGGACGTGCGGTCGGTGGAGGTGCGCGTCTCCGCCGGGGCGGCCGCCTTCGACGGCGTCGCCGACGGCGAGCTCGCCGCCCGGTTCAGCGTGCCGACGTCGGTGGCCGTCGCCCTGCTCACCGGCCGGCTGGACGAGACCACCCTGACCGCGGCGACCGTGGCCGCCCCCGAGGTGCGCGAGCTCGCCGGCCGGGTCCGCGTCGTGCACGACCCGGCCCTGGACGACGGCTACCCGGCGGGCCGGCCGGCGCGGGTGCGCGTGGAGCTCGGCGACGGCACCGCCCACCACGCGGGGGCCGGCCGCCCGCGGGGCGACGCCGACCGCGCCTTCACGCGGTCCGAGCTGGCCGCCAAGGCCGGGCGGCTGCTCGCCGTCCGCTTCGGCACCGCGGCGCCCGAGCTGGTCGGCGCCGTGCACGCCCTCGCGTCCGGTGGGACGCCGCGGGACCTCGGGGCGGCCCTGCGGCGGGCCGCCGGCGACGGGGGTGCGCGGTGATCGTCACCCGCCGCGCCGGCGCGCTGGAGCTGGTCGAGCAGGTGGAGCACGGGCGGGTCGCCGGCGAGCTCGCCGGCGCCTGGGGCAACGCGGCGTTCGAGGTGCCCACCCCGCTGCACTCCGTCCGCACCGCCGCGGCCCGCCACGACGAGGGCTGGCGCGCCTGGGACGCCCGCGTGCTCTTCTCCGAGCTGGAGCGCCGCCCCCTGCACTTCACCGAGATCGACGCCGGGGAGCACGTGCGGCTGTACCGCCAGGGCGTGGAGGAGGTGTCGCTGGCCGACGTCTACTCCGGCGTGCTGGTCGGCATGCACTGGACGGGGCTGTACCGCGGGCGCTGGGCCGCGCCCGGCGCGGCGGCGCGCGTCGGCCGCTCGGCGGAGGACCGACGGCTGCAGGGCGAGGTCGTGGACGCCGAGGAGCGGCGCTGGATCGACGCCAAGCGGCGCGCCTGGACCGGGGACGAGCCGCGCAGCGTCTTCGAGACCCAGCTCTGGCACAACTACGAGCTGCTCCAGTTCTGGGACCTCCTCTCGCTGTACCTGGCGGTCACCCCGCCCGACGAGGCGGGCACCGAGGGCGCCCCGCCGCAGCCGTGGGGCCCGCAGCTGCGGCGGCTGGAGCACGGCCCCGAGCCCGTCGTCCTCCCGCCGGTGCCCCTGCGTCCCGGGGGCGAGCGGGTCGCCGTCACCGCCACGGTCCCCGCGCCGGGGACGGTCGCGCTGGCCCCCTTCCCGTTCCGGGCGCCGCTGGAGGTCGGGCTCGAGCGCGTGCTCGTCCCGGACCGCGGCTGGAGCCACGAGGAGCTGGTCGCCCGGCTTCGGCGGACCCGCCGCTCCACGGTCACCTGGCGGCTGGTCCCCGCGGACGGGGCACGGCCGTGACCGAGGACGGGCAGCTCGCCGCCGCGCGCCGCGCCGCGCTCGCCTTCGTGGCGGCGGAGGCCGGCTTCGCCCAGCTGACGACGATCGACCGGGACGGTTTCCCCGTCGGCCGCACCATGACGGCCTTCCTGAACCCCGACTGGTCGGTCGACCTCGTGCAGCGGCGCACGCACGCCCGGCTGGCCCAGCTGCGGCGGGACCCCCGGCTGCTGGTCACCTGGGTCGGCCACCCCGCGCCCGGTGCGACCAACGAGCGCCCGCACGTGTTCGACATCGGCCGGCTGCCGCCACGCGCCGTCTTCGTCCGGGGGACGGCGGCCTTCCTGGACGACGCGGCGACGATCGCGCTCTACCTGCACCACGTCGGTCAGCAGCGGGCGCGCGGCTTCAGGAAGGCCCCGCTGCGCACCCCCGAGCAGGTCGTCGAGGACCTCGTGGGCGTGCACGTGACGCCGCACCGCATCCGCCTCGAGGGCTTCGGCGAGGGCGCCCAGGCCTTCGACTGGACCCACCCCGACCCCGCGGACGCCGTCCGCCCCACCCAGGGAGAGACATGAGCATCACGACCATCCTCGGCTACGACATCCAGCCCGGCGTCAGCGCCGAGGAGTACGAGGCCTGGCTGTTCGACGTCCACGCCCCCGACCTGCTGGCCAACCCGCACCTGGACCGCATCGTGTTCAACAAGGTGCTGCGCCCGGTGCGCCAGGCCTCGGGCGGCACCGCCGACGTGCCGGAGGGGCTCTCCTTCTACCGCATCGCCGAGATGCACTTCGCCGACGAGCAGGCCTACGCCGACTACCTGGCGTGGTTCCAGGAGCACCCGATCCCGGCCGAGCGCGGCCCGGCGGGGCGGACGGACTTCAAGTTCTACCTCGTCACGGAGAGCACGGAGGTCACCCGCTGACCGGGGCCGTGCGGCCGGCGCTGGAGCGGCTCGCGGCCGCCACCTCGGCGCCCGTGCCGGCGGACCTCCTCGCCTGGGCCGCCACGATCGGCACCGACGACGGGGCGCTGCCGCTGCTCGGCGCCGGCCGCCGCGCGGCGCCCTACCCGGGGCTGCTGTGGAACGGGGCCCGGCTGCACCGCGCCGGAGCGCCGGACGCCGACGGGCTGACGCTGGTCGCGCTCGCCGCGGCCCCCGACGACGCGCCGCTGGAGCTGATCGAGCAGGCAGTGGCGGCGGGGCTCGCGCTGGGGGCCGACCTGGCGGCGGGCGCGGACGGCCCCGCGCCGACGGCCCGGGCGACCACGGGGGTGGTCGCCGCCGCCGCCTGCGCCGCCGTCGCGGCGGGGAGCACCGATCTCGGCGGGGTCCTGGACGTCGCGGCCGGCCTCATGGCGGTGCAGCCCGCGGAGGCCGGCGCGGCCGACGAGCAGGCCCTCGCCCACGGGCACTGCCTCGCGGCCGGCTGGCTGGCCGCCCGGGCGTCCGAGGCCGGGCTGACCGGCATGCCCGACGCCCTGGCGCCCACGCTGGAGACGGTGACCGGCCGCCCCGCACCCGCCGTCGCGCTGCCCGCCCCGGTGCGCGTGCCGGCCGGCACCGGCCGCGCCGCCGACCTCCTGGCGGCGCTGTCGTGACCGCCGTCCTGCTCAACTCCGCCGAGCCGTGGGGCGTCGGCGACGCGGTCGCCACCGCCGAGCAGGCCCTGGCCGCCGGCGCCGACGGCGTGGGCCTCGCCGACAGCCCGCGGCTGTTCCCCGACTGCCTCGTCGAGACCGAGCGCGTGCTGGCCGGCACCGCTGCCGGGCTCGCCGGCCCCTGCGTGGCCAGCCTGGGGCTGCGCCACCCGGCGACGCTGGCCGGCGCCGTCCGCACGCTGGAGGGGCTGCACCCGGGCCGGGTGCTGACCGTCGTCGGGCGCGGGGAGAGCTCGGTGCGCAACGAGGGGCTCGACCTCCCGCCGCTGCGGGAGTACACCGCCTCGCTGGGCCTCCTGCGCGAGGCGCTCGGCGACGCCGACCTGGGCGGGCGGCTGCTGGGCGCCGCCTCGGGACCCCGGACGATCGCGGCCACCGCCGCTGCGCTGGGCGGGGTGCTGCTCGACACCGGCGCCGACGCCGACGTGGTCGCCCGCGCGGTGGCGCTCGCCCGGGGGGAGGACCCGGCGGCCACCGTCTGGCTGTTCCTGCGCGCCACGGTCACCGGCTCGGACGCCGAGGCCACCGCGGCGGCCGAGCCGATCCTCGGCTCGTGCGCCCTGCGGCTGGTCTCCGCGCCGGAGTGGTACGGCCTGGACGACGACGAGGTGGCCGCCGCGCGGCAGGTCGCCGAGGCCCACGACTACGCGAGGCACGGCAGCGCCGGTGCCCGCGGTGGCGTCGTCACCGAGGCGGACCGGTGGGTGCGGGACCGGTTCGTCCTCACCGGGGACGCGGCCGCGATCACCGCCCGGCTGCGCCCCCTCGCCGGACTGCGCATCGCCGGGGTGGTCCTCGCCGGCGCCGTGGCCGGGGTGCGGGACCACCTGGCCGAGCTGGTCCCCGCCGTCCGCGCCGGGCTGGAGCAGCCGGCGTGACCGCACCCGACCGGCCCTACCGGGCCCTCGGCGAGTTCGCGGCCGGCGCCCGCCTCGACGACGTGCCCGACGACGTCGTCGCCGCCACCCGCCTGCTGCTCGTCGACACCCTCGGCGCCCTGCTCGGCGGGCTGCGGTACCCGCCGGTGCGGGCGCTCGCCCACGAGCTCGGCACCGCCGGGGAGCGCGCCGGCGGACCGCCCGTCGGGACGCTGATCACCCTCGGTACCGCCGCGACCTGGCTCGACGCCGACTCCGGCGGCTCGTTCCACCCGCAGGGGCACCGGCTGCCGCCCGTGCCCACCGCTCACCCCGCGCCGCACGCGCTGCCGGTGCTGCTGCACGCCGCCGCGGCGGAGGACGTCGGCGACCGGCGGCTCCTGGAGGTCTTCCTGGTCGCCACCGAGGTGGGGCTGCGCGCCGGGACGGCGACGTCGCTGCGCCCGGGGATGCACCCGCACGGCGTGCACGGGCCCGCCGCGGCGGCGCTGGCCGAGGTGCTGCTGCACGACGGCTCCGCGGACGAGCTGACGTCGGCGTTCCTCCTCGGGTCCGCCCTGCCGATGGCCGCGACGCTCGCCGTGCCCGTGCAGGGCGGGACCGTCCGGAACCTGTGGACCGGCCTGGGCGCCTGCTACGGGGCGCTCGCCGGCCGGCGGGTCCGGGAGGCCGGCGCGGGCGGCAGCGTCGGCACCTACCGCGCGCTCTTCGACTCCGCCGTCTGCACCGACCTCTCCGAGGCCGAGCTCGCCGGCGGGCTCGGCCTGCGCTGGCAGATCTCGCAGAGCTACCTGAAGCCCTACGCCTGCGCCCGGTGGATCCAGCCCGCCCTGGACGCGGTGCGCGCCGCCACGGACGGGGTGCCGCTGCGCACGGAGGAGATCGAGGCGGTGGAGGTCGCGACGTTCGCGTTCGCCGCGTCGCTGGACGGCACCGACGTCCGGTCGGACATGCACGCGCGCTTCTCGCTGCCGTACTGCGTCGCGACCCTGCTCACCGACGGCGGGCTGGACGCGGGGGCGTTCCTGCCCGGGCGGCTGGCGCGCCCGGCGGTGGCCGACCTGGCACGCCGGGTGGCGGTGCGCGAACGACCGGAGTTCACGGCGGCGCTGCCCGCGGAGCGCCCGGCGGAGGTGACCGTGCGGGCGAGGGACGGCCGGACGTGGACGGCGACCACCCGCAACGCGCGGGGAAACCCGGACGACCCGCTCTCGCGACCAGAGGTGGCCGCCAAGTTCCGGGGCAACGTCGGGGACCTGCTGGCGCCGGCGCTGCGCGACGACGTCCTGGCGGGGCTGCTCGACGCGGACGACGGCCGGCACCTCGCCGCGGTGGCGCGCGCGGTGCTGGACGGCCTCGCGACCCGGTGACGGGCCGCACCGGCGGGCGGACCCGCCGGTGCGGTCATCCCGCGGACTCGGCCTCGCGGGCCTCGCCGATCCGGTTGAGCCGCTCCAGCAGGACGGCGAGCGTCGCGACGTCCTCGGGCGGCCAGCCGGCCATGTCGCTCTCCCAGCGGGCCCGGCGGGCCGACCGGATGCGGGCCAGCCGCGCCGCCCCCTCGGCCGAGGGCGTCAGCACCTGCGCCCGGCCGTCGTCGGGGTCGGCGGTCCGGTCGACCAGACCGAGCTCCACGAGGCTGGAGAGCTGCCGGCTGACGGTGCTCTTGTCCAGCCCGAGCCGTGCCACCAGGTCGCTCGCGCGCAGCGGTCCGGTGTCCTGCAGCAGGGCCAGCAGGCCGTACGCGGCGCCGTCGAGGTCGGGGTGCAGCTCCCGCGCCAGCCGGGTGGAGATGGCGCGCGACCGCCGGAGCAGCAGCCCGATCTCGCGCTCGAGCGCGACGAAGGCCTCGTGGGGGTCGACGTCCGGCCCGCTCACCGGCTACCGCCCGGGCGCCAGACGACGAGGGCCGAGGTCTGCCGCCGGTGCGGCACCAGGTCCGCGCGGTACACCGCCGGGACCGCGGCCTCCGCCGCCATCCGCCGGTTCTCGGAGTGCTGCAGCTCCTCGAGCAGCTCGTGCACCCGGGCCTGCAGCGCCTCCACCTGGGACTCCAGCTCGATGATCCGCTTGATCCCGGCGAGGTTCACGCCGTCCTCCTGCGACAGCCGCTGGACCTCGCGCAGCAGCGCGACGTCACGGGGGCTGTACCGGCGGCCGCCGCCGGGGGTCCGGCCGGGGCTGACCAGCCCGAGCCGGTCGTACTGCCGAAGGGTCTGGGCGTGCATGCCGGCCAGCTCGGCCGCCACGGAGATCACGAACACCGGGGCGTCGTCGGCGACGGCCTGGGCCGCGTCGCCCAGCGGCCCGCCCGACGGCCTGGTCATGCGTCACCTCCCGCCCGCACCGCGGCGGTGATCTGCGGGCGCGGGTCCTCGTCGATCTCCTCGGCCAGGTTCTCGACGGCCTTGCGCTGCGCCGGGGTCAGGCGCACGGGGACGGCGATCTCCACGGTGACCAGCAGGTCGCCGGTGCGGCCCTTCGCCGGCACGCCGCGCCCGCGCACCCGGAGCGTGCGGCCGCTGGCGGTGCCGGGCGGCACCTTGAGCGACACGGTGCCGTCGAGGGTGGGCACGGTGAGCGTGGTGCCCAGCGCGGCCTCGGCGAAGGTGATCGGCACGGTCAGCGTGAGGTCCTCGCCCTTGCGGCCGAAGAACTCGTGCTCGGACACGTGGACGACGACGAAGAGGTCGCCGGCCGGGCCGCCCCGCCGCCCGGGCGCGCCCTTGCCGGCCAGCCGGATGCGCTGGCCGTCCTTGACCCCGGCCGGGATGCGCACCGTGATGGTGCGGGTCTGGCTGGTGATCCCGCTGCCGGCGCAGGTGGGGCACGGGTCCTCCACCACCTGACCGCTGCCGCGGCAGTTGCGGCACGGCTCGGAGAAGGCGAACGCGCCCTGGCTGCGGCTGGTCACCCCGGCGCCCTGGCAGACCGGGCAGGTGTGCGGCGAGGTGCCCGGGCGGGCACCGCTCCCGGCGCAGGTCGGGCAGCTGCCCGGGCTCTGCATCCGCAGCGGCACCGTCACGCCGAGGACGGCCTCCTCGAAGGAGAGGGTCGCCTCGGTCTCGACGTCCTGGCCCCGGGCCGGACCGGACGCCGCCTGGCTGCGCGCCCGGGCCCCGCCACCCCCGGCGCCGCCGAAGAGGCCGCCGAGGATGTCGCCCAGGCCGCCGGCACCTCGGGCGCCGGCACCGGCCCCGGCCGCGCCGAAGAGGTCGCCGAGGTCGAAGGGCTGACCGCCGGGGCCCGCCCCCGGGAACCCGCCGGGGAAGCCGGCGCGGGCACCGGCTCCCCCGGCGCCGAACAGCCGCCGTGCGTCGTCGTACTCGCCGCGCCGCTTGGGATCGGAGAGCACGTCGTAGGCCTCGGAGACCTCCTTGAACCGCGCCTCGGCCTCGGCGTTCCCCGGGTTCTTGTCCGGGTGCAGCTCGGTGGCCAGCTTGCGGTAGGCCTTCTTGATCGCGGCGGCGTCGGCGTCCTGGGGGACGCCGAGCGCGCCGTAGTAGTCCTTCTCGATGAAGTCACGGGTGCTCATCGGACGCCCCCTCTCGTGCTCGGTCGGTCGCCGTTCAGCCGGCGGTCTGGTCGGCGGACCCGGCGGGCTCCGCCGCCGGGGCCGGCGACTCCGGCTCGGTGACCGCGACCATCGCGGTGCGCAGCACCCGTTCGCCGCGGCGGTAGCCCTGCCGCAGCACGGTCGTGGCCGTGGGCACGTTCACCTCGGCGGAGGTGTCGTGCATGACGGCCTCGTGCAGCGACGGGTCGAACTCGTCGCCGGCCTTCCCGAACGCCTCGACCCCGAGCCCGTCGAGCAACCCGAGGACGCGGTCGGCCACCACCTTGAAGGCGCCGGTCAGGTCGCCGTGGTCGCGGGCCCGCTCGATGTCGTCGACGATCGGGAACAGCTGCGCGGCGAACCGCTCCGCCGCCTGGTCCACGACCAGCGCGCGGTCCCGGTCGACCCGCCGCCGGTAGTTGGCGTACTCGGCGGTGACCCGCTGCAGGTCCTCCGTGCGCTCGGCCAGCTGCTGGGCCAGGTCGCCCTCGGCGCCGGCCTGCGGTGCGGCGTCCTGCGCCTCGGTCTCCTGCTGCGGCGCCGTGCCCTGGTCCGGGCCCACGGCCTCGTCGGTGGCCGTCGTGTCGTGCTCGCTCATCTGCTCCCCTGGGAGGTCGGTACCGGGCCGGACGCCGGCCGGCTGCTCGCCGGCCGGCGTCCGCACTGCGCCGGTGACGGGGTCGATCCGCCGCCTGTCACGGATCACGACCCGCGGCTGCTCGTCCCCCGAGCTCATCGGCGGTCGGTGTCCTCGTCGACGATCTCGGCGTCGACGACGTCGTCGTCACCCGAGGCCCGGGCACCCGTGGCACCGGCGCCGGCGTCGGCACCGCCCTCGGCGCCGGGCGCCCCGCCGGCCGCCTCGGCCTGCTGGGCGTAGAGCGCGCCGCCGACCTCCTGCGACACGCGGGCCACCTTCTCCTGCGCCGACTTGATGGCCTCGATGTCCGAGCCGCCGAGGGCCGAGCGCAGCTCCGACAGCGCCTCGCCGAGCTCGTCCTTCTTCTCGGCCGGGATCTTGTCGCCGTTCTCGGCCAGGAACTTCTCGGTCTGGTACTGCAGCGACTCGGCCAGGTTGCGGGTCTCCGCCTCCTCGCGGCGGCGCTTGTCCTCCTCGGCGTGCGCCTCGGCGTCCTTCATCATCCGCTCGATGTCCTCCTTGGGGAGGGCCGAGCCGCCGGTGATGGTCATCGACTGCTCCTTGCCCGTCCCGAGGTCCTTCGCGTGGACGTGGACGATGCCGTTGGCGTCGATGTCGAAGGCGACCTCGATCTGCGGGACGCCGCGCGGCGCCGGGGGCAGACCGGTGAGCTCGAACATGCCGAGCTTCTTGTTGTACATCGCCATCTCGCGCTCGCCCTGGAACACCTGGATCTGCACGGAGGGCTGGTTGTCGTCGGCCGTCGTGAAGATCTCGGAGCGCTTGGTGGGGATCGTGGTGTTGCGCTCGATGAGCTTGGTCATGATCCCGCCCTTGGTCTCGATGCCCAGGGAGAGCGGGGTGACGTCGAGGAGCAGGACGTCCTTGACCTCGCCGCGGAGGACACCGGCCTGCAGCGCGGCGCCGATGGCGACGACCTCGTCGGGGTTGACGCCCTTGTTGGGCTCCTTGCCGCCGGTGAGCTCGCGCACCAGGTCGGAGACCGCGGGCATGCGGGTCGAGCCACCGACCAGGACGACGTGGTCGATCTGGTTCACCGAGATGCCGGCGTCGCGGATCGCCTGGTTGAACGGCGCGCGGGCGCGGTCGAGCAGGTCCTGCGTCATCCGCTGGAACTCGGCGCGGGTGATCGTGATGTCGAGGTGCAGCGGGCCCTCGGCGCCGGCGGTGATGTAGGGCAGGTTGAGGTTGGTCGACTGCGCGCCGGACAGCTCGATCTTGGCCTTCTCGGCGGCCTCGCGGAGGCGCTGCATCGCCAACTTGTCCTTGGACAGGTCGATGCCGTTCTGCGCGTTGAAGGTCTGCACCAGGTGCTTGACCACGCGCTCGTCCCAGTCGTCACCACCCAGGTGGTTGTCACCGGCGGTGGCCTTCACCTCGATGACGCCGTCCCCGATCTCGAGCAGGGAGACGTCGAAGGTGCCGCCACCGAGGTCGAAGACGAGGATCGTCTGCTCGGTCTCGCCCTTGTCCAGGCCGTAGGCCAGCGCGGCCGCGGTCGGCTCGTTGACGATGCGCAGGACGTTGAGGCCCGCGATCTCGCCGGCCTCCTTGGTGGCCTGGCGCTGCGCGTCCTCGAAGTAGGCGGGGACGGTGATGACGGCGTCGGTCACCGGCTCGCCCAGGTAGGTCTCGGCGTCCCGCTTGAGCTTCTGCAGGATGCGGGCGCTGATCTCCTGCGGCGTGTACTTCTTGCCGTCGATCTCCTCGGTCCGCCAGTCCGTGCCCATGTGGCGCTTGACGCTGCGGATCGTGCGGTCGACGTTGGTGACGGCCTGGTTCTTGGCCGACTGGCCGACGAGGACCTCGCCGTTCTTGGCGAAGGCGACGACCGACGGGGTGGTGCGCGAGCCCTCGGAGTTCGCGATGACCGTCGGCTCACCGCCCTCGAGGACGGTGACGACGGAGTTGGTGGTGCCGAGGTCGATACCGACCGCTCGAGCCATGGAGATGGCCTCTCTTCCGTGTGCTGGGGTGGTACTGGTCCGTGCGAGGAGTCGGGGTCCGCCTTGCGCGGGGTCCGCTCAACTTTCCTGCCCACCCTAACGGCAGGCGCGGCGCTCGTGTTCCCGAGCCCCGTCGACGCTCCCTGTCGCCCACCGCTCGACGCGTCGCCCCAGCCTCGTGGTCGCGCCCCCAGCGGTACGAGGCTGGAGGCGGTTCCCACGAGCCTCGAAGCCCCTTCGCGGGCATCCGCAGATCCGTCGACCACCCGCCGCACGGGACGCCCGACGTGCCGGCTGCCAGCACCCCGAGACCCGCCACGGCTGGCCGCTCCACCGCCACACCCCGCGCGCGAGGTCGGACGCGCGCCGGCTGAGACCGCGGCCGATCGCCGCGACCCCAGGCGCAGAACGCTGTGATGCCGACCACGGGCCCGGGGTGACGGTCGGCCGCTGGGCACGGCGCCCCGTGGAGGTCGGCCGATCCGGGGCGCAGCGCCCACGGTTACCGGCGAGTAGCCTCACAGCGCGCCAGCTATGGTGCGCTGGAGTGCGGGCTGCGCCTGCCCGCACTGCGCGCCGATCGCCGGCCCACCGGCCGGTGGGCCCGCGCGCACCGCACACAGCCCCGTCGCCAGCGCGGCCGGCGGGAGTCGACCGACGCCGCCAGGCGTACGGGAGGGGAAAACATGACGGGCCCGCTGCAGATCGTCCTGGGGACGATCAGCGTCCTGTTCCTGATCGTGTCGTCCGTCATGGCCTACCGGGCCGTCCGGGCGATGGTGCGGATCATCCGCACCGGCCAGCCCGACGGCACCCGCTTCGGCCCGGTCAAGACCCGGCTGAAGACGCTGGTCGTCGAGTCGCTGGGCCACACCCGGATGCTGAAGTGGTCGAGCATCGGCATCGCCCACTGGTTCGTCTTCGTCGGCTTCTACGGCCTCTTCCTGACGCTGGTCGAGGCGTTCGGCGAGGTGTGGGACCCGGCGTTCCACCTGCCGCTCATCGGGACCTGGCCGATCTGGAGCCTCTTCGTCGACTTCATCGGCACCGGCACGATCCTCGGGATCCTCTACCTGATCATCCGGCGCCAGCGGGACCACCCGCGCCGGCAGGGCCGCAAGAGCCGGTTCGCCGGGTCCAACGAGGGCCGCGGCTACTTCGTCGAGGCCGTCGTCCTGATCGTCGGCATCAGCATCCTGAGCATCCGCGCCGCGAAGATCGCCTCCGGCCTGGACGACGCCCCGACCTGGTCCCACCCGGTGGCGAGCCTGGTGTCCAATCTCTTCCCGGCCAACCCCGACGTCGTCTCGATCGTCGCGTTCATCAAGATCGTGGTCTCGCTGACCTGGCTGGTCGTCATCAGCCGGATCCTGAACATGGGTGTCGCGTGGCACCGGTTCAGCGCCTTCTTCAACATCTACTTCAAGCGCGAGCCCGACGGCGCTCCCGCGCTCGGCCCGCTGCCCGCCATGACCTCCGGTGGCAAGCCGATCGACTTCGAGGACCCGGGCGAGGACGACGTCTTCGGTCGCGGGAAGATCGAGGACTTCACCTGGAAGGGGATGCTGGACTTCACCACCTGCACCGAGTGCGGGCGGTGCCAGAGCCAGTGCCCGGCGTGGAACACGGGCAAGCCGCTCAGCCCGAAGATGGTGATCATGGACCTCCGCGACCACCTCTACGCGAAGGCCCCCTACCTCCTCGGTGAGAAGACGGCGTCCGAGACGGCGCCGGACTACGACGTCCTCAAGCCCTCCGACGAGCAGGTGTGGGCGTCGGGCTACGCCCGCATCGAGGGCACCAACGACGCCCAGGCGCACCGCCCGCTGGTCGGCACCCTCGAGGAGGGCGGGGTCATCGACCCCGACGTCCTGTGGAGCTGCACCAACTGCGGCGCCTGCGTGGAGCAGTGCCCGGTGGACATCGAGCACATCGACCACATCGAGGACATGCGCCGCTACCAGGTGCTGATCGAGTCCAACTTCCCGTCCGAGGCCGGCGTCATGATGACCAACCTCGAGAAGCGCGGGAACCCGTGGGGCATGGGTGGCAACGTCCGCGAGGACTGGATCAAGGAGATGGACTTCGAGGTCCGCGTCGCCGACGGTCCGCTGCCGCACGAGGTCGAGTACCTGTTCTGGGTCGGCTGCGCCGGCGCCGTCGACGACCGCGCCAAGAAGGTCACCAAGGCCGTCGCCGAGCTGCTGCACACCGCCGGCGTGGAGTTCGCCGTCCTCGGCAACGGCGAGACCTGCTCGGGTGACCCGGCCCGCCGCATGGGCAACGAGTTCCTCTTCCAGCAGCTGGCCATGGAGAACGTCGAGACCCTCAACGGCGTCTTCGAGGGCCGGGTGCCGGGCACCCGCAAGATCGTCGCGACCTGCCCGCACTGCTTCAACTCGCTCGGCCGGGAGTACCCCCAGGTCGGCGGCGAGTACGAGGTCGTGCACCACACCCAGCTGCTGGGCAAGCTCGTGGAGGAGGGCCGGCTGACCCCGGTCACGCCCATCGACCGCAAGGTCACCTACCACGACCCGTGCTTCCTGGGCCGGCACAACAAGGTCTACACGCCCCCGCGCGAGATCCTCGACTCCGTCCAGGGCCTCTCCACGCAGGAGATGCACCGCTGCAAGGACCGCGGCTTCTGCTGCGGCGCCGGCGGTGCCCGCATGTGGATGGAGGAGAAGATCGGCAAGCGGATCAACATGGAGCGAACCGAGGAGGCCCTCGAGCTCGATCCCGACGTCATCTCCACCGCGTGCCCGTTCTGCATCACGATGCTCAGCGACGCGCTGACCAGCAAGAAGCAGAACGGCGAGGCCGGCGAGCACGTCGAGGTCCTCGACGTCAGCCAGATCCTGCTCCGCTCCATGACGCCGGTCGGCGTCAGCGCCCCGGGCGCGGAGTCCGGTGCCGACGTCGACACCAAGGCCGACGACCCGGCCGGCACCGGCTCGGCGGCCACGGAGCACGGTCCGCAGACCTGACCCGCGGCAGCCCGGCGACGGCGCGCGTCCCCCGCTCGGGGGCGCGCGCCGTCGCCGTTCCGGGGCACAGGGTGGTTGCGCGGCGCACCCACCCGGGGGCGATGTGCGCCGCGTCATGGAGGACGCTTTCGGGGTGACGCGCACCGCCCCTGCCCGCAGCAGCACCGGCCGCGATCGACGGCGGGGTCTCGGGATGCTGGCCGTCGCCATCGTCCTGACGGCGCTCAACCTCCGGACGGCGGTCACCAGCGTCGGCCCCGTCCTGCAGGAGATCGAGCGGGGCCTGGGCATCTCGAGCAGCGCGGCCGGCGTCATCACCACCATGCCGGTGCTCTGCTTCGCGCTCATCGGCTTCGCCGGCCCGGCCCTGTCGGCGCGCTTCCGCGACTCGCACGTGCTCGCCGGCGCCCTGATCGCGATGACCGCCGGGCTCGCGCTGCGCAGCCTGGCCGCCGCCTTCCCGGTCTTCCTCGCCGGGACGGCGCTGGCGATGGCCGGCGGGGCCCTCGGCAACGTCATGCTGCCCGGCCTGGTGAAGCGCCACTTCCCGGGGCGGACCGGACCGCTCGTCGGCGCGTACAGCACGGCGATGGGCCTGGGCGCGACCCTGGCCGCCGTCGCCTCGCAGCCCATCGCCGACGCGGCGGGCACCGACGGCGGCGGGTGGCGCTGGGCGCTCGTCGTCTGGGCGCTGCCCGCGCTGATCGCGGCGACGGTCTGGCTGGCCCTCCCCGCCGCTCCGGACACCTCCCGGCAGAGCCACACCGCCGTCCGCATGCGGTCGCTGGTGCACAGCCCGACGGCGGTGGCGATCACCGCGTTCTTCGGCGTCCAGGCGCTGCAGGCGTACGTCGTCATCGGCTGGTCGGCGCAGTACCTGCGCGACTCGGGCCTGAGCGCAGCGGCCGCCGGGCTGCTGCTGGGCCTGAACTCCGTCGTCGGCCTCCCGCTGAGCGCCGTCATCCCGTCGCTCACCGTCCGGCCGCGCCTGCAGCGCCCGCTGCTGGCTGTGTTCCTCGCCAGCTACGTGACCGGCTGGGTCGGCCTCTGGACGGCGCCGACCGCCGCGCCGTGGCTGTGGATGATCCTGATCGCCGTCGGCATGGGCACCTTCTCGATGGTGCTCACGCTCATCGGCCTGCGCGCCCGAACGCCGGAGACCGTCGCGGCGCTCTCCACCGTCAGCCAGAGCTGGGGTTACGTCGTCGCCGGGGCGGGCCCGCTGCTGGTGGGGGTCCTGCGCGGGGCGACCGGCAGCTACGACGGCATGTTCGTCATCGTGCTCACCGGTGTGGCGGTGCTCGCCGTCGCCGGGTGGATCGCCACGCGGCAGGTCTTCGTCGACGACGAGGTGGAGCGGACGGTCCCCGGCTGGTCGCCGGCGGGGCGGTGCTCCGCCGTGCTGGAGAGCGCCGGCGTCGAGGTCCCGGCCGCCGCCCGGGTCGACGACGCCACGCCGCGCCCGGCTAGGGGCGCCGGGTCTCCGCGCGGGTGAAGTTGCGGAACGAGCGCGACGGCGTCGGCCCGCGCTGGTCCTGGTACCGGGAGCCGTAGACGGCGGAGCCGTAGGGGTGCTCGGCCGCGCTGGTGAGGCGGAACAGGCAGAGCTGCCCGATCTTCATGCCCGGCCAGAGGGTGATCGGCAGGTTCGCCACGTTGGACAGCTCCAGCGTGATGTGCCCGGAGAAGCCCGGGTCGACGAAGCCCGCCGTCGAGTGCGTGAGCAGTCCGAGACGGCCGAGACTCGACTTCCCCTCGAGCCGGGCGGCGAGGTCGTCGGGGATGCTCACGACCTCCAGCGTGGACCCAAGCACGAACTCCCCCGGGTGCAGCACGAACGGCTCGTCGCCCTCGGGCTCGACCAGGGTGGTGAGGTCGTCCTGCTGCTTCGCCGGGTCGATGTGGGTGTAGCGGGCGTTGTTGAACACGCGGAAGAACCGGTCCAGCCGGACGTCGATGCTGGACGGCTGCACCAGCCCCGGGTCGTAGGGCTCGATGCCGAGGCGTCCCCCGGCGATCGCGGCCGTGATGTCGCGGTCGCTCAGCAGCATGGCGCGGAGTCTAGGGAACCGCCTCCCCCCTCTCTCGGAGTGAAGGGCAGCGCCCGGCGCACGAAGCCGCAGTCGGCCGGCGCCGTGGCCGCCCGCGAGAGCCCGCCGCGGCCGGCCGGGCCACGCGCGGTGTCGCCTCCCCGGTGCCGATCGGGCTCCCGGCTGCCGATGTACGGGACGCAATCGATCCAGAGTTCCGAGGGAGACCTGCGTGCTCGACACCCGGCCGGCGACCGCCGTCCCCCGCGGCACCCGCCACGCCGTACGCCCCACCGGGCGCGAGCGCAGCTTCTCGGCCGACGAGCTGATCGTGTCGAAGACCGATCTGCGCGGCGTGATCACCTACGCCAACGACGTCTTCCTCCGCGTGAGCGACTACCCGCTCGACGACGTGCTCGGCCAGCCGCACAACGTCATCCGCCACCCGGAGATGCCGCGCGCGGTCTTCGCGCTGCTGTGGGACACCCTGGGGGCCGGCCGCGAGGTGTTCGCCTACATCAACAACCTGGCGGCCGACGGGGGCCACTACTGGGTGCTCGCGCACGTCACGCCCTCCTACGACGCGCGCGGCACCGTGGTCGGCTACCACTCCAACCGCCGGCGACCCTCTCGGGGCGCCGTCCAGCGGGTGCAGCCGCTCTACCAGCGGCTGCTCGCGGAGGAGCGCCGGCACGCGAACGCGCGGAGCGCGGTCGCCGCCTCCTCGGCCCTCCTCGAGGAGGTGCTCGCCGAGCAGGGGCAGACCTACGAGGAGTTCATCTGGTCGATCATCAACCGCGAGGAGAGCTGACATGGGGATCCGTGCCGGACGCGGCGAGGGGAGCCGGCGTTCGGACGCCGCGGAGCTCGCCCTGCACCGCGACTTCGTGCGCCAGCTGACGGCGGCCTGCGAGGCGGCCGCCCGCGGCGACCTGGAGGCCCGCAGCCGGATCGAGCCCGCCGCGGAGGAGGTGCCCGACCTCGTCGCCCTGCACCACGCGCTCAACCGGGTGCTCGACGTCTCCGACGCCTTCGTCCGGGAGTCGTCCGCGGCGCTGACGTCCGCGGCGGACGGGCGGTTCCACCGCCGTCTGCTCACCACGGGCCTGCTGGGTTCCTTCCGGCGCACCGCCACCGACATCAACGACGCCCGGGGCGCGATGCAGGCGACCGCCGGTCGGGTCACCGATGCGCAGAGCAGCCGGCTGCGGCTGGCCGACGACTTCGAGTCCGTGGTGCTCTCCATGTCCGAGCAGGTGGCGACCGCCGCGACCGAGCTCAGCGCGTCGGCGTCCGGGCTCACCGCGGCCGCCTCCGCGGCCAGCACCGAGGTGGGGACCGCGCAGGACACCATCGGGTCGCTCACCCGCTCGTCGGCCGAGATCAAGGAGATCATCGCGCTGATCGACTCGGTGGCCGCCCAGACCCGCCTGCTCGCGCTCAACGCCACCATCGAGGCGGCCCGCGCGGGCGAGGCGGGCAAGGGGTTCGCCGTCGTCGCCTCGGAGGTCAAGGACCTCGCCGACCAGACCGGCCGCGCCACAGAACGCGTCACCGCCCAGGTCGAGCAGATCCGGCAGGCGTCGGAGGACGTCGCTGCCGTCATGAGCAGCGTGAGCTCGACCGTCGACGACATGAACGGGCTCGTCGACGGCATCGCGGCCGCGGTGGACGGCTCGGCGTCGCTGAACACCGCCCAGGAGGACGTCACCGGGCTCTCGCGGATGGCGGAGAAGCTGCGGTCGGAGGCGATCGGCTTCCTGGCCGAGATGCGGCGCTGAGGAGGCCGCTGTCGCGGCGGGACGGCGACCAGGTAGTCTCGTCGCCGTTCGCGGGTGTAGTTCAATGGTAGAACATCAGCTTCCCAAGCTGACAGTGCGAGTTCGATTCTCGTCACCCGCTCCACCCCGAGGCCCCGGTCCCCGCGACCGGGGCCTCGTCGCGTTCTGGGCGGGCAATTACGGACCAGGACCGGGCCTTTGGTCCCTGGGGGGCGACCGGATCGTGCCCGACGATGGGCGAGGCGCTTCCCTCACCGGGCCGGCGCTCCTACCGTCAGGGCCGTGCCCCCGCCCTGTCGCCGGTCCCGTCGATGAGCGACGACGCCGCGGCGCTCACCGCCGCGGTGCTGGCGGCGGCCTCGGGCGGGCAGCTCGAGGCGACCCTGCACGAGATCGTCGCCGTCGCGGTCCGGCACGTCGACGCCCGCTACGGGGCGCTGGGCGTGCTCACCCCTGACGGGAGCAGCCTGGACCGGTTCGTCACCGTGGGCATGGGGCCCGAGGACCACCAGCGGATCGGCCACCCGCCCGCGGGCGCGGGCATCCTGGGTCTGCTGGTCCAGGACCCGAGGCCGCTCCGGCTGGCCGACCTGCGCGCCCACCCCGCCTCCGTGGGCGTCCCCGCGGGGCACCCCCCGATGGGGTCCTTCCTGGGCGTGCCGGTCCGCGCCCGCGACTCCGCCTTCGGCCACCTGTACCTCACCGAGAAACGGACCGGGGGCGAGTTCACCGCCGCCGACCTGGAGATCACCCGGGCCATGGCGGCGGTCGCGGGGCTGGCCATCGAGAACGCCCGGCTGCTGGAGCACGCCGAGCAGCGCCGGGCCTGGTCGCAGGCGGGCACCGACATCGCGACGGCGCTGCTCTCGGGGCGCCCGGCCGGCGAGGTGCTGCGCGCCGCGGCGGCGCGCGTCGCCGAGCTCGCCGACGCCGACACCGTCGGCATCCTCGCGCCGTTGACCGGGGACGAGGGGACGCTGACCGTCACCGCGGCGGTCGGGCCGGACGCCGCCGACTCCGAGGGCGTGCGGATCCCGCTGGCCGGCACCCGGCTGGGGGACGCGCACCGCTCCGGCACGCCCGTGCTGGTCGAGGACGTCGCCGTCCCGCAGGAGCCGGGCACCACCCACGCCGCGGTGATCGGTGAGTTCACGGCCCGCTACGGCCCGGCCCTGTTCCTCCCCCTGGGCGGCGCGTCCCCGCCGACCACGCTGGTCGCGCTGCGGGTGCGGGGGCGACCGCCCTTCGACCCGGCGGTGCTGGAGCCGGCCTCGGCGTTCGGCACCCACGCGACCGTCGCCATGCGGCTGGTCCGCAGCCAGCAGCGCGAGCAGCGGCTGCAGGTCCAGGCCGACCGCGACCGCATCGCCCGGGACCTGCACGACCACGTGGTGCAGCGCATCTTCGCCACCGCCCTGGCCCTGGACCGGCTGGGCCGTTCCGTGGAGGAGACCGCCCCCGCCGTCGCCGGGCGGATCGCGACCCACGTGGACGAGCTCGACGGCACCATCGCCCGCATCCGCGCGTCGATCTTCGAGCTGCACGGCGCGGAGGACTCCTCGTCGGACGCCGTCCGGCGGCGGCTGGCCGAGGTGGTGCGCTCGGTGACCGACGGGCACGGGCTGCGCCCCGACCTGCGGGTGCGCAGCGAGGTCGAGGACCTGCCGCCGGGCATGGCCGGCGACGTGATCGCGGTCGTCCGGGAGCTGGTCACCAACGTGGTCCGCCACGCCCGGGCGACCCGCGTGACCGTGTCGGTGACCCTGGGCGACGAGGTGGGGGTCGTGGTCACCGACGACGGCGGCGGCGTGCCGGCGGTCACGGTGCGCAGCGGGCTGGCCAACCTGGCCGACCGCGCCGAACGCCGCGGCGGGCGGCTGGCGGTCTCCACCGGCCCCTCGGGGACCGAGATCCGGTGGACGGTGCCGCTGCCGGCCTGACGGCCGCCGCCTCAGCGCCGGGGGTCGCGCAGCTCGGTGGCCAGGATGGCGGCCTGGGTGCGGCGCTCGAGCCCGAGCTTGGCCAGCAGGTGGCTGGTGTAGTTCTTCACGGTCTTCTCGGCCAGGCCCATCCGCTCGCCGATCTGGCGGTTGGTCAGCCCCTCGCCGATGAGCGCCAGGACGGTGCGCTCCTGGTCGGTCAGCACCGCGAGCCGGTCGCTGCCGGACCGGGGCCGGGGCGGCGCACCGGGCTCGGCGAGGGTGCCGCCCGCCGCGACGGTCCGCACCGCCTGCACCAGCGCCGAGCCCCGCACCTGCTTGAGCAGGAAACCGGCCGCGCCGGCCCGCACCGCCTCGTCGCGGGCCGCCCGGTCGGCGTAGCTGGTGAGGACCAGGCACCGCACCCGCGGGAGGCGGGCGGTCAGGTCGCGGCAGAGCGTGGCGCCGTCGCCGTCGGGCAGCCGCATGTCCAGGACGGCGACGTCGGGACGGACGGCGGGCGCCCGCGCCAGCGCCTCGGCGCACGAGCCCGCCTCCCCGACGACGGAGATGGCCGGGTCGTCCTCGAGCACGTCGGCCACGCCGCGACGCACCACCTCGTGGTCGTCGACCAGGAACACCCGCACGGTCGGGGCCCCACCGGCTGCCTGCTCCACGCCGCGAACGCTAGACCGAGGTCGCCCTCCGGGGCAGCGTCCCCAGCACGCGGGAAGGGCTTCCTCAGGCCGGCAGCAGCAGCGCCGCGTACAGGGTCAGGCCCGGCCCGAACGCCATGGCCACGACCGGGCCGTCGACGTCGGCCAGCTCCTGGAGCACCAGCAGGACGGTCGCCGAGGAGCAGTTGCCGTGCTCGGAGAGCACCCGGCGGGACGCCGCGACCTGCTCCTCGCGCAGCCCCAGCTCGTCGCGGACGACGTCGATGATGCGCGGGCCGCCGGGGTGCACGGCCCACCCGGCGACGTCCTCGGTGCGCAGGCCTGCTCCGGCGAGCAACTCGTCGACGACGTCGCCCACGTGCCGGGAGAGGACGTCGGGCACCCGCGGGGAGAGCCCCATGCGGAAGCCGAGGTCGGTGACGTCCCAGGTCATGTGGTCGGCCGTGGAGGCGTCGGTGCGCGCGACGACCGCGGCCAGCCGCCGCCCGCGGGACGTGCCGGGCTCGACGACCACCGCCGCGGCGGCGTCGGAGAACAACGCGTGCGCGACCACCTGCTCGAGGTCGTCCTGGGCGGGCTGCACGTGCAGGCTGGTCAGCTCGCAGCACAGCAGCACCGCCGGCCGGGACCGGGCGGTGACGAAGTCGCCGACGGCGGCCAGTCCGGGGATGGCCGCGTAGCAGCCCATGTGCCCGACCAGCAGCCGCTGCAGCCCCGTGGGCATGCCGAGGTCGCTGGCCAGCCGGATGTCCAGCCCGGGCGTCGCGTACCCGGTGCAGGTCGCGACGGCGAACAGGCCGACGTCGCCCGGGGCGAGCCCGGCGGAGTCCAGCGCGCCGGCCACCGCCTGCTTGCCCAGTGGCAGGGCCTCCTCGATGTACCGGGCCATGCGCGCGCCGGTGCCCCAGCCGCTGAGGTCCTCGTCCATGGGGTTGGCCACCGCGTGCCGGCTGCGGACGCCGGCGCCGAGGAAGATCCGGCGGGCGGCGCGGACCCCCGCGTAGTGGTCGGCGAAGAACCCGTCCCAGGCGGCCTCCTGGTCGAGCGTGGTGGGCAGCGCGGACCCGGCCCCGGTGAGGACGGCGGTCGTCACGGGCGCGGCTCCACGGCCGACCTGCTCGGGATCATGCTTCCGACGGTACGTGCGCCGCCGCCGCGTCGCCCGCTCACCGCTTCCGGCCGTAGCCGGCGAAGACCACGGCCGTGGACCGGATCGGCTTCATGCGGACCGAGTCGCGGCGGCCCAGCCGCCAGGCGATCGCGTCCCGGAACGACGGGCGCAGGCCGACCAGGTGGAGGTCCAGACCCAGCCGGCCGGCTGCGGCGAGCAGCCGCTCGCGGTCGACGAAGAGCGCCGGGTCGTGGATGCCCGGTGGCGGGCCGCCGGGCAGCCGCTCCGCCACGGTGACCATGAGGAAGCGGCCGATCCGGGTGGCGGCCAGCGCGTCGACGACCAGGACCCCACCGGGCCGGAGCAGGCGCGCGCACTCCGCGAGCACCGCGACGTCGTCCTCGACGTGCTCGAGGATCTCGCCGGCGACGACGACGTCGGCGCAGCCGTCGGCCAGGGGGACGGCGAGGACCGAGCCGCGCACGGGGAGCACGCCCCGGGCGCCGGCGACCCGGAGCCCCTCCAGCCCGAGGTCGACGCCCACGTGCCGGTACCCCAGCCGGGCGGCGTGCGGGGCCATCAGCCCGCCGCCGCAGGCGAGGTCGACCAGGAGCCCGGGCCCCTCCGCCGGAGGGATGTGCTCGGCCCGGGAGGCGGCCAGCCAGTGCAGCGCGGCGAACCCGCCCGCGGGCTCCCACCACTGGTCGGCGAGGTCGTCGTACTGGGCGGGGTCGTTGCGCGGCAGGGTGGTGGGTCGCACGGTGCCTAGCCCTTCTTCAGCGGATCGTGCCCCCAGTTCATCAGGGAGTACCGCCACCGGGAGCTCTCCACGTCCTCGTGCTCGGGGCGCTGCGCCAGGTGGCGGGCCACGTAGCCGTGCACCTTCCGCATGTGGGCGAGGTCGTCGTCGTCGAGGTCGGCCTTCCTGGTGCGCAGGAGCTCCACGATCCGCCGGCCGGAGGCGTGGCCGGTGGACTCGCCGTCGCCGTCCTTCTGCCCCACGGACCGGGACTCCTCCGTCTCCAGCCACTTCTCCAGCTCGCCCGCGGTCATGTTCACCGCCTCGCCGAACGCGCGCCGGATCGTGTCCGGGTCGTCGGTCGCCATCAGCTCTCCGCTCGGTGGTCGTCCTCCCCCGGGTACCGCCGCGCCGACCGGCGGAAACCGCGCGTCTGGTACTGCTGGTACCCCTGTCCCGTCCCCGGAGGTCCCCGTGTCCGTCACCGTCGTCGGCAGCCTCAACGAGGACGTCCTGGTGTCCGTCGACCGGCTGCCCGGCCGGGGGGAGACGGTGGTCGCCCGCGCCTCGGCGCTCGCCCCGGGCGGGAAGGGCGCCAACCAGGCCGCGGCCGCGGGGCTCCTGGGCGGCGGCGTGCACATGGTCGGCCGGGTGGGCGACGACCCGGCGGGCGACCGGCAGCTGGCCGCGCTGGCCTCCTCCCGGGTCAACGTGAGCCGCGTGCTGCGCACGATCGGCACGCTCACCGGCAGCGCCACCATCCCGGTCGAGGCGGGCACCGGCGAGAACCTGATCGTCGTGGTGCCCGGCGCGAACGCCGAGCTCTCCCCCGTCGACGTCGAGGTGCCGTCGGTGCGGTCGGCGCGCGTGCTGCTGCTCCAGCTCGAGGTGCCGATGCCGGCGGTCGAGGCGGCGGCGCGGGCCGCGACCGGCACCGTCGTCCTCACCCCGGCACCGCCCGCCCCGCTGTCCGACGCCCTGCTGCGGCGGGTCGACGTGCTCGTCCCCAACGAGCACGAGCTGCTCCTGCTGGCCGGAGCCGGGCCGGCCGACCGCTCTCCCGCCGACCTGGTGCGGCTGGCCCGCCGGGTGACGCCGGGCGCCGTCGTGGTGACCCTCGGCGCGCGCGGTGCCCTGGTCGTGCCCGCGGGGGAGGAGCCGGCCGTGCTGCAGCCGCCGCCGCCGGTGACCGCCGTCGACACGACCGGCGCCGGGGACTGCTTCTGCGGTGCGCTGGGCCAGGCGCTCGCCACCGGCGCGACGCTCCCCGACGCCGTCCGGCACGCCGTCGCGGCGGCGGCGGCGTCCACCACGGGCCCGGGCGCGCGGGGCGCGCTGCCCGACGAGGGGACGGTGCGCGAGCTCCTGACCCGGGTGCCCGCGGCCACCCCGGTGGGCTGACCCCCGGTTTCCCCGCCCGAGGACCGGGCACAGGCTTCCCGTCCCACCCGAGGAGGAACCCGCGATGAGCGAATCCCACCGCACGCCGCGCAGCGCCGAGCGCGCCGAGGGCGACCCGGCCGGCGAGGAGCCCGGCAGCGGCCGCACCCCGCACCCCGAGGAGCCGGCCGAGGGCCGCACCGACGCCGCCGGCGGGGGTGCCGACACCCCGGACACCTGACCGGCGCCCGGGCGGGTGACCCACCTCTCAGCCCTGATCAGCCGCGTCCCGGTTTCGCACCGCCACGACCCGGGCACGCGCCGGAGCATGGAGGACAACCTGCTGCACACCCGGGCCACCGACGAGTCGACCGACGGGTCGCGGACCGACTCCTCCGGCGAGACCGCGGCGCGCGCCGTCGCGCGGCTGCTGGCGAACCCGCGCCGCACCCGGCGGGACTGACGTCGGCTGGGCCCTGCGGGGCTCGGCGGTCACGCTGCGTCGTCACACGAACACCTCCGCTCCCCGGTGCCACGGGGAGCCCGCGCGCCCCTCGTCACCCAGAGCGATCAGGGTCGGCGTGCCGCGAACTGCTCCGTCACGATCTGGTGCAGCATCGGTGACGTGACCGCCGCCCTGCCCCTCACCGCCGCCGACGACGCCACGGCTCCGGTCCGCCGCAGCCGCGCCGAGCGGCAGGCGATCGTGCTGGACACCGCCGAGCGCCTCTTCGCCGGCCGGAGCTCCCGCAGCGTGGGCATGGACGAGCTGGTCCGCGAGACCGGGCTGGGCAAGATGACGGTCTACCGGCTCTTCAAGAGCAAGGACGACCTCGTCGGGGCCTACCTCAGCCGCAAGGCGGCGACCGTGCTCGGCTTCATCGACGCCGAGCTCGACCGGCTCGAGGGCGACCCGCGCGCGGCGCTGCTGTCGGTCGTCGACGCCGTCGAGCGCGACGTCACGCGGACCGGGTTCCGCGGCTGCCCGTTCACGAACGTCAGCAGCGAGTACGACGACCCGCAGCACCCCGCCCGCAGCGCCGCCGCCGACTACAAGTTCGAGCTGCACGCGCGCCTGGAGCGGCTGGCCGACGAGATCGTCCCGGGCGACGGCGAGGACCTCGCCGCCCAGGTCCACCTGATCATCGAAGGGATGTACCTCTCGGGCGGGCTCCTGGGCCCCGACGGCCCCGCCGCCCACGGGCGACGGCTGGCCGAGCGGCTGATCGAGATCGCGGTCGCCCGCGGCTGACCGCAGGATGGGCCGGTGAGCAACGACCGCACCCGGCCCGACCTCGACGACCAGACCGTGGAGGCGCTCGGCAAGCTGTCCGAGGCCCTGGAGACCGTCGACCAGGCGCGTGGCTTCCTGTACGCCTTCCACCAGCTGACCGGCAAGGCCGACCGGCTCCTGCAGGAGTCCGTCGACCTGTTCCGGGACGCCGGCGCCGGCCCGCTGGCCGCGGACCTCGAGCGGGACCTGGTGGGGCGCAACGTCATCGCCGACCGGTGGACGTTCCAGATCGTCGAGGACTTCGACGAGAACTACTGGGGCACCTTCCGCGCCTTCGACGCGCGCGCCCGGGACGAGCTCGCCGGGGGCGACCGGCACGTGTTCGAGGCGCGGATGAAGCAGCGCGAGCGGACCGCGGGCCACCCCGCGCACGAGGCCGGCCCGGCGCTGGCCGACTGACCGCCCGCCCGGGGGCGCGATCCCGACACGCCTGGTGAGGGCCCTGTTTCCGCGTGCGGGAGCGCGGGCAGATCACTCCTCATGACCATGCCGGACGAGAACAACGCGGGCTCCGACCGCGAGGCCCAGCCGCTCGGCGCGCAGAAGGCGCCCGGCGAGGACCGCGACTCCCTGGGCGCCACGGAGGGCCCGGCCGACGGCATCGCCGGCCCGGCCTACCCGCCCGCCGAGACCGAACCGGACGCCCGGTGACCGGCCCCGGACGGGAGCCTGCCGGCGCGCAGCGCGACCCGCTCAGCGTCGGGCTCGGCTCCCAGCCCCCGGGCGATCCCGGCGCCGAACCCGACCGCACCACCGAACGGCCGGCCGAGCCGGCCCCGGCCCGCGAACGGCACACCGGGAAGGCCATCGGCCGCTCCCTCGCGCTGGCGCTGCTCATCTTCGTCACCGTCGTGCTCGTGCTGTTCGTCGTCTTCAACGGCCAGTCGGTGCAGATCAGCCTCGTCTTCACCGACGTCGAGGGCCCCCTGGTGGTGGCGCTGCTGGTGGCGGCGGCGCTGGGCGGCCTGCTCGTGTGGCTGGCGGGCGCGGTCATGCGCGCGCGGCGTCGCAAGCGCTGACCCTCCGGGGCAGACCCCGGCCGCAGGCGTGTCCGGCGCCACGGTGCTTGCCGTAGCTACTCGCGGGTAATAGCGTTTGTTACTCGCGAGTAGGACGACGCCGTCCGCCGGCACGGAGCACGGGAGCGTGAGCGCCATGACGCACTACACCGCCAATCTGCGGGACCTCGAGTTCAACCTCTTCGAGTTCCTGGAGACCAAGGACAAGTTCGGCACCGGTCCGTTCGAGCAGATGGACGCCGGCACCGCGCGCGGCATCCTGGCCGAGATCCGGAAGCTCGCCGAGGGCCCGGTCGCCGCCTCGTTCGTCGACGCCGACCGCAACCCGCCGGTCTTCGACCCGGCGACGAACTCCGTGACCCTCCCGGAGTCGTTCAAGAAGTCGTACAAGGCCGTCCAGGACGGCGAGTGGTCCCGTCTCGACCTGCCCGAGCACCTCGGCGGCTTCGGCGCACCCCACGCCCTCACCTGGGGCGCCTTCGAGATGATCCTGGGCGCCAACCCCGCCGTGTTCATGTACGGCTCGGGCGCCGCCTTCGCCGCCATCCTCGACGAGCTGGGCACGCCGGACCAGGAGCGCCTGGCCGAGCTCATGCTGGAGCACCGGTGGGGCGCCACGATGGTCCTCACCGAGCCCGACGCGGGCTCCGACGTCGGCGCCGGCACCACCAAGGCCGTGCAGCAGCCCGACGGCTCCTGGCACATCCACGGCGTGAAGCGGTTCATCACGTCGGCCGAGCACGACATGAGCGACAACATCATCCACCTGGTCCTGGCCCGCCCCGAGGGCGCGAAGGCCGGCACCAAGGGGCTGTCGCTCTTCGTCGTCCCCAAGTTCCACGTCGACCTCGCGACCGGCGAGCTCGGCGAGCGCAACGGCGCCTACGTCACCAACGTCGAGAAGAAGATGGGCCTCAAGGTGTCGACGACCTGTGAACTCACCTTCGGCGACGGCCCGGTGCCGGCGCAGGGCTGGCTGGTCGGCGGGGTGCACGACGGCATCGCCCAGATGTTCAAGGTCATCGAGCACGCCCGGATGTTCGTCGGCGCCAAGGCGATCGCGACCCTCTCGGCCGGCTACCAGGTCGCGCTGGACTACGCGAAGACCCGCGTCCAGGGCGCCGACCTGACGGCGACCAGCAAGGACGCCCCCCGGGTGACCATCACCCACCACCCGGACGTCCGCCGCTCGCTGATGCGGCAGAAGGCCTACGCCGAGGGCATGCGGGCGCTGTACCTCTACACCGCGGGCTTCCGCGACCGCGTCACCGAGGCGGAGGCCGCCGGGGACAGCGAGGCGGCGCGCCTGGCAGAGCGGGTCAACGACCTGCTGCTGCCGGTCGTCAAGGGCTTCGGCTCCGAGCGCGCCACGGAGCTGCTCACCTCCGAGTCGCTGCAGACGCTGGGCGGTTCGGGCTTCCTGCAGGACTACCCGATCGAGCAGTACATCCGGGACTCCAAGATCGACACCCTCTACGAGGGCACGACCGCGATCCAGGGCCAGGACTTCTTCTTCCGGAAGATCGTCAAGGACGGCGGCGTCGCGCTGACCTGGCTGGCCGAGCAGATCCAGGCCACGGTCGACGGCGAGGCCGGGAACGGCCGGCTCAAGGAGGAGCGGACGCTGCTCGGCACCGCCCTCCAGGACGTCCAGGGCATGCTCACCACGATGTTCGGTCACCTGACCGCCGCCCAGGAGGACATGTCCTCGCTCTACAAGGTCGCGCAGAACACCAGTCGGCTGCTGCTGGCCACCGGCGACCTGATCACCGCCTGGCTGCTGATCCGCCAGTCCGAGGTCGCCCTGGCCGCCCTGGCCGGCGACGTCAGCGAGAAGGACAGGCACTTCTACGAGGGCAAGCTCGCCGCCACCCGCTTCTTCGCCACCCAGGTGCTGCCGAGGCTCACGGCGGAGCGGGCCATCGTCGAGGCCACCGACAACGCCCTCATGGACGTGCCGGAAGCGGCCTTCTAGGAGGACCCTCGCGCCCCCCCCCACCGCTCGCAGGCTCGCGGCGGGCCCCTGCACGAGGGCCGTTCCATCCCGTCACCGGGGCCGCCTTCGCGTCGGGGAGGCGGCCCCGGTCGTTTGGGGGAGACGACGACGGGCATGGGCTGTCGGGACAGCCGACGGACAGGAGGCCGGCATGACCGATCCGCAGGGCAGCGACCGCATCCAGCAGGACGTACCCACCTCGTCGGGCACGGGGGCCAACAGCGACCTCACCTCCTCCTTCGACGACGTGCCGCTCACCGCCGAGGAAGGCGTCGAGCGGGACGCCGCCCAGGGGGACGACCTGCCCGCGCGCGCGGACGGCGACGTCGCCCGCGCCACCCGCGCCGGCGCCACCGGCGAGGTCCAGGCCCCGACCGACCGCTCCGGGGACGACGGCCGATGACCGAGTCCCAGCCCACCGGGTACCGCGAGTCCCCCGACACCACGGACGGGCCCGTCGCCGAGGCCCAGGAGGACGGCGCCCCCGAGGGGGAGGCGACGCTCACCACCGACGACGACGCGCAGCGGGACGACGGCGTCACCCGCCCGGGGAACGTCCCCGACTGACCGAGCCCGGGCGGCGGGTGTGCTACCACACCATCCGGGGGCAGCGTGCTGTGTGCGCGGCGACCGTGGGGCAGGTCGCACCGGCGGCCTAGC
Organism: Blastococcus sp. SYSU DS0541; assembly: GCF_054050875.1. Lineage (NCBI taxonomy): Bacteria > Bacillati > Actinomycetota > Actinomycetes > Geodermatophilales > Geodermatophilaceae > Blastococcus > Blastococcus sp. SYSU DS0541. Next base: position 20,362 of record NZ_JBJHAD010000002.1, on the reverse strand, counting down.
GTTCGCGCCATGGCGGTCAACGGTCCCCTGGTCGGGCGGCGGGCACTCATCACCGGCGGGGCGTCCGGCATCGGCCGTGCCTGCGCGCTCCGGCTGGCCGCCGACGGCGCCGACGTCGTGATCGTCGACCGCGACGCCGAGGGCGCGCAGGCCGTGGCCGGGCAGGTGGGCGGCACGGCGGTCACGGCCGACCTCTCCGACCTGGACGCCGTCGACCGCCTCGACCTCGCCGTCGACATCCTGGTCAACAACGCCGGCCTGCAGCACGTCGCGCCGGTGCACGAGTTCCCGGTCGACCGGTTCTCCCACATCCTGCGGCTGATGCTGGAGGCCCCCTTCCGGCTGGTCCGCGGCGCGCTGCCGCACATGTACGACCGCGGCTGGGGCCGGGTGGTCAACGTCAGCTCGGTCCACGGGCTGCGCGCCTCGCCGTACAAGTCGGCCTACGTCACGGCCAAGCACGGCTTGGAGGGGCTCTCCAAGGTCATCGCCCTGGAGGGCGCCGCGCGGGGCGTCACCTCCAACTGCGTCAACCCCGCCTACGTGCGAACCCCGCTGGTGGAGGGGCAGATCGCCGCGCAGGCGCTGGCGCACGGCCTGTCCGAGGGCGACGTCGTCGAGCAGGTGATGCTGGCCCCGGCGGCGGTGAAGCGGCTGATCGAGCCGGTGGAGGTGGCCGACGCCGTCGCCTGGCTGTGCTCCCCCTCCGCGGCCTCGGTCACCGGCACCTCTCTGGTCATGGACGGCGGGTGGAGCGCACGGTGACCGCGCGACCGGCCAGAATGCCGGTCGTGTCCACCCCCCCGGCGCCCTCCTCCGGCGGTGCCGGCCCGCGCCCGGTGCCGGGCCGGACCGCCGAGTTCTTCGAGCTGCTGCTCGGCGACGCCGCGGCGATCGAGTACGAACGGCCGCTGGTGCGGGCGCGGGCGGCGGGGGCCGACGCCGACGAGCTCGCCGAGCTGGACCGGGTCAAGGTGCTGGCGCTGGAGGTCCGCGAGGCGTTCGCCGCCCGGCGCCGCCGGGAGTCCGAGCTCACCGCCCTCTTCGACACCGCCAACGACCTCGCGGCGCTCCGCGGCGTGGACTCGGTGCTCACCGCCATCGTCCGGCGTGCCCGCCAGCTGCTGGGCAGCGACGTCTCCTACCTGACGCTGAACGACCCCGTGCGCGGCGACACCTACATGCGGGTCACCGACGGCTCGGTCTCGGCCCGGTTCCAGGGCCTGCGGCTGCCGATGGGGGCGGGGCTGGGCGGGCTCGTCGCCCAGACCGCCGCGCCCTACGCCACGGCGAGCTACTTCACCGACCCCCGGTTCCGGCACACGACCGAGATCAACGACGGCGTGCGCGACGAGGGGCTCGTCGCGATCCTCGGGGTGCCGCTGGTCCGGGGCGCGCAGGTCATCGGCGTCCTCTTCGCCGCCGACAGACGCGAGCGGACCTTCGACCGGTCGCAGGTCTCCCTCCTGGGCTCGCTGGCCGCCCACGCGGCGATCGCCCTGGACAACGCCCGGCTGCTGGAGGAGACGCGGTCGGCGCTGGACGAGCTCTCGGCGGCCAGCCGCCGGCTGCGCGCCCACACCGCGTCGGTGGAGCGGGCGGCCGGCGCGCACGACCGGTTCATCGACGTCGTCCTGCGCGGCGGCGGGGTCGAGGACGTCGCCGCCGCGGTGACCGAGGCCCTGGGCGGCAGCATCACCGTGCTCGACGAGGAGGGCCGGGCCGCCTCGCCCGGCGCCGAGGCGGCGACCGCGCTGCCGCCCGATCCCGCCGGGGCCCTCACCCTGGCCCGCGCGACCGGCCGCACGGTGCAGGACGGCAGCTGGTGGACCGCCGCCGTCACGGTGGACAGCGAGCTGCTGGGCGGGCTGGTGCTGCACCGCGAGGAGGAGCTGGCCGACTCGGACCAGCGGATCCTGGAGCGCGCCGCGCTGGTCACCGCCCTGCTGCTGCTCATCCGCCGGACGGCGGGCGAGGCGGAGAACCGGGTGCGGGGTGAGCTGCTCGAGGCGCTGCTGAGCCCCGGGCTGCGCGACCCCGACGGGCTCCGGGAGCGCGCACGCCGGCTGGGCGCGGACCTCGACCGCCCGCACGCCGTCGTCGTCGCCCGGGTCGAGGCCCGGTGCCGGCCGCGGGCGCTGGCCACCGCGGCCCACCTGGCGGCGACCCGCGGTGGGCTGGCCGGCCTGCACGGCGGCTGCGTCGTCCTCTGCCTGCCCGGGCTCGAGCCCGGCACCGCGGCGGCCACGGTCCGCCGGGAGCTCGCCGCCGCCGGCGCCGGAGCGGCCACCGTCGGGGGCGCCGGGCCCGCCTCCGGCCCCGGTGCGGTCGCGGCCGCACACGCGGAGGCCGCCCGCTGCGCGGCGACCCTGGTGGCGCTCGGCCGCACCGGCGACTCGGCGAGCGCCGAGGAGCTGGGGTTCTTCGGCCTGCTCGTCGGGGAGGGCCGCGACGTGCCCGCCTTCGTGACGGCGACGCTGGCCCCCGTGCTGGAGTACGACGCGAAGCGGGGCACCGACCTGGAGGGGACGCTGGAGGCCTTCTTCGCGGCGGGCAGCTCGCCGGCCCGGGCGGCGGAGGCCCTGCAGGTGCACGTCAACACCGTCACCCAGCGCCTGGACCGCATCGGCCGCCTGCTCGGCCGGGAGTGGTCCTCCCCCGCCCGCGCCCTGGAGGTCCAGCTCGCGCTGCGCCTGCACCGGCTCACCCGCGTCGACCCGGACTGACTTCCCGGCCGGCGCCCCGACAGGGGCTCGTACCCTGGCCCGGTGCAGCAGACCGCCGTCCACCCGCCGGTCCTGGCGGTCGAGGAGTGGCAGGCGCGGACCGCGGCGCACGAGCTGCGGGTGGACCGCTGGGCGGTGCCGCACCGCGAGCGGCGCCGTCGTGGCGAGACCCACCCGGTGCTGGACTTCCTGTTCACCTACTACTCCGAGACGCCGGGCCGGCTCCGCCGCTGGCACCCCGGCCCGGACGTCGCCCTGGCCGGGCCCGCACCGCACGCGGGCCGGCGCTGGTACGGGACCGACGGCGCGACGGTGCGGCTCGACGTCGCCGCCTTCCTGGCCGACCGCGGGGACACCGTGCGCTTCGTCCGCCGGCTGCTCGTGGCGACCGCCTCCCGCCCGGCGTTCACCGGGTGCTTCGGTCTGCACGAGTGGGCGATGGTCTACCGCGACACGGGCACCCGGCACCCGGTCCCGCTGCGGCTCGGCCAGGAGGGCACCGACGCCGTCGTCGAGGCGCACCCGGTCCGGTGCAGCCACTTCGACGCGTTCCGGTTCTTCACCCCGGCCGCCGTCGGGCGGAACCGGCTGCAGCCCACCCGCGAGAGCCAGCCGCTGCTGGAGCAGCCGGGGTGCCTGCACGCGGGCATGGACCTCTACCTTGAGCCAGCATGCAGCTAGAGAAGCGCCGGCTGCCTGCGTCCACCTGGACAGAACTGTCGACCCGGCATGCGGATCGTGCTGACGCACTCACGGCGGGGCACCGCTCCCGCTCTGCGCGAGGCGAGAAGCACGCCGTCGAGGACTTCCTCTTCACGTACTACAACACCCGACCGTCGCTGCTGCGTCGGTGGCATCCGGGCGCTGGCGTCGCTCTGGCACCGACGAACGACGGCCCGGCGCCTCATGCAGGGTGGCGGTGGTACAGGACCGATCCTGACGGAAACGTGTCGCTGGACGTAGCCGCCCTCCTGGTGAACCGGGGAGAGACCGTCCAGTTCATCCTTCGCCTTCTCACCGCCACGGCGGCGCGACCCGCGTTCACGGGATGCTTCGGCCTACACGAGTGGGCGATGGCGTACCGCCAGGACGAGCACCGCCACCCCCTCCCCCTGCGCCTAGGACAGACGGGGACGGACGCCGTTGTAGAGCAGCATCAGATCCGCTGCACGCACTTCGATGCGTTCCGATTCTTCACCCCGTCCGCCACACCCCTCAATCACCTGCAACCGACCCGAGAGTCCCAGCCGGAAATGGAGCAACCCGGCTGTCTCCACGCCGCAATGGATTGTCACAAATGGTCGATGAAGCTTGGTCCGGCCGTTCCTGGCGACCTGGCATTGGACTGCTTCGAGCTTGCGCGTGACGTGCGCGTCCTGGACATGCAGGCGTCACCGTACGACTTAGGTTCATACGGTATCGCGGCGGTAGCCATAGAAACGCCTGCCGGAAAAGCGGAGTACGTGAAGCACCAGAAGGCGCTTACAAATAGGGCCGACGCACTACGGGCACGCCTCGTCTTCGTGTGCGAACAACTTATACGCGCCTGAACTGCCGCTCGCTGCTCGACCAGTGTCGGATCGCGACCCGATCGACTGATCAGATCCCCGTCACGCTCGATCGAAGGGACCACGGACTTGACCGGCGATCGCTCTTACCCTCTCCCCACGACGACGCTCCCTGGCCACTCCTTCGAAACGCTCGTAGACCGCCTTGGGCGCTTCGAGGAGCTTTGCGCGAAGCATGACGTGGTCACGCATAACACGCGGATCGCCCGCTATCGCCGATACCTGCAGCAAGGGCCGCTCAAAGATTGGGAGCTCGACAAGGGTACTTTTATTGACCCTTCGCACAGCCCGATCCAGCATGGTCTCGACCGACTACTTTATGTGCTTCGAGAGGTGCACGAGCTCACCTGGATAGGCGAGAGCCTCGGGAACGCTGAGACTAGCGGCCTCGCCCGAAAGCTCCGAACGATGGTCCGTGGTGCGGATTTTGCGGCTCTAGACAAAAACACCGAGTTCAGGAACACGCAGTTTGAGTTGAGGATTGCCAGCTATCTGGCACGAACGGGCCACCGACTCGACTTCGACAGTCTGACGGATGTGGTCGCGACTCGCGGCTTCACGACGTACTACATCGAATGCAAGCGGGTGGCGAAGCCCGGCCAGGTGGGGCGACGCATCAAGGAAGCGCTGAATCAGATTGAGGCACGTAAGCCGCGGAGCGGCCTCCTGCGCAGACGCTACGGAGTCGTAGCAATGGATGTTACGCAAGTGGCTTTCACCCAAAATGGACTAACCATGGGCGTGACCTCGGACCACGCTCGCGACATCATTCAGGAGAAGCTACAGGGTATCGGCGCAGACATTGAGAAGAACGGACCTTCACTGACAGGGCGAGCATGCCTTGGTCTCTGGCTGCAGATCCACATCCCGGCCCTTGTCCTGCAGCCTCCTATGCCTATGACCAGGTTCTCGTCCCTATTTCTCCGGAACAAGACGTCCGGTTTTGGGTCAGTGTTCGCGCAGGAAGTTTTCATCGGCCGCACGTTCACTGCCGCCGTAGAAGACCCCGGCGAGGACGCCCCTCGCCCACTGCAACCCCGTAACGAAGTTCGGATTCCTAGCGGCACTACAGTTCGGTACGACGAGGGACTCCTAGAAGCCCTGGTCGCCACAGGTGAACTGCCCGACCGATCAGACGACCACGTGGCGGTGACTGTATGGCCGCCTGGGGGCGAGAATGACCCTCCGGAGGAGTACAGCTACTTCGAACTGCGACTGGCCTTCGTCAACCTCTCCGAGGAGGATCGCCAACTTTTCACAAAGTCAATCAGTGGAGCACGCGGGCTATTTGCCCCGCTACTTCTTCAGCGTTATCGCTACGTCGAGCAACCACCATGGTTGGACGAGCCAGGACCTACACAGCACCCAACCAATTGACTGCCGGCCCGGGGTAGGCACCACGCTGACGCCTGACAACACCCTCCCCCAACGCACGTGTGGTGCAAGCACGTCTTGGCCGACCTCTACAAGTGGGCCTACAAGCTCAGCCCCGCCACACCGGGGGAGCTGGTCGCCGACTGCTTCGAGCTGGCCGTGGCGATCCGGGAGCTGGACATGCGCGCCTCCCCGTACGACCTGCGCGCGCACGGCTACGCCCCCGTCCCGATCGAGACGCCCGAGGGCAAGGCCGAGTACGTGGCCGCGCAGCGAGGGTTCGCCGCGCGGGGCGCCGTGCTGCGGCAGCGCCTGATCGACGTCTGCGACCGCCTCCTCACCGGCACCGCGACTCCGCCGTCCCCGTGGCCGGGATCAGGGAACCTGATCGTGGAGCGTCCTCCCTCAGCGCAGGACGTGAGGGAGGACGCTCGATGATCAGGGGCGCTGATCGTCGCGGGCAGACCGGGCGCGGCGGGGGTCAGGGCCCGTCACAGCACCGAGCTCACCGCCCGGACGAGACCTCGACCAGGCCCGGTCCGGACGCCGGTCGCCGGTCCAGCACGCGCGCGGGTGCCGGCAGCCCGAGGAAGAAGCCCTGCGCCAGCTGGACCCCGCTCTCCCGCAGCGCGTCCCGCTCGGTCGCCGTCTCCACTCCCGAGGCCACGACACGGCACCCGCGCTCGTCGGCGAAGGGCACGAGCGCCGCGAGCAGCGCACGCCGCGCGGCGTCGTGCTCGATGCCGACCGTCGTCTCCCGCCCGAGCTTGAGGAACCCCGGCCGGTGCTCCTCCACCCAGCGGAAGCTCTCGTAGCCCACCAGCGGGTTCTCCAGCGCGACCTGCACCCCGATCGGCAGCTCGGCCGCGGAGAGGCTCCGCCCCTCGACCAGCGTGCCGGACTCCAGGACCACCGGGCAGGTCGAGCGGCTGACGATGCTGGAGAGCTCCCGCGGCGAGTGCCACAGCGCCGGGGAGACGTTCACCGAGACCCACGCCCCCTCGGGCAGCGACGCCGCGGCGGCCAGCGAGGCCCGCAGCAACGCGCCGTCGAGGTCCACGCCGATGCCGCGGTCGGTCGCCGCATCCAGCCGCTCCTGGGGAGCCCGTCCGTCGGCGAACCGGCACAGCGCCTCGTACCCCACCGGTTCGCCGGTCGTGAGATCGACGATCGGCTGGAAGACGGTGAAGAAGATGAAGTCGCGGAACGCGGCCACCACGGCGCTGTCGTCCGGCTCGACCGGCGGGGCGGACCGCGGCGCGGGGACCGGGGCGACCTCCCGCACGCCGCCGACATCCGCGGGCACGGCGATGCCCCCCGGCGTGCCGGGGATGCCGTAGTGGAGGACGGAAGCCCAGTCGGGAGCCGGCGGGACGGCGACGGGCCGGGGCTGGGCGGCTCCCGACGACCGGGACGGCCGGCCCGCGCGGACGTCCCCCTGCCGACGCGGCTCCACCGGGCGGTAGAGCCAGTCCCGCAGGTGCACCCACAGGTCCACCATGCTGTTGCCGAGACCCACGAACGCGACCATGGCGTAGGTGGCCAGCGCGGTGTTGAGCGCGGCGAAGACGAGATGGCCCCAGTGCTGCGACTGGATGTCCACGACGACGGTGTAGGCGGAGAACCCGATCAGCGCCAGGGGCGCGAGGATGAACACGGCCCCCGCCGTCGTGCGGTCACGAACCTTCGGCGTCCGCTTGAAGGCGCTCTTCTCCCCGGTGATCAGCTGCAGGATGGAGGCGAAGGAGCCCGACAGGTTGACCGGCAGCAGGATCAGGTTGAAGCCGTAGATGCGCAGGACGTCGGTCCGCCGGTACCCGGTGGCGCGCAGATCTCCGGCCATCATGAGGAAGTACGGCACCGACACGAGCAGCAGGAGCGGGTGGAGCAGCTCGGCGTTGAACGGGTAGAAGAGCATGACGACGAGGCACACGGAGCTCCAGAAGATGGAGGCCATGTAGTTCACCCGGAGGAACAGCTCGCCGAAGCGGTTGCGCTCCCCGCGCGCCCGGCGGGCCCGGACCTGCTCGCGCAGCTTGGAGAGGATGAGCAGACCGCCGTTGGCCCACCGCTGCCGCTGGATGCACAGCGAACCGAAGTCGGGCGGGGTCGCCGAGTAGGCCAGCCGCTCCGGGTAGTTCAGCAGCGACCAGCCGTGCACCCCGAGGTCGATGGTCGACTCGGTGTCCTCGATGACCGTGCGGTCCTGGATGTAGCGCCGGATCTCGAAGTCACCGTCGTAGTCCACCTCGACGATGTCGTCGAGGGCCCGCTTGCGCAGCACCGCGTTCGCCCCGACCCAGAAGGTCGCGTCGTACTGGGTCATGCCCTGGTGCACGATGTGCTGCAGGTCCGTCGACGCACCGGAGATCCGCTCCAGCCGGGTCGCCGACCCCGGGAACGAGCTGTACGGCGTCTGCGCGACGGCCACCCCGCTGTGCGCGCTCTGGCTGAGCAGGTGCACGATCCGCGCGGCGTACTCCGGGAGCAGCATGCTGTCGGCGTCCAGGGTGAGGACGTACTCGGGCTCCTCGACCGTCAGGTCGGCCACCCGTGCCGCAGAGCTGACCAGCGCCAGCCCCACCGGCGTCTGGACCTCCCGGTAGCTGCCCCCCATGAGACCGATGTAGCTGTTGAGGTTCATGGCCTTGTTCGGCTCGTGGGAGAGCGACCGGTAGCGCTTGCGCTCGAAACTGCTGACGCGTGCGCCGAAGGTCGCGGTGAGCCGGCGGTAGAGCTGCAGCAGCCGGTCACCCGGGAGGACCGCGCCCTCCTGGGCCGCGCTGACCAGCGCATCGCCGACCGTGGCGAGGTCCGCGGCCAACGCGCCGACCACGTGCTCGACGAAGAAGACGTCGGTGTGGTCGATGACCTCGTGCCGGGCGCCCAGGTCGTGCAGCCACTCGACGGCGAAGCGGTAGTGCTCGGCCAGCTCCCGGACGTCGTCGGCCGTCGCGGCCCGGCCGGCGCCGTCCCCCACCGCCCGCTCGAAGGCGTCGCGGGCCTCCCGGAAGCGGCCGGCGGGCACCTCGAGCTGGGCCGTGATGCTGCCGGGGAGCGCCCGCGCGTCGTCCAGCAGTGCCCGGGCCCGGTTCGTGGTCGGGTTCTGCGGGTCGTCGATGAGCAGCACCACGTGCAGCGCCGGGTACTCCTGGAGCGCCGCCGACAGCAGCGTCGTCCGGATGACCCGCTCGTCCTCCTGGTACGAGGGGACGAGCACCGTCACCGGAGCTGCGGGCTGGTCGAAGAAGGCGTCGAGGACGGCGCGCGACGCCCGGGTGTGCGCCCGGCTCCGGTAGAAGAACCCGATCCGGGTGATGAGGTAGGCCATGGCCGATGTGGCCAGGCCGGTGATCAGCAGCAGGTAGACGATCGCCTCGATGGCCAGCCGCGCGCTGTCAGCCTTTCCCTCGATGAACTGCTGCTCGATGGTGAACGCCACGTACACGGCCCACGCCGAGACGGTCAGGACGATGGCCAGCCGGCCGATCGCCATGCGCCGCTCGGACACCTTCGCGGGCACCAGCGGGAGGGGTTCCCGCCGCCGGTCGCTCCCCCACTGCCGCCGGACGTCCGGCCGGCGCGGATCGGGAAGGGTTCGTCGCATCAGTTCCGCCTTCGTGCTCGTCGACTCCGACGGGTGCCAGGCGTCCGACCGGCGTCCCCCACGTCGGATCGCATCCTGCGGCCGCGGCAGCCCCGGCCGCTGCCCCCGGTCACCCCTCGTGATGAGGCCCGTGCCCGGCGTGGGTCGGACGGGTGTCACCACGGGGCAGGCTGTGCCGAGGTCGAACCACCCAACCGCAGTCCCGACCGGGGACCGCGTCGACGAGAGCGAGGGCTTCCATGGGCGCATCGAGCGCCGCACCCCGGGACGAGGAGCAGCCGGTGGCGCGCCGGCTGTCCTGGGCGCGCGTGGGCCTGCTGCTGCTGGTCGTCGCAGCGGTCGCCGGCGGGGCGTTCGTCTCGGTGACCGAGGCCGCCGACCGGACGGAGCCGGCGAGCCTGTCCTGGAGCGTCCCCTACGTCGACGTGACCCTGACCCCGACCTTCCAGTTCCAGGACCCGTCGGTCAACCCCGCGCGAACCGTCGCCCTGGCCTTCGTCGTGGCCGACCCGGAGGACGGCTGCGCACCCAGCTGGGGCGGCTACTACTCCCTCGAGCAGGCCGGTACCGACCTGGAGCTGGACCGTCGGATCGACCAGCTGCGGTCTGCCGGCGGCGACGTGATGGTGAGCTTCGGCGGGCTGGTCAACGACGAGCTCGCCATCACCTGCACGGACACCGGTGACCTCACCGACGCGTACCGCGACGTCGTCGAGCGCTACGACCTCTCCGCCGTCGACCTCGACGTGGAGGGCACCGCCGTCGCCGACCTCGCCGCGGCCGGCCGGCGGGCGGCCGCCCTGGCCGACCTGCAGCGCGAGCGGGCGGCCGCCGGCTCCCCCCTCGCCGTGTGGCTCACCGTGCCGGTGGCCCCGACCGGGATGACCGCCGAGGGCGTGGAGCTCGTGCGCGCCACCCTGGCCGGCGGCGTGGAGCTGACCGGCGTCAACGTGATGACGATGGACTACGGCGGCGCCAAGCCCGCGGAGCAGTCCATGATCGAGGCGACCGAGCAGGCGCTCCGCGCCACAGCTGGTCAGGTCCGCGCCCTGTACGAGGAGATCGGCACCTCCCTGGGGGAGCGCGAGGTCTGGAGTCGGATCGGCGCGACCCCGATGATCGGCCAGAACGACGTCGAAGGCGAGGTCTTCTCCCTCGACGACGCCGCGGCGCTCGCCTCGTTCGCGCGTGCCACCGGCCTGGGGCGGCTCTCGCTGTGGTCGCTGAACCGCGACACCGGCTGCGGCGCGAGCTTCGCCGACGTCGCGGTCCACTCGAACACCTGCAGCGGCGTCCCCCAGGAGGCCCTCGCCTTCGTGACCGCGTTCGCCGGCCTCGGTGGCGACGGCCCCGCCGTGCAGATCGACGACACCGTGGAGGATGCCGGCCGTCAGCCGGTCGTCGACGACCCGGCGACGAGCCCCTACCCGATCTGGCGGGCCGAGGCCCAGTACCCGGCCGGCTACAAGGTCGTGTGGCACGGCAACGTGTACGAGGCCCGCTGGTACGCCATGGGGGTCGACCCGTCCGTGCCGGCCACGGCCGGTGTCCCGTCGCCCTGGGCGCTGCTCGGCGTGGTGCAGACGACGGAGTCGGCCCCCCAGCCGGTGCCGACCGTCACCGACGTGACGGAGGTGTGGAACCCCGACGCCCTCTACCAGCGGGGCGCCCGGGTGCTCCTGGACGGGCTCCCCTACGAGGCGCGCTGGGCCAACCGCGGGGCCACCCCGGGGACCCTGTTCCCGATCGGGCCCGATGAGGCCTGGGGGCCGCTGTTCACGATCCCCGGCGAGCCCGCCGGGAGCTGAGCCCGGGGGGCGGACGCCGTACCGTCCCAGGGGTGACCTCTCCGCACACCGACCGCTGGATCCGCCTCGACGGCACCACGAACATGCGCGACCTGGGCGGGCTGCCCACCACCGACGGCGGGCGGACGGCGACCGGCCGGATCCTGCGGAGCGACAACCTGCAGACCCTCACCGACACCGACGTCCGGCGCCTGGTCGGCGAGCTCGGGCTGCGCCAGGTGATCGACCTGCGCACCACCGCGGAGATCCTGCTCGAGGGGCGCGGCCCGCTGCGCGCCGTCCCCGAGGTCACCCACCGGCACTTCACCCTGCTGCCCGAGCGGGGGCACCACACCGACGTCTTCGCGGTCGAGGAGGACGACCCCCGGCCCGAGCTCGCGGCGGGGTGGACCGAGTCGCTGCTGCCGCGGCAGGTCGCCGCCCACGACGAGGGCGAGCCCCCGGCCGTGCGCTCCTACCTGGGCTATCTCGGCCAGCGCTCGGAGAACGTGGTCGGGGCCCTGCGGGCGCTCACCCGGGCTCCCGAGGGCGCGTCGGTGGTGCACTGCGCGGCCGGCAAGGACCGCACCGGCGTCGTGTGCGCCCTGGCGCTCGCGGTCGCCGGGGTGCCGCACGAGGAGATCGTCGCCGACTACGCGCTCACCGCGGAGATCATCGACGCGCTGGTGGCGAAGCTGGCCACCTCGCCGACCTACGCCGAGGACATGGTCACCCGCGACGTCGCCAGCCACACCCCGCGCGCCGAGACGATGGACCGGCTGCTGGCGCTGCTCGACGAGCGCTTCGACGGCCCGGTCGGCTGGCTGCACGCGCACGGCTTCGGCGCCGACGAGCAGGCGGCGCTGCGGGCGCGGCTGCGCGGCTGAGCGGTCAGCGGCCGGCGCGGGCCGAGGGGCCGCGCCGCTGCTTCTCCCGGTACATCGCCGCATCCGCCTCGCGGAGCAGCGCGTCGGCGTCGCACGCCCGCTCCTCATCGAGGACGGCGACCCCGACGCTGGTGCCGACCCGCACGGGGGTGCCCTCGAGCCGGAAGGGCTCGTCGAAGCAGGCGGTGATGCGGTCGGCGAGGAGCTGCGCGTGGCCGGCATCGGCGAGGTCCGGGAGCACGATGGCGAACTCGTCCCCGCTAAGCCGGCCCACCGTGTCCCCGGGACGGACGGCGGCGCGCAGCCGCGCCGACACCTGGCGCAGGAGCTCGTCGCCGGCCGCGTGCCCGAGCGAGTCGTTGACCTCCTTGAACCGATCGAGGTCGCAGAACAGCACCCCGAGCCGGCCGCCGGGACCGGTCGCGGCGAGCGTCGTCTCCAGCCGCTCCAGGAAGAGGACGCGGTTGGGCAGGCCGGTCAGCGCGTCGTGCGTGGCCTGGTGTCGCACTGTCTCGAGGAGCCGGGCCTTCTGCAGCGCCGTGGCGGCCTGGTCACCGACACCGCGCAGCCGGGCCAGCACGTCACCGCCGAGCTCGTCGGGCGCCTGCCCGGTCTGCCAGCCGACCGTCACCACGCCCAGGAACGCCGAGCCGGCGAGCAGGGGGACGGCGACGACGCGCGCGCTCCCGACGCCCCGCAGCAGCGCGCGGATGGTGGGGCTGCTGGTCGTGTCGTCGAGGACGAGCGGGTCCCGCTCGGTCAGCAGCCCCATCAGCTCAGGCGTCTCCTCGGGACGCAGCGCGGTCAGCCGCATCACCGCTGCCTGCTCCTCGGACAGGCCGGCGGTCGCGGACGCCCGCAGCACCCCGGCACCGGGATCCCACAGCAGGAGGCTGGCACGGGCGCAGCCGACGACGCGCAGGAGCGCCGCGGTGACCAGCTCGGCCACCTCCACGGCATCCGCCGCGGCGGCCAGCTCGTGGGCCAGCTCCAGCAGCGCACCTGCCCGGCCCGCCTCCGTGCGCGCCTCCTGCAGGGCGATGATCAGGTCCAGGGCCGCCGCCGCGTGCCCCGCGTAGGCGGCCAGCATCGCGTGCTCGTCGGTCATCTCGCCGTCGCCCGACGGGTAGATCGCGGCCAGCCGGCCGTGCCGGCGGCGCGGGGAGGCGACGTCGACCACCACGGCGGTGGCGTCCAGGTCGTCCCCGGCGAGGATGCGGGCGGCCAGGGCGGGCAGCTGGTGCTCGGGGATGCCGGCGCCGTGGACCAGCGGCGGCCCGCCGCCCGGCGCGGTGACGACGAGCAGGTGTGCCGGGGCGAGCACGGCTTCGCCGGCGCGGGCCACGATGCGGTGGAGGACGGTGTCGAGGTCCTCGCTGGCGACGAGGTCGCCCGCGGCCGACTGGAGCGTGCGCAGCTGTCCCCGCAGCGCCGCCAGCTCCGGGTCGGCATCCGCCGCGCCGGGCCGTCGGCGGCGCCACCGCGACCGCCGCTCCCAGGTGAGGCGGTAGATGCAGGTCCCGGTGCCGTCGACGCAGCACTCGGTCTGCGCGAGCACGCCGGGAGGCAGGCCGAAGATGGCCGGGATCGTGACCGCCAGGCCGCGCGCGTAGGCGCAGTCCAGCGCCGAGTGGGCGTAGCCGTCGGCCAGGTGCAGGGCGACGGTGGCCGACGTCGCGGTGGTCTCGCGGATCTCCATCCGGGAGACGGTGGTGAATTTCGCCGCGGCCCGGGGCAGCTGGCGGAACACCTGGCGCGGTGTGCCGAGCGCACGCAGGACCAGCAGCAGGGAGTGGCCCAGGCCACTGCGCATCGCGGCCGCGCCCACGTGGAACATCGTGTCCGGGTCGCCCAGCACCTCGGTGGCCGCGGTGAACAGCCGGATGCGGGTGTCGTAGCTCCACCAGCAGGCCTGGTCGTCGACCTGGTCGGCGACGTCGGCGAGCCCGGCGCGGTCCAGCACCGCGGCGACGGCGTCGTCCCCACCGTGGCGGCGGACGTAGTGCAGCACCCCGGCCATGGTGATGCCGGGGGTCTCCCGCGCCTCGGCCGACCGGCCGGCGCTCGCGGCGCCGGTGGCGGGTGCTCGTGTGCCCACGGCTCGGTGATCGGCGGACCAGCACCCCCGCTTGAGCGGAACCGACCGCTTCGGGTGAACCGCGGTCGCGGGTCGGAGGCGCACCCCGGACGGGCCGGGACGCACGCGACCCCGGTCCCTGAGGGGGAACCGGGGTCGGTTTCACGGGCCGCGCGCCGCGCGGCCGGGGCTCAGCGGCCGAGGAGGTGGCTGCCGTTGGCCATCGTCAGGAGCTCGTCACGCATGGCCGGGCTGCTGCTGCGGGCCAGGGCCTTGTTCAGCTCCCGGCGGGTACGCGCCAGCTGCCGACGCCGCCGCCAGCTGGTCGTCACGCTGCTCATCGTTGTTGCCTCTTTCGTCGGAATGTGATGCCTGCTGCCGTAGTAACGCAGGCACCTGCCAATCTAATCCGACGAAACGTCGGCGGACCTGAGATTCCACCGAAGGTTCCTCATCCGTTGGGGTGAGAGTCGTCACGCGGCGAGGGCCGCGCGAGCCGCCGCTCGGGCCGCCAGCGGTTCGTCGGACGCCAGCGCCGCCTCGGCAGCCCGCTGGCAGGCCACGAGGTCGACGGTGGACAGGCGGGCGCCCACCCCGGCGACGGCGGAGGTGGCGCAGGACAGGGAGCTGACCCCGAGCCCGACGAGGACGCACCCCAGCAGCGGATCGGCGGCAGCCTCCCCGCAGACGCCGACCGGTTTCCCGGCGCGCCGACCCGCAGCGGCCGTGAGCGCCACCAGCTCGAGCAGCGCGGGCTGCCACGGGTCGGTGAGCTCGGCGAGATCGGCGGAGAGCCGGTCGGCGGCGAGGGCGTACTGGGACAGGTCGTTGGTGCCGATGGACAGGAAGTCCACGTGGGCGAGCAGGCGCTCGGCGTGCAGGACGGCCGAGGGCACCTCGATCATCACGCCGGGCACCAGCCCACGGGCGCGCACGGCGGAGGCGAAGCCGGCCGCCTCCGGCACGGTGGCCACCATCGGCGCCATGACCCAGGGCGTCGACGCGGTCCGCGCCGCCGCCTCGGCGATCGCGTCGAGCTGGCGCTCGAGCAGCCCGGGGTCGCGGCGGGCGACCCGCAGGCCGCGGACGCCGAGCGCCGGGTTGGCCTCGTCGGGCGGGGTGGCGAAGGCCAGCGGCTTGTCCGAGCCGGCGTCCAGGGTCCGGACGACGACCTTCCGGCCCGGGAAGGCCGCCAGGACCTCGGCGTACCCGGTCGCCTGCTCCTCGACCGAGGGCTCCTCCGCGCGGCCCAGGAACGCGAGCTCCGTCCGGAACAGCCCGACCCCCTCGGCGTGCGCACGGGCGGCGGCCCGGGCGCCGGCGCCGTCCTGCACGTTGGCCAGCACCTGGACGACGTGCCCGTCCCTCGTGCGCCCCGGCCCCCGGTACCCGGCCAGCGCCTCGGCGGCCAGCCGGGCGGCGGCCACCCGCGCCCTCGCCTCCTCCGGCTCGGGGTCGACGGTCAGCGTCCCCTGCTCGCCGTCGAGGAGCACCGTGGCCCCGGCGGGGACCGCGTCGAGCCCACCGACGCCGACGACGCAGGGCAGGCCGAGCTGGCGGGCGATGATCGCGGTGTGGCTGGTCGTGCCACCCAGCCGGGTGGCCAGCCCGAGGATCCGTGCCGGGTCCAGGCCCGCGGTGTCGGCCGGCGCGAGGTCGTCGGCGAGCAGGATGGAAGGCACGTCCGGCGCGGGGACGCCGGGCTCGCCCTGGCCGGTGAGCTCGGCGACGATCCGGTCGCGGACGTCGCGCACGTCCGGCACGCGCTCGGCCATCAGGCCGCCCAGCGCCGCGAACATGTCCATGAACTGCTGCGCGGCCTGCACCGCGGCGACGGCGGCCGGGGCGCCCGCGTCGATCCGCTGCTCCGCCGCGGTGCGCAGCGCGCGGTCCCGCGCGATGCCCGCCGTGGTGCTGAGGACCTCCGCGCTCACCCCGGTCGCCGCCGCGGCGCGCGAGGTGAGCCGCGCGGCCACGGCCTCGGCGGCCGCGCCGTAGCGGGCCTTCTCCGACTCCCGCTCCGAGCCGGGCACCTCGGCGCCGTCGTCGGCCGGGAGGCGGATCGCCCCAGCGGGGCGGACGACGGGCCCGACGGCAGCCCCTGGGACCACCGGGGTGCCGGTGAGGACCGCGGGACCCGCGGTCGCGGGCGGGGAGACGGTGCTGGACATGAGGACCTCGCTCAAGGCCGGTGCGGGAGGGCGGGTGCCGTGATCAGGGTCACGAATTCCTGTTGACTTGTCAACGGATCGGACGTAAAACAACACAAGCACAACGACGAAGCCACACATTCGGACACCGTCGACCGTCCCGGAGGGCCCGTGCTCTATCCCGAGGAGCGCCAGCAGGCGATCGCGGCGCTGGTGACCGATCGCGGCCGGCTGGCCGTCGCCGCCCTGGCCGAGGAGTTCGGCGTGACCCCGGAGACCGTCCGGCGCGACCTCGCCGTCCTCGAGCGGGCCGGCACGCTCCGCCGGGTGCACGGCGGGGCCGTGCCGGCCGGCGCCCTCACCCTGGTCGAGCCGGGCCTCGGCGAGCGGCACCGCACGCACAGCGACGAGAAGCGCGCGATCGCCGCGGCGGCACTGGGTCTCCTGCCCGGCGCGGAGGGCAGCATCGTCCTGGACGGCGGGACGACGACGGCCGCCCTCGCCGAGCTCCTGCCCGCCGACCGCCGGCTGCTCGCCGTCACCTCCTCGGTCCCCATCGCCTCTCGGCTCTCCGGGACCGGCGGCGTCACGCTGCACGTGCTGGGAGGTCGCGTCCGCGGCGTCACCCAGTGCGCGGTGGGCGAGACGACCGTCCGGGCCCTGGCCGAGCTGCGCGTCGACGTGGCGTTCCTCGGCGCCAACGGCATCACCCCCGACCACGGCTTCACCACGCCGGACGACGCCGAGGCGTCGGTCAAGCGGGCCATGGTGCGGGCCGGGCAGCGGGTCGTGGTGCTCGCCGACAGCAGCAAGCTGGGACGCGAGCACCTGGTGCGCTACGCCGCGATCGAGGACGTCGACGTCCTGGTCACCGACGAGAAGGCCGACCCCGGGGTGGTCGCCGAGCTGGAGAAGGCCGGCGTCGAGGTGGTGCTCGCGTGACCGGCCCGCGGCGGCCCGGCCGGGTCGTCACGCTGACGGCCAACCCCAGCCTGGACCGGACCCTGGAGCTGCCCGGCCCGCTCGGCCAGGGCGGCATCGTGCGGCTGGCCGGGACCACCACCGAGCCGGGGGGCAAGGGGGTCAACGTGGCCCGCGCCCTCGCCGCGGCGGGCGGCGACGTGGTGTCGATCCTCCCGGCGGCGGCGTCGGACCCGATCGTCACGGCGCTGCGCGCCCTCGGCCTCGAGCTGGCCACCGTCCCCGTCCAGACCCCCGTGCGGACCAACTACACGCTGGTCGACCCGGCCGGCACGACGACGAAGCTGAACGAGCCGGGCGCCCCGCTCACCGAGGTCTCGCGGAGCGCGCTCAGCGGCGTCCTGCACGGGCACGCCGCAGCCGCGGAGTGGGTCGTCCTCTCCGGCTCCCTGCCGCCGTCGACGCCGGCCGACTGGTACGCCGACCTCGTCCGCTCGCTTCGGGACACCGGGGCGCGCATCGCCGTGGACACCAGCGAGGCACCCCTCGTCGCGCTGCTGTCCGCGGGGCCCGACGCCGCTCCCGACCTCCTGAAGCCGAACGCCGAGGAGCTGGCCCAGCTGGCCGGTCTCACCGAGGAGGAGGTGCTGCGCGACCCGGCCGCGATGCTCGCCGCGGTGCGCTCGCTGCACGATCGCGGTGTCGCCGAGGTGCTGCTCACGCTCGGCGCGGACGGCGCGCTCCTCTCCACGGCCGACGGCGAGCTCTGGTCCGCCCGTCCGCCGCGGGTGACCGTCCGCAGCACGGTCGGCGCCGGCGACTGCAGCCTCGCCGGCCACCTCCTCGCCTCCCTGGCCGGCGCGCCGCCGGCCGAGCGGCTGCGCAACGCCGTCGCCTACGGAGCGGCCAGCGCGTCGCTCCCCGGATCCGCCGTCCCCACCCCGGCCCAGGTGGACGGTCCGGCCGTACGGGTCACCGCCGGGCTACCCGGCAGCACGAGTCCCACCGTCCCGAACCCCGTCCCGGCCGTCGGCCGGGACGCCCTCTGACTCCTCCGGGAGAGGCCCATGCCCGCACTGATCACTCCCGACCTGGTGGCGCTCGACGCCGATCTCGGGCCGGACAAGGCCGCGGTCGTCCGCCGGCTGGCCGAACTGGTCGCCGCCGCCGGCCGGGCCACCGACGCCGACGCCCTGCAGGCCGACGTCCTGGCCCGCGAGGCGCAGGCGGCGACCGGCCTGCCCGGGGGCATCGCGATCCCGCACTGCCGCTCCGAGGCGGTGACCGAGCCGTCGCTCGCCTTCGCCCGCCTCTCCCCGAAGGTGGACTTCGGCGCCCCCGACGGCCCGGCCGACCTCGCCTTCCTCATCGCCGCCCCCGCGCACGGCGATGCCGACCACCTCACCCTGCTGACCGCCCTGGCGCGGGCCCTGGTGCGGCCGGAGTTCGTCGCCTCGCTGCGGTCGGCGACCTCGGACGCGGAGATCGTGGCCCTCGTGGAGGAGGTCGTCTCCCCGGCGCCCGCGGCGGCACCGGCCGGGGCGACCGCGGGCTCGGCGGCGACCGCGCCGGCCACCGCTCCCGCCGGAGGGCCGCCGTCGGAGCCCGCTGCCCGCAGGAGCGTCGTCGTGGTCAGCGCCTGCCCCACGGGCATCGCGCACACCTACATGGCCGCCGACAAGCTGGCCGCCGCCGGCGAGGCCGCCGGCGTCGACGTCCACGTCGAGACGCAGGGCTCCTCGGGCTCCACCCCGCTCGACCCGGCCGTCATCCGCGCCGCCGACGCCGTGATCTTCGCCGTCGACGTCGGGGTCCGCGACCAGGACCGGTTCGCGGGCAAGCCGCTCGTGCAGAGCGGCACCAAACGGGCCATCAACGAGCCCGACGTGATGATCCGCGAGGCGCTGGCCGCCGCGCACGACCCGGACGCACGCCGCGTGTCCGGCAGCGCGTCGGGCGCCGCGGCCCCGTCCGGCGCCGGGGGGCGTCCGGGAACGGCCACCGAGATCCGCCGCTGGCTGCTCACCGGCGTGAGCTACATGATCCCGTTCGTCGCCGCGGGCGGCCTGCTCATCGCGCTGGGGTTCGCGCTCGGGGGCTACCAGATCGTCAGCGGCAACCCCGACGCCGAGGGCCAGAGCTACGCCCTGAGCTGGGTGCTGAACAACTCGCTGCTCGACCTCCCGGTCGGCCAGAGCACCGAGGAGCTCCGGTTCGGCATCCTCGGCTACCTCGGCGCCGTCTGCACGGTCCTCGGGCAGGCGGCGTTCGCCTTCCTCGTCCCGGCCCTCGCCGGCTACATCGCGTACGCCATCGCCGACCGGCCGGGCATCGCGCCCGGCTTCGTCGTCGGCGCGGTGTCGCTGACCGTGGGCGCCGGCTTCCTCGGCGGCCTGGTGGGCGGCATCCTCGCCGGCCTGGTGGCCCTGTGGATCAGCCGCTGGAAGCTGCCCTCCGGCGTGCGGGGGCTCCAGCCCGTCGTGATCATCCCGCTCCTCGCGACGCTGATCTCCAGCGGCATCATGGTCATGCTGCTGGGGCGCCCGCTCGCGGCGGCGCTCGAGGGGCTGGGGAACTGGCTCAACGGCCTCAGCGGGTCCTCGGCCATCCTGCTCGGGATCATCCTCGGCCTGATGATGTCCTTCGACCTGGGTGGACCGGTCAACAAGGCGGCGTACCTCTTCGCCACCGCCGGCCTGGCCTCGCAGACCAGCGGCTCGT
Organism: Blastococcus sp. SYSU DS0541; assembly: GCF_054050875.1. NCBI lineage: Bacteria > Bacillati > Actinomycetota > Actinomycetes > Geodermatophilales > Geodermatophilaceae > Blastococcus > Blastococcus sp. SYSU DS0541. The sequence goes on along the minus strand of NZ_JBJHAD010000002.1, from coordinate 544 downwards.
TCACGATCATGGCGACCGTGATGGCCGCCGGGATGGTGCCCCCGCTGGCCATGGCGCTCAGCACCGCGATCCGCTCGAGGCTCTACACGGCCGCGGAGCGGGAGAACGGCAAGGCGGCCTGGCTGCTCGGCCTCTCCTTCATCTCCGAGGGGGCCATCCCCTTCGCCGCGGCCGACCCCGTCCGGGTCATCCCGTCGATGATGCTCGGCGGCGCGACCACCGGTGCCATCGTCGCCGTCCTGGGGATCGAGGCGCGGGCTCCGCACGGCGGGGTGTTCGTCTTCTTCGCGATCAGCAACGTCCTGCTGTGGCTGCTGGCCATCGCCATCGGCGCCGTCGTGGGTGGCATCGCGGTCACGCTCGCCAAGAGCTTCGGGCGCAGCGATCCCGACGACGCCCCGGAGGACGCCGTCGACCTGGCGCACGCGCACAACCCGACCCCCGGGGGGGGGGGGGGGGGGGGGGGGGGGGGGGGGGGGGGGGGGGGGGGGCGCGCCCCCCGGCGCGCCCCCGCCCGCGCGGGGCGGGCGGGGGGGGCGCCGCC